>NZ_CP171148.1:4338076-4659038 GCF_043099725.1 Nostoc sp. C110 | reverse complement strand
ATCCTAACTTGAGGGCAGCCACAATAGCTTGAGTCCGACTAGTAACCTTCAATTTTTCAAAAATACTGGTGAGATGCGCCTTAACAGTAGCAACTGTTACATATAAATGTTTAGCGATTTCTTCATTAGAAGCACCTTGAGTTAACCAGTATAAAACTTCCTGCTCTCTTTCGGTTAAATGCACCTCATGACATGCTTTCAGGCAAGAGTCTGAATAAGCCTGAAAAAACCGGAAAAATCGACTAGCAACTTCTGAAGGTAGATAAATTTCCGCTCTTGTAACAGTGTCAATAGCCTCACACAATTGTGTTGCCACACGATTTTTAAACACATAACCTGCGGCTCCCGCCTGCATTGCTCTAAAAATCCAGTCGTCTTCTTGATGAGCCGACAATACTAAAACTTTGCCAGTGTAAGCAGTTTCCTTAAGACGTGCCAGAACTGTAATCCCATCACATCCTTTCAATTGCATATCCAGCAAAATTAAATCTGGACACTTCTGGGCTGTAAACTTTAAAACCTGCTCTACAGAATCTGCATCACCTATAACTTCTACAGGTAATGCAGAATTAATACTATAAAAATTCAAGAGAGTACGTAATCCTTGGCGGAAGCGTTCTTCATCATCTACCAGCAAAACCGAAAGTTTCTTATTATCATTAGCCATCTTTTTAATTACAAATTACGTTACCTACGTAGGAACATCATTACTAATTGCGAATTAATTCCCGCTCCTTGGTCGAGGCAAAATTACAGAAAATTGCGCTCCACTTTCTGATAAGGCTTGTGCCCAGATACTTCCTTGATGATCCAAAATAATTTTCTTAGCAATAGTTAAGCCTAGTCCTGTACCTCCTCTGCGCCGGGAATAAAATGGGGTAAATACTTTTTGTAAATCTTCTTGTGATAATCCTGGGCCTTGATCTGAAATTTTAATTAAAACTTCATCTTGAAAAACTTGCCAGCTACAGGTAATAGTTCCTGAGTTAGGACTGAAATGGACGGCATTACTGAGGATATTATCAAATACTTGTTTCATTTGTAATTTGTCTATCTTCAGTATTGTCGATGTATCTGGAATCAATATTTTAAGTTGTTTCTCATTAATTAGAGGTTGTAAATTTTTGATGCTTTCAAGAACTAAACTTCTTAAATCTTGAAGTTTTACCCTCAATTTTGCACTTTGTCCACAATCAATAAGCTCATTTAAATTAGTATCTAAATCTTGTATACTTTCGCCAATGATTGTTGCTTGCTCTTGCCAATGGCTATCCTCTAAACCTAAGCATAAGTTATGTGCATACAATCCTATAAGTCCTAGAGAGTTACGCAATTGATGTCCTATTCGATGCAAGATATCTTCCAGGAGCTGAATTTCAGTTTTTTGTCTTCCATAGTCCAAGTAAATATCTGCATACTTACTCAGCAGCATAGCAGAGCGTTTTACATATAATTGCAAGCTCTCTGACAGAGGCTTATGAGTAATGATTTGAATGTATTCAGGTTTTTGATTTTTATATCCTATAGGGCAAATGTAAGAAATGGAAGAAAAATCCTTCAATCTAAATTCATGCAAAGTCAAAGCAGGCGGAAAATCTGTCAGCCATGCTTCAGAGCGCAAATAAGCTAAAGTTTTATGGGAAAAAGGAGCTTGGTCTTGACCATAATTTATAACTTCCTGATGATTTTTCAGCAAGTAATCATGATAGACAATCCGAGCGAAAAAAATTGGATATTGACTAGTTAACTGTTCAGACTCTAACTGACAATAGCTCTGAATATCTGAGGAATTCAAATAATTCGAGCCATTCTCCAGTTTTTGTACATAAAAGCCTAGTGTCATAGCTTCACTCGCTTTTTGCAACCAAATGTTTTTATTCGTTCTGCTGACCAGTATAAAATTATGCAGTCTCAGTAATGTTTATTTTTTTATTAAGTTATCTTCTTAGATAATTAATACAAAGAATTATTAAGTTTGCGTTTATATATATTTACCATTTTTCTAAGTATATATAGGTACGTAGAGCATTTTTTTATTACAACGCATAAATTTTGTGGTGTGGTCATCTCGCCACTTCTATTAAGAACTGCTCCAGACTAATCTACAAATTGAAGTTACTGCTTTTCGGATTTTTGAAAATCTCATATCTTCCAGCCCACTCAAATGGTGAGCAGGGGGCAGGGGAGCAAGGGAGAATGGCACCAAGAAAAGCTGGAACCTCCTTGCCGGCAGGGTGTGGGAGGTGTGGGAGGATGGGGAAGAAGTCTTACCCCCCACACTCCCCACACTCAAAAAGCAAGTTATATCAGGGCTTTGCGATTAACAAGCGTGCCATTCGGAGCAGGGGGAGAATTCGTAACTCCTAACTCTTCACGGGCTAAACCTGAGCTATCCGCTAACGGAACTGTTTTGCCCAATCCCCAATTCCCAATTCCCAATTCCCAATCCCCAATCTAAAAATATCGACAAAAGTCTAATTACCTTTAGAAGGCTGATACATATACTGTAGATGCATCTGGATTAGCTACCAGCAGAACACCTTCATGCTTATCTTCGTTCTTCAAACTTTAGCCGAAATTCTAGCTGGAGGAACCTCACTTACCAGTACAGAGCAAATTGACTTTAGCCATCCTGGTAATCGAAGGGAAGAGGGAGCAGGCCCGACTCTCAATTTATACATTTTTGATATACGTGAGAGTAAGCAGGTACAACATTCTGGTAGGCAAGTTGAACGCAAGCTAACACGCGCTCTACAACCTGCCACTGTAAATTGGGCACCCGCTTGGTTTGATGTTTCACTGCTATTAACAGCCTGGGATAGAACAGCTTTAGGGGAGCATCACTTTATCAGTGAGGCGTTGGCTGTGCTGTTGCGCCATCGCACCTTGGAAGAGGAGTTTTTGGTTCCTGAATTACGGGGCTATGGTAATTTGAACATGACAGTTGCTCTAGAGCCGCCAATTGAAATTGGCTCTTTATGGAGCGCTCTCAATGTGCCATTGCGTTCAGCCTTATATTTGACAGTTACAATTCCCTTCGAGCCACAACCTACGCCAGTACCTTTGGTTTGGGAGCGAATTTTCAATTTACGAAATCAATTGTCTCGTGATAGTGACAGTCTAGTATTAACCAGGCGAGTTGCGATCGCGGGTATTGTCAAAAGTGCGGTGACAAATCTGCCGTTGGTAGCGACAGAAGTAGCTGTGAGGGGAACTGAAAAGTCCATATCAACTACTAAAGAAGGGCTGTTCTTCTTTGAAGACCTTCATTTAGGTAATTATGTTTTGACTCTGAATCATCCTGGCTATTTACCCCAAAACGTCAATGCATTGGTAGATAACCAAAGTAATACTTTCAAAGAAATATTTCTAACTCCTGAATAATTAGATTTTTACTGACTTGGAGAAACTTTCATGGCTAGACTTGATTACTTTGCTCCTGGTGTCTACATCGAAGAAATTGACCGGGGTAGCCGACCAATTGAAGGTGTTAGCACAGCAGTTGCCGGATTTGTAGGTTTTACAGAAGATGTTCGCGGTGGGGCTGAGTTATACAAGCCCATGCTAGTAACTACTTGGACGCAATATTTAAACTACTTTGCCCGTCCCAACTCTGACGGCTTCACCGACTTCAACGCCTATTTACCTTTTTCAGTCTACGGCTACTTTATGAATGGTGGCGGTCGTTGCTGGGTAACAAGCATTGGGACTCAGTTACCAGGCGCACCCAGACCCGCAACTCCAGAACCGGCTACCCTCAGAATCAACTCTAGAGGTAATCGTCCAGCCCTGCGCTTTACTTTGCGTCCTGAGCAAGCATCAGGCGGATTAGTAAATCTTGTAATTATTGATGGTTCACCCCGCGCCCTACCAGAAGGTACTGAAGGAGAAGCGCCTCCAAATACAGGTGAATATTTCACCATCCAAATTCGTCGGGGAGATGAACTTTTAGAGCAATATGAAAACTTGACAATGAACCGCGAGCCAGCTGCTCAGATAGCGACTTATGCGTTAGCGGCATTGAGAAATTCGATGTATGTCAGTGTAGAAGACATAACTCAAAGTGGACAGCCTCTAGCTCGTCGTCCTGTTAATGGTCAATATGAACTAGCGCCACCCATTGTTGCCGCCCCACCCGATAGATTTTCACAAAATTTAGAAGGGGTTCGAGACGATCGCACCGGGGTACGCGGTATCTTTGAAGTTGACGAAATCACAATGCTGGCTTGTCCTGATGTGATGCGGGCTTATCAAGAACAGATACTTAATTTAGATCAAGTCCACGGCATCATCGAACTGATGATTAGTATGTGTGAGGGTTCTGCCAGTGGCGATATTCCCAACCCCCCCAACCGCATGGTTGTACTTGATGCTCCACCAGATGCCGTCAAACCTCAACAAGTAGTGGAGTGGTTGAATAGATTTAACCGTCGTTCGATGTTTGCGGCCCTTTATTATCCTTGGATTAAAGTACCCAATCCACGCGATCGCGGTAATCCAATTTTAGTACCTCCTTGCGGTCATGTGATGGGTGTTTGGGCCCGCACCGACGAAACCAGAGGAGTTTACAAAGCGCCTGCAAATGAAGTTCCTAGAGGCGTAATTGGTTTGGGCTATGAAACAAACTTCCGCGAACAAGAACTATTAAACCCCTTGGGAATAAACTGCATTCGCAGCTTCCCCAACCGAGGTATCCGCATTTGGGGCGCACGCACTTTAGTTGAGCCAGATAAAACAGAGTGGCGTTACATCAGTGTGCGTCGGTTAATTAGCTATATCGAAAAATCCCTAGAACTAGGGACTCAGTGGGTAGTTTTTGAACCGAACGACCAAGATTTATGGGCACGTGTCACCCGTACTGTGAGCAACTTTTTAGAGCGTATCTGGCGTGAAGGTGCTTTATTTGGGGCATCTCCAGCCCAAGCATTTTATGTCAAATGTGACGAAGAATTGAACCCACCAGAAACCAGAATTTTAGGACGTTTATATATTGAAGTCGGTGTTTGCCCAGTCAGACCGGCTGAATTTGTTGTCTTCCGCATCAGCCAATGGAATGGCATTGAAGACAGCGAATAGGGCATTGAAATTAGGGGACAGGTGACAGGTGACAGGGAATAATCTGTACCCTTTAACCTGTAACCTATTCCCCTCTTCACTCCTAATTCCCCATTCCCCATTCCCAAATTAACCACACACAAAGGAGTCTAAAAGTATGGCAGGCGAATTTTTAACCTCTTGTAAGTTTTACTTCGAGGCTGATGGAATTACTGATAAGTTCATCAAAGAAATTAGTGGCTTAGGCGTTGAGAATACTCCAGCACAAGAAGTTCACGGTTCATCTAAAGGCGCTAAACTAATGCGTCAAGCTACACCAACTGTTGTTAAATTTACTAACATCACAGTAAAAGTCATCGCCACTGATGATATAGACCTTTATACTTGGTATCAAAAGTGTAACGAAGACATGGGTGATCCTCGTCAGTGGGCACAGAATCGTAAAACTGGTTCAGTGGTCGCTTATGACCAACAAGGCTCAGAAAAAGCACGCTGGAACATTGTCAATTGTTATCCCTGTAAATACACCGGGCCTACCTTAACAGCCTCTGGTGGTGATATGGCAAATGAAACAGTTGAATTGGTTCACGAAGGAATTAAACGAATCAAATAATTAGGGACTTCCAAATTAAAAAACATCCAAAAATCTCATACAACAATCCTCTCTCTTCTCCATCTCTCCGTGCTCTCTGCGCCTCTGTGGTTCGTTTTTTTGGATAATTTATTTCTTGGAAATCCCTTAGCATTTGCAGTAATTAACAGTGGTACAATCCGCAAGCCGAATTCCAGAAGTTCTTACGGCCCATCGGTTCTATTTAGAACTGACACTAGAAGGTCAAAACGATGCCAATTGCTTCTTTTTGGAGTGTCAAGGCTTCAAAAGAACCCAAGAGGTAATTGAAATTTCTGAAGTTACTTCTCAAACCTGGGGTAAAAAAGGGCAATCAAAAGGTCAGGTGGTGAGAACTAAGCTTCCTAGCAATCCTAAGAGTGGTAATCTCACTCTGCGTAGAGGTACTACCAACTCTATGGATTTTTGGAAGTGGTTTGAAAAAGTCGAAAAGGGTAATTGGTCTGAGCAACGTAGACTTGTTGCTTTGTCTATTTATAATCAGGCAAATCAAGAAATAGCTAGATTTGAATTAGCTGGTGCTTGGCCTGCAAGTTACAAAATTGCCGATGTTAACGCCCGCAGCCATGACATCGAAATTGAGGAAGTGGAGGTTGCTTTTGAGGAATTTAAACGTGTGAAGTAATTAGGAGAAGTATGTTTCCCACAGAGTTTGAATTTACATTGCCAAAGGGGTATCTAGACTCTGAAGGCAACCTCCACCGCAAAGGTGTAATGCGGTTATCAACGGCGATAGACGAGATTGCACCCTTGCGTGACCCACGTGTTAAAGCGAATCCCGTTTATGCCACAATTATTATCTTGTCACGAGTGATTACTCACTTGGGTGCTTTATCAGAAGTTACTCCTGCAATAGTAGAAAACTTTTTTGCCCAAGATTTAAATTATCTCCAAGATTTTTATCGGCGAATTAATGGCTTGGAAGGTGAAACTTCCATACCAGAAGATACAATAAACTCCCCCGAAGCACTTATTCATAATTGAATTGGGCATGGGGCATTGGGCATGGGCGTGGGAGCAGAAAGCAAAGACTCATTAACGGAGTTCAAAGCTTCATTAACGGAGTTTAAAGACTCATTAATGGAGTTCAAAGCCTCATTAATGGAGTTCAAAGACTCATTAACGGAGTTCAAAGACTCATTAACGGAGTTCAAAGACTCATTAATGGAGTTCAAAGCCTCATTAACGGAGTTCAAAGCCTCATTAACGGAGTTCAAAGCCTCATTAATGAAGTTCAAAGCCTCATTAATGGAGTTCAAAGACTCATTAATGGAGTTCAAAGCCTCATTCACGAGTATTGAAAATCTTATCCCCTATTCTCTAATTCCCAATGCCCAATTCCCAATTCCCAATTCCCAATCCCCAAATGAATTATGCGCCGTAAAAAGGATACTCTCTGCACAGAATTTGCCTTCACTCTTCCTAGAGGGTTGAGTGATAGTGAACACCGAATACATCGTCATGGGGTGATGCGTTTAGCCACCGCTAAAGATGAAATTTTGGTGCAACAAGAGCGCAGAGTTCAGGAAAATCCAGCTTACGGTGTTTTGGTGATGCTTGCACGGGTTATTACTCGCTTGGGCAGTCTTAACTCTGTTAGCCCTGATTTACTCGAAGAACTTCTTCTACATGACATTGCCTATCTCCGAGAATTTTATAATCGAATCAATCAGCAAGGCGATGTACATATTCCGACACAATGTCCCCACTGCAATACTCAATTTTCAGTGGAGCTAGAACTAGCGGGGGAGTCGTAAGCTACCCCTCCGATACTTTATATGAGGAGGTAGCTTTTATTGCTTATCATTTCCACTGGTCACAAGATGATATTTTAAATTTAGAACATACTACCCGTCAGCGCTGGGTAGCAGAAATCAATAAAATTAACCAAAAATTAATATGAAAGTAAAAGTTAGCTACTCACCAAATCTAAGTGAAGTCAATGAAGTTGACCTGACCACAGAAACTCCAACGAGAGGAGAATGGTTAATAGGTCGTTCTCCTGATTCTGATTTAGTCTTAGACAGTCCTGATATTAGTCGGGTACATGCTAAGTTTTTTGTTAAAGCTGGAAATTACTACTTCTCTGACCTTGGCAGTAGAAATGGCTCAATATTTAATGGAAAACAAGCCGAAAAAGATCGACCATATTCTTTGAGTGATGGAGATATTATCAGGATTGCAGATTACGTTCTGATCTTAGAAGCAGTTGCTCCCGCTTATGAGCAACCAGAGACAGTCTTTAGAATTATAGACCCTTCACTGTTTTCCCGGCCGCGATCGCCTGAAAATGTCAGCGCACCCAATGTCGTTAATCCAGCCCCAGAAGTAGTTAGCGAAGTTCCAACGCCTATTACTCCAGAAGTAGAAACACCTTCTCCAGAAGTCAGCGAAATCCCCGAAGTTGTTGCTACTCAACCCGATGATGTCATTCCGGTTGTTGAGATAATCGCCCCAGAAAACATCATTCAGTCACCAGAAGCAGTTAGCGAAGTTCCACACAATGTCCATGATGAGATTGGAGATTTGCAAGCGTTAGTTGCGCCAGAATTCAGTGCAGATGTTGAGGAAGTAGAGATTCCAGAAGTTAGCGAAAATGGTGAGGAAGTTTCTTTTACTGTAGCTGATGATGCGATCGCAGTACCTGAAAATATCATCGAAACTTCTGAAGAGGAAATTACACTTCCAGAACTCACTGACGATGAGGTTACAGACTTTCAAACAGCACTGGCGACAGAATCTACTTTCGTGCAACGGCGTGATATAGAAGGAACCTCCCCAGAAGATGCAGAGTTAGAAGCAGCACTAGAAGCAGAAGTCACCTTCGTACAGCCACGTGATATTTTCCACCAAGTTCCCGAAACAACCTCCCCAGAAGATGCAGAGTTAGAGGCGGCGCTGGAAGCAGAAGTCACCTTTGTGCAGCCGCGTGATATTTTCGGCGAAGTGTCTGATGAAGAAAGTACCGTTCTGGAAGTTACTCATAATGAAAATCAAGTAGTAGATTTAGATACACCAGTCGCAGAAGAAGTCAGTTTAGAATTTGGCGAATTTGTCAATGAAGTTACAGAAGAAGAGGAGATTCAGCCGCAAGAAACATTGAGCCAACCTACACAAGATATCAATGATGAATTAGCAGATTTAGATATTTTATTTACGACAGAAGACAGCACAAATATTGACGAAGTAGAACCTAGTTTTGCTGTTGATGAAACAGGAGGTGAAGTTTCTGAAGCATTGACGGAGCCTGATAATATCGTTGCAGAAGTTTCTAGCAATCAATACATTGATTTGAATAATACAACTACAGAAGAAGCCAGCGTAAATGTTGATGATGTTGTTCTAGTAAGTGAAGTTTCTGAATTAGCTGATATTCAATCTTTGGAAACAACAGAAAGCGAAGTTCCTGAGAGTATCAGTCAAACTATTGAAGAGGTTCCTGAAGTAGAAGAGACTCAATTTGATGAAACTCCAGAAGAAATAAATGTAAGTGAGCCTCCGCAAGTGATTATTGAAAGAAACATAGTACTCATCGCTCACGAGAGCAAGAAATCAGAACTTGCTGAATTTGTTTCTCAACATCAGGAATTTTTCTCACAGAGCTTTACAATTACCTGGCCATCTGTTGGCGAAGTCTTACATCAACAAGCAGGAATAACTATTAGTCAGCAAACCCCCGCACCAATTTCTGGGGGATATCAAACAATTGCTTCATTAGTTGGAGCCGGAGAAATTTTAGCAGTTATTTTCCTGAGAGATTTGCTGCAACCTCAGCCTGGTCAGGCAAATGAAGAAGCACTGCTTAGATTATGCACTATTAATCAAGTTTTGCTGGCAACTAATTTGCCAACAGCAGAAGCGATCGTGCATTATCTTAAACATATATAGCCCTACTTAATCATTCGTGATTAACAAGATCCCCGACTTCTTTAAGAAATCGGGGATTTGCATATTTCGAGAAAAGTTGCAAATTGCATAGAATAATTTCAATGATGAAAATTAGGATAAAAAATATGTATATTTTAAAATAAAACTTATCTAGAGAAATGCTTACAAACTTAAAAACTTTATTTAGACAACCAGTTATTCTTTCAAGTGCGATCGCTACAATTTTACTAGTAGGTATTCAAAAACTTGGGGTTTTCGAGCCTCTAGAAATGAAGGTCTACGATCAGATGATGCAATTACGTGGCGACCCAGGCCCAGACTCTCGTCTATTGATTGTTGCTTTAACTGAAAAAGATATTCAAAAATGGAATTGGCCCCTATCTGGCGAACTTCTAGACCGACTATTGGGCAAACTTGAAGCTTATGAACCGCGAGCCATTGGTCTAGATATTTTCCGTGACTTACCTGTACAACCTGGTCACGAAAAACTACTGCAACGCCTACAACTGAGCGATATCATCATTCCTATCTGTAAACATTCTGGTTCTAACAATCCGGGAATAGCAGCCCCAAAGGGGGTTGAAGCAGAGCGAGTAGGATTTAATGATGTAGTAGAAGATACTGACGCGACAATTCGTCGCAACCTATTATTGGTAAGTGCAGAAGAGTCAGATTCCTGTCAAAGTACTTATTCTTTTAGCTTACAACTAGCACTTAAATACTTAGAAGTTGGAGGCATCCAACTAAAATTTACCCCAAAAAAAGAACTACAACTACGAGATACTGTATTTAAACCCCTCCAAAGCGACGCTGGCGGTTATCAGAAAGCAGATACAAATGGCTACCAAATCTTGCTTAACTACCATTCTGGTCATCAGATTGCCCAGCAGGTAACTATTACAGAAATACTTGAAAATCAAGTTAAACCAGATTTGGTGAAAGACCGTATCGTTTTAATTGGTTCAACAGCCAATAGTTTAAATGATATTTTTAACACGCCATTTGCTACTGGTAAGTCAGATAATTCCGGGAAAATGGCAGGAATTGAAATTCATGCCCACAGCGTTAGTCAAATTCTCAGCGCTGTTCTTAACAAACAGCCACTATTTTGGTTTCTACCTGAATGGGGTAAAGTCCTGTGGATATGGGGATGGACTGTAGTTGGTGGGTTGCTGGTATCGCGGATTCAACATCCACTAGGCTTAGGACTGGCAGGAGCAACAGCCCTTGCAGTCTTATTTGGAGGCAATTTTGTCATTTTTACCCAAGCTGGATGGTTCCCGGTAATACCTCCGGCGTTGGGGTTAGTATTTACCGCCGGGAGTGTTCTTGCTTATAGTGCTTATAAAACGAAACAAGAGCAACAAGAAATTACCCAACGGGTTCAAGAACACCAACAATTAATTGTGGAATTGCAAGGTCTTTTACGGCAGCGTGGCGATGCCTCAAATGAAGCACCAACTGTAATTGCTGATTCCATCGGGCAAGAAATTTCACTAGGAACTCTACTAAACAACCGCTACAAAATTACTCAAGGCTTGGGTTCTGGAGGATTTAGTAATACTTATTTGGCTGATGATATCCAGCGTCCTGGCAATCCGCAGTGTGTGGTTAAACAGTTGCGTCCCCCCCGCCAAGATGCAGAATATTTAAATGTCGTCAGACGATTATTTGACGCTGAAGCACAAATTTTAGAAACCTTGGGTAAGCATCCACAAATCCCTCAACTGCTAGCTTTTTTTGAAGAAAATCGGCAATTTTCTCTAGTGCAAGAATTTGTTCGAGGGCACGCTATGGACAAAGAAGTAACCTCTGGAAAGCGACTAAAACAAGCTGAAGTTGTGGAAATGCTCAAAGAAGTTTTACACGTACTTGTTTTTGTTCACAGCTATGGTGTAATCCATCGAGATATCAAGCCTAGTAACTTGATTAGACGAGAATCAGATCAACACATTGTTTTAATTGACTTTGGCGCTGTTAAGCAAATTCATCCTCAGCAGCAAGAAGCTCAGACTATTTCAATTGGTACGCCGGGTTATGCACCTTCTGAGCAAATGAGCGGTTTGCCAAAACTCAACAGCGATATTTATGCGTTGGGAATTATGGGAATTCAAGGTTTAACTGGTGTAGATCCTAGAGATTTTCGCAGAGATGTAAATACTGGTGAAATAATTATTCAAAGTGGAGCTGATGGCAATCAACAGACTTGGCAACATTGGCGCGAACTAACTGACGCTACAAACGAGTTAGTTGTTATTTTAAATAGAATGGCGCATTTCGATTTTACTCAACGATATCAGTCAGCAGCAGAGGTTCTCAAAGCTCTCGAAAGTCTTTAGTAATATGTTATGTAGCGTTTCCTAACCAACTGAGGTAGACCTAAATTTTTTTTACGAAGCTTAGTAACTTTGAAAAAATACCACACCAAGCTAAGAATCACTATATCGTTTAGTAACATCTGCCTACAAGTTACTGACAGCGCTGCATAAATCTTGAGATTATCTCAGTTAAATACATATCTGTTCAAGTTTATCCTGAACGTTGCTCCCGATATATTAACCAATACAGCATCAGCGATGAAACTCTTTCCTTCGCTTAATTTTGTACATATTGTTAGTTCTAGTGTCTTACTTAGACTCGCTCGGACTCAAATAGGCACTCATAACAAGATTTGCACATCAGTCAACTCTCATACTTTACGCGGCCATTCCACAAATATCAATTACCTTAAACCCTTTGATACTGCTGTTATTGCTTATCACATGATGGGTCTTAGTAACTTTGAATGATCTTTTACGTTCTTGCACTCCATTAGCTCATCCTAATGGGTGAGGAATAAATCAACCGATCGGGTAATCTGAATGCAGGAAGTTAAGACAGATAAAAAATAAGACTCTATTACCTAACAACACTAATTACACTTCACTTTAACTAAATAGAACCTTATGAAACTTTCTATCTTGATAGATTCTGTACTCATTGTTACTTCGATTGCTTTATTGCCTGGAATGGGTGGCGCTCAAATAGTTACTCACAATAGTGGCGAACCTATAGCTGTCAAATCTAACAATCTACCCACTCATTCTCCAAATGTCAGCTACTCCATACCTTTTGATGTTGCATTTCTAGCTCATCAAGGAGGAAAAGCTTCTGTTTCCCCCTAATCATCATCCCATTACCAAAAATTACTTTAACCCTTCCAACCTTGGAGGGGTTTTTAATTGGTGGTTGCTTTTAGTGTCGTTCCCTTTCGCCAATGCAGCTTTTCATATTTCTTCCATAGGAAAGTGCGATCGCATCATACACAGTACGTTTATTCCTATAATGCTTGTATAGCAACACTTTCGGCTATATCACAAACCCTCAGATTACCCTGCTCCCACTGTAGCGCAGCCTCTCACACTTCAGAAAAAAGGGGCGGGTAATAAATTATTTACTGTTCTATCAAATTAACGTTGTTAAGTTACTCAGCAGGTGTAGTTCTCACCTCCAGGCTGTGTTAAATATTGTGACGCGAAACAGGAGTATAGATACGTTGCTAAAGCTTTCTCCAGAATCTCCTCTATTTTTTGTCTTAATTATTATTAGTTTTTTAATAGTAACTTTGTCAACTTGGTTATTATCTAAACCATTTATTTTAAAACCTTTTGGGTTAAATGATATTATCCAAATACTCACATTACAGTTATTTATCTCTTTATTACTAGAGCGTTCTTTAGAAGTTTTTATAACTACTTGGCGCGGCCCATTTGTTGAACAATTAGATATTAGTATTCAGCAAGAAAAGGCTCTTATATCCGAGAAGCTAAGACTTATGGAAGTCCAACAACAGTTTCCTTCTTTGGAATCAAATCAAACCATTGGCCTACCACCTGAAGGAATGAGTTTAGAACAGCAAATCATCCAGAATTTTACGCAAAACCAACAGGAATCATTAAAAATATTCAAGCCACAAATGGATAATTTAAATGAAAAAGAGCGCCAAAAGACAGCTTATAAATCTGATACACGAGTCATTGCTCTATGGACATCCCTTTTATTTGGGCTTTTAATGAGCGCAATAGGTATTCGATCAATTGAGCCACTTGTAGTTCTTGATTTCGATAATCCAATTCAAGTAATTATTTTTCGTTGTTTAGATGCGTTACTGACAGGAGGTTTAATTGCAGGAGGTAGCGAGGGAATTCATAAGCTCATAAAAGTTTTCATTGACTTTATGGAAGCTACATCTAAACAAATCAAAAATCAAGGATTATCTTGATCCAAGGAACCATTTTACTTTTCAGAATGCCGGATAATCTTGTAATTACCATGATAATTAAATAAGCAATATCTATTATAAATATATGTTGCAATCTTCCCATGAATAATTATTAATATCTACATAATTTTTATTTAATTTTTTCACTACGTCTGCCTCTGCTAAAACCTTAACTCCTTCAGTTTCCAACTTATCTTTTTGTTGGTTCACATAATTTATTAAATAACCTTTAGAGTCTAATATTCTATGTACTGGATAATTATTAGCTGAGGTTTTTTTCAGATATGTAGGAATAGCTCTTAGATAACTATTATCAACTCCTATAGCTTTAATTATCTGTTTATATGTAACTACTTTCCCACTAGGAATTTTGATGATAAAATCTAGAAATCGTTCATAAGGATTTTCAGGTAATGCTGGAAATTTCTGAGCTTGAACCTGAAATTTACTACCAACTTGAATTTGACCTGATTTAGTAACTACGCCTAAGATTCCTCTTTTACCCTTGATGCTCTTGAATGATTCTACTAAGTGGGCTATTCGCTTACACGGTTCGCAGTAAAAAGTTAGACGAATTGCCGCACCACTTTCAAAAGTTAGCAGAGATCCAGGAATAAATTTATCAAATCCTATACCTGTAACCACAATATTTTCTCGCAATTCTCCTGGTTGAATTGATAAGTCTAAAATATCTTCATACCTAACAATTAAAACTTGCCTGGGACTTATCAGCTCGGCATTAATATCTTCTTCTATACCATGACCTAACTTTAAGTTTAATGTTTTAAGCTCTACCATTGCAGAAGCTGGTTTTACCTTAGTGAAAAGATGAGTTATTGAGAGAGCCATATCCACTCATCGGCGCGATCAATTTTAAATTGAGGAGGTGAAGTCAGGTAAATCATCGGATTTACTAAGAATGAATAAACTTCCATCTCCTCCACGGCCAATTCTTAAGGTTTCATCTAAATAAGTAATGTCTAATGTCGCAGCTCTGCTAGTAGGATTATTAGCTGAGACAACCTTAAATGGGTTGAGTTGAGGAGTATTAATACCAACAATTTGCTCAATCGATAGGTAGCGTTTGTCAAAATACACGTTGAGGCGTTTGTTAGGTAGAGGTTCTAAATCTTCTTTGGCTGGCTCAAAGCTAGCTGTTACTTTAACATATCCTGATACTATCCCCAGAGGATGTTTAACCTTAGCTAGATTGAAAAACAATTTATTTGCAATATCAATTACTTGATAAACTTTACCCAGCTTTAAGCCCAATGGGAGAGAAACTAAAGAACGGATTTCTCTAGCAGTAGAGTATTGCAGTTGCCAAGCTCCGTCTAACAAATGAGTCGCGTTTATCAGAGGATTAAGATTCGGATTGACGCTCTCTAGTTCCGTCGTCAATTCTTCAATTTCTTCGGCTAAGGTTTTGTCTAGCTTCAAATCGGTAACAGGAGAGCCATCGCTCTTAGCTTGAATCTCCTCAAGCTTGGCTTGTAATTTTTCTTTAAGCAAGACATGGGCTAAGTAGCGATCGCACATTTTAAATTAGTGTTTGGATGAACTGAACCTGCTGCTTAATTTTGGATTTTAGATGTCTCTAAAATCTAAAATCCAAAATCTATAACTCTTACAGTTGCCGCACTAATGGCTGACCATCTTTGACTTCACCAATCAAAACTAAATCGACACAGTTAACAAAAATACCATTTTCCAGAACACCGGGAATGTTATTCAATGTTTTTTCTAGGCTGACTGGATCTTCAATAGAATCAAATCTGACATCTAAGACAAAGTTACCTTGGTCAGTGATCACTGGGCCAGCTTTTTTTACACCCATACGGAGTTCTGGTTTTCCACCGAGTTTTTTAATGGCATTGGTTACAGGAGTAATTGCCATTGGAATCACTTCTACGGGTACAGCAAAACTAGAACCCAAGCGATCTACTAATTTACCACTATCTACCACGACGATAAACTGTTCTGCCAGGTAGTCTACGACTTTCTCGCGGGTATGTGCTGCACCACCGCCTTTAATCAAATTCTTCTGCGGATCAACTTCATCTGCCCCATCAATGGCAATATCGATGTGGTCAATAGCATCTAAGGTAGCGAGAGGGATACCATACTGCTTCGCCAGCACTTCTGACTGAAACGAGGTAGGTATGCCAATGATATCTTTGAGTTCACCAGACTTGAGGCGATCGCCTAAAAACTGAATTGTATATGCTGTAGTTGACCCCGTACCCAACCCGACGATAGAACCCGATTTTACTAGGGCGGCAGCGGCTTTGCCAACTTCTTGCTTCATCAACTTTACGGGATCTGTTCCTGTCATTCCCAAAACTCCTGAAAAACTGACTATAGTCCATAGTAGTGGGCAGATAACATCAAAAGATGAAAGGTAAAAAACAAGTTTTTGCTAATTTCTGCTTCCTTTATTAGGAACTTGTAAAAAATAAAACATCGTAGTGTCCGGAAGAGAGGAGATTGCTTATGTAGAAAGATGGTATATTAATATACTACAAACTATGGCAACGCCACAGCATACTGGTCTTACCTTCGAGAAACTTGTCGCTGAGATCGCCCCAGAAGTGTCAAATACCTTCACAGTAGAGCAATTAGAAGCCATCAAAAGGGTTTTTAACTCTCGTGTTTGGACTCGTCATTCTTTAGACATAAGAGTTTCAGTACCAATTCCCGGATTAAGATTTTATTTGGTGTTGCTAGCAGGTTCAGAACGTCGTTCTAAAACGCGTTTACGCTCTGAAAAAGGTTTATATCCTTTTTGGACTCCTGCCAATACCTTGTTTGTCATAGGATTTTTAATGATTCTATCGGCTTGTAGCTACACTATATTTTCTGTTGCATCGTCTTCACTGGCTCCTCTAACTAACTTGAATTACCCTACTTCAATTCCTTGGATTAACGATAAATCAGAATGTGAACACACCAGTAGAGTCTGGAATGATGGGAAGTGCTGGGATTCTGAACACAGTCCTAATTTTTAAAGCTACACTCTCGTAGCTACGCAACATTGCCAGCCTAAATTCGTCACTAGCTGAGTTACAGGTTATTAAGAACACCAAATTTTGCGTTAACCTCAGTAACGTAGTTTTTTAAATTCACGTTAGTAGCTAAAAGTGGTTATGGTGATGCGTCAGCTTTCAATTACTCTATCTTTAGTAGCACTACTACAAAATTTACCAGCAATTGCTCAAGTGCCAGAAACGACTTCTGGAACCTCATCTGATTCTATTCAACAGGTAATTGCTGCGAAATGGATGACAAACTTTTCTGATGGCAAGTTTTATCCAGAAAGGTTAGTGAGCAGGGCAGAATTAGCGTCGATTATGGTAAAAGCATTTCGGCTTGATAAAAGAGAAGCTGTTAACAAAGCAAATTTAACGATTCCAGATGTTCCTCGTTCTTATTGGGCATTTAATGATATACAGACAGTCTTAAAAACTGACATCATGAAAGGCTATCGAGGTAATGAATTTTTCCCTAATCAAAAGGTGACAAAGGCAGAGGCTCTTGCTATTTTCGCTCAAGCTTATGGTGTATTTCAGTTTCCTGATGAGGCTGTAAATGAGATTTTGGCTTCACATCCAGATGAAAAGTCTATCCCAACTTGGGCTAGAAAAGCGATCGCTACAGTAGCTACAGAAGGATTTCTCAATACAGATGCTCAAGGAAATATTTTTCCACTAAAACCCGTTACTCGTGGAGATATGGCTTATGTATTGAGTAAGTATTTACAACGACAACAGCGACAACCTGAAACACCAGAAGTTCCGATTATTCCAAATAGCCCACAATGACGTTAAGTAGGTTGGCGCAATTAAAGCTAAATGGCAAGGGTTTAAGACCCACACTGAATAAGAATTCAGTGGCTTCAATTCATCCGGGGTCGAATCCTATAAGTGAATTGCTCCTCCTGCCTTCTGCCTCCTTCAATTTTTGGAGTTCCCTAATCAAGTGAGTGATCGTATCTTCAAGTAGCTGAAATGCTAACAAACTAATTACTGCTTCGCTGAAATTGGGTTCGTAAACTCCCCAAAGCTCAAAGTTATCCATCATTGCATAGGGTAATCGGTATAAATATGAACACAAGTGCTGCATATAGATTGCTCTCTTGATAATAAAAATGCAGATGACCCTGATTAGATAGTTACTACAAAAAAAGATTTAGCTCTTTTTGCCATTGGAGTAAGGGCTTTTCCCAAGCTTCCTCCCACTTTTGGGCAAAAAGAGGTTTGGCATTTTTGCCCATTTCCCATCCGGTTTGAATAGCATCAAGCAAAGTAGGCAATTCTTCAGGATTGAATAGAAGGGTGGACATCATGCTACTAGAAAGCAAAGATACTGCTAGAGGATAGGGAAACTGTAATAAGTGAAATGCCTGTAATCCGATCTCGTCAGATGGTGATACACCAAAACCAGTGACGATATGCCAAATATCGTGAGTTTGGCTCAGTCTCGCCTCCACATAACTGGCATCGGAATAAATGGGTATCTCTTCGTACAAGTCTTCGGCTCGAAATCCCTTTGCCTTCATTGCCATGCTGTAAAGGTATCCCAAGGAATCCGGTGGATATTGCAACAGAGTGTCCAGATTATGAGGCGGGGCCATGTATCGCTCTTCAATTAATGCTGCCGAACGAGAATCACGCTTTAGGTGTTCTACAGCAATTTCAAAGGAAGGTGTTTCCAGCAAAGCAACAACCATCTCTCCCACTACATCCAAACTTGAATCTCCGGCAAGCATTGCCAGAAAAGGCTGGAATGCGTTAATTTGTTGCATCTGACGGGTTAAATCGTTTCCAACTTTGGCAGTGGGTAATGTAAGTGAATCTTTGTCCATAACAATATCCTCCTGTGGTCAGAATATAATATGAGCATTGCTCATATTTATAAAATACGAGCAATGCTCATGTTTAGTCAAGCAAATTTCTCACCAATTTTTTTAACTTCATGACCACGGATTCATCAAAGCCTAGAGGGATGCGTCGCCAGCCCCGCCAAGCCCGTAGCCAAGAGCGCGTAAATCAAATTTTGGATGTAGCTGAACAACTGTTTATTATGGAGGGTTATAACGCTACCAGTACTAATGCGATCGCAGCTAATGCCAAAGTACCTATCGGATCGCTGTACCAATTCTTTCCTGACAAAGCAGCAATTCTTTACGGACTAGCAGCTCGCTATAACCAGCAACTCCATCACTTATTAGTAGAATTGAATACACCTGAAAGCAAGAGTTTAACTCTCTCTAGATATATGGAGCAGGTAATTGATACCGTTGATCAATTCTTTACCGATTATCCAGGTTATCACGCCATCTTTATGCCCTTGCAAAGTTCAATGCCTGAACTAGAAGCGATCGATGCGGCGGCTGATGCCCAACTGATTGAAGATTTGGTGATGTTTATATCGGAGCATTATCCAGATTTAGAACCAATCGTCTATGAAGCGATCGCTTTTGTGTTAGTGAAAACGATCGGTATCCTTTTGTGGACATCTCTTAGCCATGAAAAAAAATTCCGTCAGCAACTGGTGACAGAAACAAAAAGATTGACTCTAAGTTACTTGCAAAGTTACTTGTAGCGACCTGCAAGCTCAACATCGTCAAAATCGAGCATTATGTCCAACGCTGATCGCTCCTTGGTGTGCAGTATCTTCACTGCAAATAAAATCAGTTTTGACCAGGACTTCTATACTTGTCTCGAAGCTGGCGAAGATATAAGGAATTAGATTGTGTTGGTTGCTGCTGCACATAATTCCCATAATTAGACTGTGGTGATTGCGTCGGCTGCTGCAAGCCATAATTCGCATATCCCATAGGATTTGTGGGAGTGACAACACTTTGACCCGGAATCTGGCTAGAGTAAGGTGCAATATTACTTGGTATGCCAGAGGTGACTGGGGGCATTCCTGGTGCTACATTAGGCACTACCTGACCATTATTTAAATTATTGTAGGGATTTTGCTGCAAGTTCGTATAACCTGCACCAGTATTTAACCCATTATTCGGTGATACCTGACCGTTATTTAAATTATTGTAGGGATTTTGCTGCAAGTTCGTATAACCTGCACCAGTATTTAACCCATTATTAGGTAATACCTGACCGTTATTTAAATTACTGTAGGGATTTTGCTGCAAGTTCCTACCCGTTGACGTGTAGCCTGTCCCAGTAGTTGGTAGAGAATTCTGACTGGATAAGCTATTCATAGGTGGCATTAACGTTGTTCCTGGCTCAGAGGCTCTACCCAAAGTATTTGTCTGAGTTGCACTAGTACCATTAAAGCCAGACAGCTTCTGATTTGTGGATTGATTGAGTATTGCTTGCAGAGGGCTGACAGAAGTAGAATTTTGATTCTTATTGGTTTGATTGGTGAATCCAATTCCCAGGTTAGAGGATGTCTGTTCCCCGTCTGTTGGTTCAGATGCCCCAGTTAAAGTTTTGATACCTAGAAACTGATTATTATTATCAACTGTCCCATTCCGCAATAAATTTTCGGTTTGTACGACAAAAGGATTTTTCACGACGGGGGCGGTGTCGCCATTAACGCCTAAAGTAGGATTTAATTTGGCATCACTAGCAGACTTTTGTTTGTTAATTACATCCTCTAATAAACTTTTGCTGTTTTTTACCTCAGTTTTTTCCTTGGGAGTATTTGCCGTTAATGAGAGAGTTGCTTGCTCAAAGTCATTAAATAAAACTGGCAGGTTATCAATATCGGCTGCAATGGCTCTGTTTTCTGCTGATAGTGACGAATCAGTAGGGGTTTGTGAAGTAACTTTGTTTTTTTGCTTATAAACGAAAATATCTGGATTTGACCAGTATTCCCAGGTTATTAGTCCCACTACAGATAAAAAAATTGCAGTTACCCAAAAACCAGGTCGCCCTAGATTCCATAACCTGGCTCTGAGATAGCGTAAGTAGGCGGGAGGATAATGACGATGTGGCATGAGATTGGTAATTGAAATTTACTCGAAATCGGGAAAAATTGACGGAAGATGAAGGTGTTGCTGTTTAATGCTTTTGCTTTCCTTAACAGGAAATATCTCAACTAAAGTTGGATCGTGATTTTATCCTAACTTCTCCATCAGTTATTAGTCATTACCAATAGATATGTAACAGTCAAAAATTTACTTTTTAGCGGCTGGAGTCCTTTGGCAAGATTTTCTAGAAAGTTATGGCAATTTATGGTTGGTTTTTGGGCATTGGTCACATTGGATAACATCACGAGTTGACAGTTGCTCTAAGTTTATTGTTGTAGCTGGACAAAAGTTCGACTTTTTTACTTTCTAGTTAGCAAACTGTACGCTGCAATGCTTCGATATATACGCCTCTGAGGGCGCTGTGCCGCACCGTACTATTAACCAGGAGACTACAGCAATGATGAAAGCTGAAGATATCATGACCAAAGATGTAGTTACCATTCGCGGTTCAGCGACTGTTGCTGAAGCAGTGGTGCTGATGAAGGAAAAAAAATTGCGGGCGCTAGTTGTAGATATTCGCCATGAGAATGATGCTTATGGCATTGTCACAGAAACAGATATTGTCTATAAGGTAACAGCCTACGGTAAAGATCCAAAGCAAGTGTGGGTTTACGAGATTATGAGCAAGCCCTGCATTGTGGTAAATCCTGATTTGGGTGTGGAATATGTCGCACGCTTATTTGCTAATACTGGTATTCATCGGGCACCTGTGATTCAAGGCAAGCTGTTGGGTATCATCTCGATTACCGACATTTTGACCAAAAGCGACTTTGTGGAAGCGCCAAAAGCGCTACTGCTGGAGGAGAGAATTCAAAAAGCAATTGAACAGTCTCGCGCTATTTGCACTGAACAAGGTGCTTATTCTAAAGCCTGTGCAGCCGCTTGGGATGAGGTAGAAGAACTCCAGGCTGAAGCTGCTCATCAGAAAGCTGAGGGGATGGTATCAGCTAAAGTCTCTTTTGAAGAATATTGCAAGGAAAATCCAAATGCACCGGAATGCCGAAATTATCATCCGTAATTGAAGTTGGAAATTGGGAATGGGGAATTGGGAAGAGGACTTGGGGACAAGGAGAATTGGGGACAAGGGGAAAGACTTGTTTCAAGTTCTCACCTCTTGTCTCCTTGTCCCCTTGTCTCCCCTGCTCCCCTGCCCCCTGCCTCCTACTCCCCATTCCCCCTCAACGTTTGGCAACTCGTATCAAGAGGAATAGACCTATTCCCAAGAAAAGAAAATTGGGCAACCAAGCCCCCATAAAGGGAGAGAGCGCACCTGCTTGCGCGATCGCACCACTAATAAAGAAAATTAAGTAGTACGAAAAAATAACTACAACGCTAATCCCAAAGCTGGTACCTCTTCCAGTTCTCTGGGGTATGCTTCCCATCGCTGCACCTACCAAGCCAAAAACTACACATACAAAGGGCAAGGAAATTTTTTGTTGAATCCGCACTTCGAGTTTACGAATTTTTTGGCGATCGCCACCAAGATATTCCACTTGTAGTTGATCTAGTGCTTCAACAATATTCATCTCACCATAGTCTCGGCTTTTTTCTGCCAAACTTAATGGCGTGCGTGGTAGTTGCAGTTGTTGGTGTTCAAATCTGACAATGTTGCGGTATGAGCGATCGGCTGCAACAAAATAGATCGTACCGTTGTAAAAATCCCAAATATTTTGAGAAGGATTCCACTGGGCAGATTCTGATACTACAATTTGATTCAGATTTTTGGTGGAACGGTCTATAATCGTCAAACCTGTCATCCGCTTACCATCAAACTGGTCGGCGTAAAATAAGCGTGTCAATATCCTATTCTTAGAGCCATCCGGTTGTGTAACATCCTGGTATTCAGGATAGAAAATATTTTGCTGTTTAAAAGCTGGCTTATCTGATTTCAGGGCTTTATCGAGAGTCACCCCGGCTTGGTAATTTGCTGCTGGTGCAATTTGTTCGTTGAATACAAATGTCATTCCTGTGACTACAAGACTCAACATCACAGCAGTTAGCACTATGCGATAGACGCTCACCCCACAACCACGCAGGGCAATTAGTTCGCTCTCGCTAGAAAGACGACTGTAGGTCATCAAAGTAGCCAGTAGCGTAGACATGGGGAAGGCTAAAACAATAAAGTTGGGAAACTTTAGTAAAAAAACCTGAATGGCAATGTCTATCGGTAGCCCAGATTCTACGATTTTCCTGACTAGATCAAATACAGCATCAATAGTGACACCAAGTGATGAAAAAGCTCCGACACCAAAGAAAAACGGCGCTATCAATTCGCTGGTAAGATAACGATCCATGATCGTAAAAGGTAACAGCGAACCGAGATTGTAGGAAGGCGTAAACTTCTTTGATATCATAAAAAATTTGAACAGTTAAATATTGACAACCCTGGTGAAGGCAGAGGCAGAGGCAGGAGGCAGGAGGCAGAAGTAAAATAGTCTTCATAATTTGGTTTTGAAGTCTAAGTTCTTTACCTCTGTTAATTGCAAACTGCTTTATCTCCTGAATTTAGTATCAAAGTTTAATTCTCAATGGCTGATAGAGCAGAATCAAATAAATTAATAAATTTATAATTAAAATTAAATATAAAAATAGCTTTTGAAATTATTAACTAAATAATTGTGAATTCAGGCTTGAAAATTATCCCCTAAATAATATTGCCGCACGAGGGGATTGCTGTAGAGTTCGTCAGCACCGCCAAAAGCAAGGATTTGTCCCTCGCGCATAATGTAGGCGCGATCGGTGATAGCAAGGGTTTCGCGGACATTATGATCTGTAATTAAGATTCCCATACCGCGATCGCGCAGTTGTGCGACAATGTGCTGAATTTCTGAGACTGCGATCGGATCAACCCCTGCAAATGGTTCATCCAAAAGTAAAAATTTGGGACCTTCTTGTCCAGCAGCTAAAGACCTTGCTAATTCCGTCCGCCGTCGCTCACCACCAGAAAGTTGAATTCCTTTACTATTAGCTAATTTTTCCAGCCGAAACTCCCGCAGTAAAGTTGTGAGTCGTCTTGACCATTCCCGTCGTGGCACATTGGTTTGCTCCAGCACCAACAAAATATTATCTTGTACCGAGAGTTGGCGGAAAACACTTGGTTCTTGCGCTAGATAGCCAACACCCAATCGTGCCCTTTTGTGCATTGGCATTCCTGTAACATCCAGATTACCCAGCCAAACTTTTCCTTGATTGGGTTTTTCTAAACCTGTGGCAATGTAAAAAGTCGTCGTTTTACCAGCCCCATTGGGGCCTAGTAAACCAACGATTTCGCCCTGACCAACAGAAAGATTGACACGATTGACAATTACTCGCTTGCCGTAAGATTTGTGAATATTTTCTAAAACAATTTTCACGCTGGAAGCACCCTTTCTCGGTGGTAAATGCTAATTAGAAGGCTTCAAAGGTGGTGTTTGTGGCACAGATGGGGCGGGTGTCGCAGCATTATCTGATTCCTCGATCATGTAGATAGACTCTACCTGACGGTTGGATTGAGGTAAAGCAACAAATCGCCCTTCATCAATTAAATACGTTACCTTCTCTGCCCGGATACTGTTACCGCCCTGTTGCAAAATATAGACGTTGCCACTGAAATCAATTCGGCGTTCCTTACTAAAGTACTGTGCTTGGGCAGATGTTGCCTGAAGCTGACGAGAAGGATACAACATTTGCACGTTGCCGCGAGCGGTGATTACTTGATTTTTAGCATCATATTCTTGCACATCAGCGCGGATAGTGAGGGGACGATTGTCTTTAGATGTTTGTGCAGTAGCGGTTTGCAGTTGGGTAGGGAAGGCAAAAGTGCCCAATAGTGCAACTGGCAGCATTAAAGCTAATCCAAAGCGACGGAACTGTGACATGGGCAATTGATAGCAGGGCATCATAGCAATTGGGGATTCAGGATTTCAGCTGGCATTCTAATTATCTCAAGTACTTTATCCAGATTATGAAATATACAATCTGGAGTGATTTCCGATAACTACTGGCTGAAATAGTGACGCTACCCCTAACCTCAAGGTTTCAGGTAATTGACATCCGAGTAAAAATGACGCAGGCACAATTTATGAATTGTGCCTACCAAGGATTTCGGACAACGCATAATTAATTTACCAGATGTCTAATCAGTAGACAGCACAATTTTAGGCAAAGATAAGACCTTATTTTCACCAATATCGCCAGATGTAATCTTATCTGGCCCTATTTGTTGTAATGTCGTCAACAATGCTGCGCTCTGACTCAATAGCTCATCTACATCAACGCCGCCGTAACTAGATGGGTAACGCCGTAAGCGATTGCCGCCTTCTCCCAGTAGAATAACTGCACCTCGCCAGTTTCGATTTTCCAAATGATACAGTGCCACAGAAATTTGGAGAATGCCTTGATAAAAGGTTTTCTCTGGTTCACTGGCTTCAATCCATAAAGCCTCTAAAGTGTCATGACAGGCATAGAACTGACCAGAATTGAACTGTTCTACGCCTTGCCAAAACTCTTGGGGGATGGTTTCGCTCATCCCATACTGTCTCGGACTTCTTTAATTGTTTCCAGAGAGATATCTTGTTTTTCTCCAGCAAACTCGTTGTCAGGTGTGAGGAACAACATGCAATGGCACTCTTTGCGTTCTCTCATTGGCACACAAGGACAGTTCCAATATGTGGCATGGACTTCAGCCTCTTTATCTTCGTAATGGCGACAGGGACATAAAGGCGCACCTAGTTCGTCTTTATGTTTGGCTAGTCCTTCAATCACAACTGCGGTAACAGAAGGTTCAGAACAGAAGTATGTTCCAGTACGCTTGGCGTATTGTTCGGAAAAATGCCGCATTGCCTCTAGGCTTTTATCGCTGGATTTTGTGTTATGTTCTGATGTGATCATGTCGCTCATAATTTAAATATTTCTTTGCATTGTACCTCAGTCGCACTAAGGGATTACTGGGTGTATTTCCCCAACCTTAACCTTTCAAATTGTTTTACCTTTGTTCAAAGGCTGATATGTCCGGTGTGCTGGGATCGGACAAAATCGAAGAAATCATAGAAGTTTAACTTCTAAGCTAATCAAAATTCAAGTTGCATCTTGAGGCAGACTTTAAAAGTCAAGAGGTTGATTTATTCTCATCTACAAACGATACTTTGACGCATCTAAGGGGAGATGCCAAGCACAATCCTTATGTCAGGCTTTGTTTATTTATACATTATTGCTGAATTCTCTTCATCATAACTTTATGAGACTTTATAAAATAACTAAGTAATAACACTTATTTTTGTAGCTTAGTGTATATTCTGAAAAGTGTGATAAAAAAGCACAAACTTATCAGGAGTTACAACTACTAACACATGAGTATTTCAACTTTTGTGAAAAAACTATCGACTGCTGCGATCGCAGTAACAGTAATTGTTTTGGGTATAGGAGCAGTAGCACAAGCAACTGTTTTAACATTTGATGATATAGCGCCTATTCCAGATAACGATCGGATTCCTAATGGTTACGGAGGATTGAATTGGGATAATTTTGACTATATAAATGGCTCGAATACTGCTCTCTCACTTACAGGCTATGATAATGGCAGAGTGTCAGGAGACTACGTGGCTTTCAACGGGTTTGGAGACACTGCCCTAGTAAGTGATGGTATTTTTAACTTCAACAGTGCTTACCTCACAGCTGCTTGGAATAATGGTTTGTCGGTTACTGTAGAAGGTTTTAAGAGCGGCGCAACCCTGTATTCAAAAACTGTGGTTGTAGATACGACGCAGCCAACTTTAGTTAATTTTGATTATCTTGGTATTGATGAATTAAGGTTCACGTCATTTGGTGGAGTTGAGCCAGATTATCTTATAGAGACGGGTGGTAGTGGGACACAGTTTGCGCTAGATAACTTTACCTTTAATGAAAAAGTTACATCTGTCCCCGAACCTACATTGCTACCAGCGATACTGTCAATAGCTACTGTAAGCGCTGGTTCAGTATTAAGACGTAAACAGTTAAAGCAAAGTTAACTCAAACCTTGCACTTTGCCCGAACGACTAGAAGTAGCGGCTATACAAACAAGAGCTACACGTCTGTTGGCTAAAAGCTTTACAATCTGTAGAGGTAGCCTTTGTTCGTATAGCCCTTCTAGGGTGTATTTTTTTACTGAAGGTATTGATTAATACGAATTAAATGTTTTTTGCAGTTGGGGTTGCAGTGGCTGATCGCTCTGCAAAACTATACCAGGGTGTTCCCAATTGATTACTTCTTGTTCAGGTGGTGAGGAAATATTTGGCCACAAAACCCAGCGACTGCCTTGGGGAAGAGTCGCAAGGCTCAGGGGGTTTTGAGTCAGCCAAATTAAAGGGTAGCTTTTAGGAACTACTGAACTGTCATCTTCTAAGGCTGCGGTTGCTGCTAAGGTTTCTAGAACAAAGCGATCGCCTTTGATTAAATTTGTTGATGCTGTCCACAGTTGCACCTGTAATTGTTGTTTCTGTGCATAAAAATACAGTGATGCTGCGGTAATTACTGCTTGTTCAAAGTTTTCTTCTTCCCAATTGCTAGCACTGTCAAGGGCAATCACTATTTCTTGTCCACCTGTAACCATTTCTAACTCCCGCACCCTTAATTCTCCATAACGGGCACTAGTCCGCCAGTGAATCAGGCGAGTAGGATCTCCAAGACGATATGGACGGAGCGATCGCACTAGCCCTGTTGTAGCTGTCTGCAATGGTCTACCACGAGGATCGCCCCTTTTGCTCTCTTCTTGCCCCATTTCGTCTACTAAGGGGCAGGTAGCCAAGGGTAACACTGTGGGATAAACGATCGCAGTGGCAGCACAGTCACGCTGACGGCGACACCAAAACAATCCCAAAGGCGCACCAGAACCAAGTTCGACTGTGTGCCAGCGATAAACGCCCCGGCGCTGAGTCGGGTGGTAATATACCCAACGGTAACTACCTTGGCTCGGAATTGTTTCGATTGCCTTTTGTACTGGTTTCCCTAAGACGAAGGGCAGTATATCTTCAACTTGCAATAAGCTTACAGGCTGCTGTGTCTGATTGCAGATTTCTAATTCCACTGTTAAATCGTCACCTGCTGACACAGGTTGCATAGGACGGCGGGTGATCGATAGACCTGTGAGCGATCGCGGCGGTAAGATGGCTGCTACACCTAAAAGGGCAAAACTAATGCCGCTAATGGCATATAGCCAACCAGCCATCGTATTGATACCTGCTCCAAAAAAACAAATAGCGGTTACTGCTAGCACCCAACCGCCATAAGTAGGGGCACAAGCGCGGATTTCTAACCAATTGGTGATGGGTTTGATGATTTTCATGTTTCTTTTTTAACCCAAGACCACCAAAAATTCACAGTGTCTCATGGCTTGTGCCTGATGTCCTTATCGAAACCGCTCTAAAATTCGGTTGACTGCGGTGCAATTTACCACAATATCTGCACAGGATACTTTTCAAACACGCTATCTCTACTAATTACAGGTATGCTCTCCACCAAACTTTGAGAAATTATGAGCCGATCAAATGGATCTTTATGATAAAAAGGCAGCTTTGCTAACTCATCTAAATGTTCTGGTCGTATTTCAAGCAATTCGATAGCGTTACCATAAACCTGTTGCTTAACTAACTCAGTAAAAGTCATTTCCAGTTTTAGCTTGTCGATACTGACCTTGATAGAAATTTCCCAAAGACTCGCAATACTCAAAAATCTTTGATTTCCCCGATCTTCAATCAGGTTTTTTGCTGTGCCACTGAGATTGAAACTGCCTTCAATAAACCATAAAAACGTATGGGTGTCGAGCAGGAGCTTCATGGAGCGTATTCCTCAAAATCTGCCAACGGCTCATCAAAATCATCTGACATTTTTACCAAACCCCTAGCACTACCAAACTTGGGGCGTGCTTCTACTCCACCAAGTGGCACAATTTTGAAAGATGTCCCATCATTGCGCGTGATGATGACTTCTTCTCCACCAGCCACCTCTTCAATTAATTCTGCTAGGCGAGTCTCAGCTTCTTTCAAGTTAATTTGGTGCATTGATAGTCTTTACCAAAACCAGATGTTTTGAATATAACTTTTTCGTCAGTTATTGGCTCAAGGAGCTTTTCATGTGGTAATAAAGACGGAATGCGATCGCCTAGCTTCCCGTAGGTATTGCTTTCTATAAGAATTTTTGTGGATCACAAAATCAATAAAATCGGTCACTTCTTGCAGGAGTGGTTCAGAAAGTTGCTGCAATTTTGCGTTAGCGAAGCTCGCCGTTCGCGTAGCGTCTCGTAGAGAAGGCATCGCAGTTTCACGAATAGCCATCACAATTACATTATGCAAAAATTTTTATTCTGCTAGTTTACCATCTGAATAATTCTCTATCAGATTACCTGCCTGCTGTCTCAATGACTGCCCCTTCATAAATTTGCTCAAATAATCTGATCTGATCCAGATCGGGTCGTTGTGTTGGGCTGCTGGCGCTGGGCGACCTGGATTAACAACCTTAATGCCTCATTCACTGCTTCATCGTTGGGAAAAGCTTGGGCAACATCGGGATCTAAAAGTACTAGGTTCGTTTTTGTACGATACCGTTCAACATATTTACCTCTAACCCCGCTTGCCATTTGAGCAAAGTCGTACTCAGGACGTAATTCATCTTCCATTTCGTTTTCAACTTCCTTGTTCATAAAACCTCTTCTCTTGGCGAGTAGCATTTCGGGCGCTGATAATTCGTATCTTTTCCCCTCTATCAGTATGTGCAACAACTAAAAGTTGTTCAAACCTAGATAAGCCAATAATAACGTAGCGGCTTTCTCTAACGGAGTGGTCAGGATCAGGAAAAGTTACGGATAGCGGGTCATTAAATACGGTTGCAGCTTCCTGAAAAGAAACACCATGTTTCTCAAGGTTTAATGTCGCTTTATCTGGATTCCATTCAAATTCCATTTACAAATCTCTTTGCCTTTCCTTTCGAGAGTTTAACAGGCTGTTTGTTGATCAAAAGCCAGAACGACTTCTGCATCGCACAGGATCATAGCTCTAACCCTTGTTGCTGATAGTTGCTGACTGCTTCAGGTGGAGATACCTCTAGGGAATCCACAGCCTCAAACCATTGTGACCATTTTTCCACAAGTGGTTCATCAGGCTGACTGTCAGCAATTTTAACTTGATGTTTGTGGATCACAAAATCAATGAAATCGGTCACTTCTTGCAGGAGTAGTTCGGAAAGTTGCTGCAATTTTGCGATCGCAGTTTCACGAATAGTCATGATAATTGCCTTTTTCAGTCCTCTTCATTTTTACTCAAGGATTTAACTAAATGCACGGCAAGGGCGATTGCACTATAAATCTATACTATGGTTTGGCGATCGATCGCACTGTAAAAATTTTTGTTGCTTGATGATCGCTTTTGACCCATAACTTCTTAACTGTGCCCTCTTTAATAACTTGGCAGGCTTAAGGTTGCCCATCACCTGCCGCAGACAAGGTATCTATAAAAACGATAAATTCTTGACAGTCGTGTGCATGAGGCGTTGTTATATCTCTGGTACAAACTGCCGAAGTCCGTTTATCACCTGCTCTCGATCATTGGAGTTGAGCATACGAAGGACGAGTTTTTCGTAACCATTGCGACCAAGCTCGAAAATCGAGCAAACATTTGATACAAGTCCTTTGTTATTGTAGTACTTCAATATTTCGTTCAGATTACCAGAAGCAGCTAACCTAATGTACAAATTAAGATTGTCTGTGTATGTCACATCGATATTCAGTGCAGCAGTGGCATTTACAACAGAGGCCTTTATTGCCTGAAGCCCAACTGACTTAGTATCAATCTTACGTAGGTTGTTCTCAATTGCCCTGTATGTTCGCAGCGAGGCTTGACGCTCTACCTCTTTGTTAAGAAGTCCTCTCGCCATCTCGGTTGCACGAGTAACAACATCGTCAGAATCAAGGCGTTGGTTTGTAGCTATGAGGCGTAACGTTTCCTCATTAAGTAAAATGTTTTCGATTTCTGCGACATCAATACAAAATACGTCATCAATTGAAAGTGATTGTATTTCATCATCCGTTCGATAATCTCTATCGATGAGTCCAAAAACTTTTACATGATGAAAAGACGAATTAAGCCTAAGAGCGCGAACTGATTCAATGACACTCTGACAGCCACTTCGAGGTACGACATTATAATTTCTGTAAATTGATTGATATATCGAATGATCTTTCCCTCCCTTTTCGCCTTCAACAAAAATAATTGTTCTGCGATTACCAAGCAACTCAAGCAATAGGCTTTCAGGGAACTCATCGACCTCTGGAACTTCTTCCCATACCCATTTGTTAGTACCGTCGAACTCTTTAACCCATATACTTGTTGTGCTAACACGTGTAGAAGCAAAATTGAGGTCGTGTGTAATGTATACGAAAAGGCAGTCCGGCTTTGCTTCCTCAAGCTTATTCCATAGAGATTGCATTATGGACGTGTGCAAATGTATTTCGGGTTCATCAATCACTAATATCGAACCTGGAGGAGCGCATAGACACTGCCCCATTAAATACAGCGCCACTTTTTCACCGTCACTCATTTGTTTTCCGTGGTACTCGGTGCCATAAGTAACGTCTTTGACGCTTACCTTTCCATCCTCTAAAAAAACTTTTCTATGAGGGAGAATTTCTTCCCATAGTTTGACTAGAACATCAATTGGAGCATCTGGCACAGGAATATACATCCGCTTTATACGTGTTTCCGCAGTGTGCTTTCTATCCCGATCCGCACTTCGTGCAAACAAATTGGAAAGGACTTTTCCGTAGTCATTCTGGAGGTAAGTTTCGGGGTTGTTTCCCCAACGGTGCCCCCATTTATATTGATTACTGGCGTACTTTGAATTTTCATTCCCCCAAAGTAAATCATTCAGAGATTGCTCAAGAGATTTGACTACCGCATATTCAGGAAGATCTAATGCTCTTTGGGCGGATATACGATGAACAATAACATCGTTGTCAGTATTCTTCTCTATCCACGCTCCAAGCCTGCTTTTCCCTGAGCCATTAGCCCCTACAATAACTATCGATCCGTTGTGTTTTATCTCAACTTTATTCCCGATTCCATCTGGTGTAGGCAAGTATAGCCTTGGTTGTGTAGACATATGTCTTTTTCTAATTTCAGTTGCGTAGTATCAAATATGATATAAATATTACTTGGTTTAGCTAAATTTCCTGTATATTTACTCTATTTGTTAGACTATCAATCAATAATTTTTTTGAAAAAATTCCATTTCAGGAAATTTTGTTACAAGTTTTTGAATATCCCGCTTTGAAATAACTTATGTAAAAGCTGCTTTATCAGATGCATGATGCAATGTAACTAACAAATAAAAAAGCCCGCTAATGCGAGCTTTCTAACTAAAATAACAAACTTTAACTTACCGTTTCGCCAACTTCTTCGACATCTTCCGCAGACGAATAGACTGTGGTGTAACTTCCACCAATTCATCGGGGCCAATGTATTCCAAAGCACGCTCTAGGCTCATATCTATTGGTGCTTGTAATTGAACCAATTCATCGCCACCAGCAGCGCGGTGGTTGGTTAACTGCTTGGTTTTACAGATATTCAATTCCAAATCTTGGGAACGATTGTGTTCTCCCACGATCATGCCTCTGTAAACCTTTGTGCCGGGAGTAATAAAGAATGCTCCTCTATCTTCGGCATTTCTCATGGCGTAGAAGGTAGAAACGCCTTCTTCAAAGGAGATTAAAACACCTTTGTTACGGGCTTCAATATCGCCACTGATTTGACGGTAGTCTAAGAAACTGTGGTTCATGATGCCTTCACCACGAGTCATCCGCATGAATTCACCCCGGAAACCAATCAAACCACGGGCGGGAATGACAAACTCTAACTGGGTGCGATCGCCACTACCTGGTTGCATATCTTGCATTTCGCCTTTGCGTTGTCCCAGGCGTTCAATACAGCTACCCACACCATCAGCAGGAATGTCTAATACCAAAAGTTCAAAGGGTTCGCAAGGTTGACCGTTGATTTCGCGGTAAATTACCTGTGGCTGAGACACCTGAAACTCGAAGCCTTCCCGACGCATGGTTTCAATTAAGATACCTAGGTGGAGTTCTCCACGACCGGAAACGAGGAATTTATCGGGAGAATCGGTTTCTTCGACACGCAAAGCAACGTTGGTTTCAAGTTCGCGGAAAAGGCGATCGCGTATTTGTCTTGATGTCACCAACTTACCTTCTTGACCAGCAAAGGGCGAATCATTTACCCAGAAGGCCATTTGCAAGGTTGGTTCATCCACTTTAATTAGTGGTAAAGCTTGCGGTTCATTGGGGTCAGTAATCGTTTCCCCAATATAAGCATCAGCGAAACCAGCTACCGCGACAATATAACCTGCGGTTGCTTCTTCCATCTCTACGCGCTTCAATCCATCGAAGCCCATCAATTTGGTAATTTTGCCCTTGACAATAGTACCATTCTCTGTTACTAAAGCAGCTTGCTGCCCTGCGCGGATAGTACCGTTGTGAATTCTGCCAATCACAATCCGTCCTAGATATTCAGAATAATCTAGGGTTGTAACTTGCAATTGCAGAGGCTTATTGCTGTCGCCTACTGGTGGTGGAACGTGTTGCAGAATCGCATTAAACAGGGGTTGCATATCTACCGATTCTGCTTCCAAGCTTTCCTTAGCGAAACCTCCCATACCGGAGGCAAACAGATAGGTAAAATCACACTGGTCTTCATCTGCCCCTAATTCCAAGAACAGATCCAATACTTTATCGACAGCAACGTGGGGGTCAGTTTGACCACGGTCGATTTTGTTGATGATAACGATGGGGCGTAGCCCTTTTTCTAAAGCTTTTTTCAGAACAAAGCGCGTTTGGGGCATGGGGCCTTCATTCGCATCGACAATCAGAAGACATCCGTCAACCATGCCGAGTACACGTTCGACTTCGCCACCAAAGTCAGCGTGTCCAGGAGTATCAACAATATTGATTAGTGTTTCTTTGTAGCGAACTGCTGTATTTTTGGACAGGATAGTAATACCCCGTTCCCGTTCTAGGGCGTTGGAGTCCATAACGCAATCCGGAACGTCTTCGCCTTCGCGGAAAATGCCGGATTGTTTGAGGAGTGCGTCAACCAGCGTAGTTTTGCCGTGGTCAACGTGGGCGATAATGGCGACGTTGCGAATTGGGAGCGTCATAGAAGCTTTTGGTGAACTCTAGAGGGGGTTTTTAGATTTACATTTGAATGCTAGGCTGTTTTAACAGAATTGGGGATGATCAGCAATTTCTGTAAAGAACCTTTAACAATTCTAGCGTAATCGTCACAATTGCGGTGAGGTTTGTCAAGGTTGCATAAGAGAGAAAGTTAGGTAGGGTGAATATTTACTTAGCGTTGAATTATTTACCCGATTTTATTAGAAGATTTAACCGAATGTAGTTTAACAGTGGGTAAATGTCTGTTTAAAACTTCTAAGTACAGATTTGCATTAATTCTTAGCGGTTTTAAATTAAACCAGATGCATTTCGCCTTACCACAGGGTAGGGACGCTGGGAAAGGTACGCAGAGTTTTTCAAGAGGATTCGCTATGAACTTATGAAATTATGTACGATTAAGATATATTCTCTTCTGTAAATTAGTCTACCTTGTGCGATATTTGACATCAGCATTTTGGAGTTTTGAATAATAGCTTGGTTATGAGGACAGCAATTACAGAGTGATAAATATACAATTCAAAAATTACGTAAAGTTGGATTTGGTATTACGTATGCAAAATACCAGCGTGTGCATTACCTTGTCATAAAAACTTTGAATTCTAAAGTGCAATGCCGCTCCATTTTGCTAAGTTTCAACAAGATTTTTTAATAAGGCGATAAAACTAGCCAATATTTTACAGCAATTACAATAAGTGTCCATGTAGAAACGTTGCAGTACAGAGTTTATACGGAATTCAAGGTATAATTTAAAATTAATAAACTGACAGCAATAAAATAATTAGTATGATCTGCTGCCTAAACCCCAATTGCGAGAATCCCCAAAATCCTGATGGGACAAATTACTGCCTCAGTTGCGGGACACAGTTGCGATCGCTACTCAGAAATCGTTACCGCATTATCGCACCGTTGGGGAGAGGAGGGTTTGCACGCACATACGTAGCAGAAGATATAGACAAGCTAAATGAACGATGTGTTGTTAAGCAACTGGTTCTCAGTCAATTTTATGGCAGTCAAGGTACTCACGCACATCAAAAAGCAACTCAATTGTTTGAACGAGAGGCAAAACGTCTACAAGAATTAGGGGAACATCTACAAATTCCCAATTTGTATGGATATTTTAAGGAAGGTGAATATCTGTATTTAGTACAGCAGTTTATCGAAGGTCAAAATCTGTTGCAGGAGTTAAAAAAATACGGTTTTTTTGATGAAGGTAAGATTCGATCTTTTTTGAATGATTTATTATCTGTGCTGGTCGCCATACATCAACAGCAAATAATTCATCGAGATATTAAGCCAGAAAATATTATTCGCCGTAAGAGTGATAATAAGTTAGTACTAATTGATTTTGGGGTTTCAAAGCAAAAGGCGGAAACTACAACCACTGCAATTGGGACAATTATTGGTTCATTAGGTTACGCACCAATTGAGCAAATGCAATTTGGGAAAGTTTTTCCTTCCAGTGATATGTATAGTTTAGGCATAACTTGCTTTCATCTACTAACAAATATTTCTCCATCGAATTTCTGGCTCAAACAAGGCTATGGTTGGACTTCTAGTTGGCGAAAGCATTTGACACAACCCATAAGTCAAGAATTAGAATTGATTTTGGATAAATTACTCCAAGAAAATCATGAGCAGCGTTATCAGTCTGCACAGGCTGTCTTACAAGACTTGAATAATCTACCACCACTAAGGCATACATTACCTCCTACAGTCATTTCACCTTCTAAACTATTAGAGTCACAATCACAAACTCAACAAAAAACAACTGGATATTTACCACGATTCTCTAATAGCAAATTATTCTCTGGAGCCATAATTACAGGTTCAGGTAGTTCATTGTTAGCGATCGCACTTATTAGTTTTTTAGGCACTACTTGGATTAGCTCTGGATTGTGGCTGCTAATTTTAGGAGGGGTAATCTTAATTCAATCTCGTTCGCTTTTGGAAAAAAGTTATTTAATTGTGATTGCTATCATAGCAAATTCACTAATTGTCTTGACTTTCAAAAACTTGCTCACAAATAATCTTCTCCAATCTGGAGTTAATGGACTTTTGCTTGTAGTATTGCTAGTTTTTCTTGCAGGTCTTTTGACGCTTATCATTGTGGGTATGTCAGAAATAATAAACAAACTTATTTCTAAATATTTTTAAAATTTAAGTATAGGTTAATTTTTCACTAAACCTTGATTTTTAATAAGCTTTGTATAACTTGGAGTATTATTCATGACAAATAAAAAAGAGAACCTGAAGTTGCTTATTTCTTTGGGGCTGGCTGGAGTAATGGTAGCAGCTATTTTGTGGGCAATTAAGCAACTTTCTTCTAGTATCATAATAACATCATTAAACAACCCTACATCTAGTTCAAGTGAAGTTAAGAATAAGCCTCCATTGATTAATTTGGGTACAAGAATTTTGTTGAAAGTGCAAACATACCCTGATAAAACAGATGGGGTTAAAGCTTTTGAGCAAAAAGATTTTACCACTGCTGTTCAAAAGTTTAGCGCTTCCTTAAAAAATAATCCTAATGACCCAGAAACTCTAATTTATTTAAATAACGCTAAAATTGCACGAGATAAGTATAGCGCTCTAAAAGTTGCTGTGATAGCATCAATTAATTTTGACTCTAATTTATCAGAAGAAATTTTGCGTGGTGTAGCTCAAGCTCAAAATGAAATTAATAACCAAGGAGGAATTGATGGTAAGAAGCTACAAATTGTAATTGCTAGTGCTGAAAATAGAGAAGATTTTGCACGATTAGATAATGAATTATTTCAAGACAAAAGTATCGTGGCAGCAGTGGGAGTTAGACGTAATGCTGCAATTTATAATGAAAAGCACTTGGTGTTAGTATTTCCTGTCGAGCGCCCAACTCAAATGGAAAATCAAGAAAAGCTAGATAATAATGCACTAAGTAGTGAGGCAAATAGTTCCACAACTAATTACTTATTTCATGTAAATCCGCTATACGATAATTTAGTAGATACTCATGCTCGCTACATTGCTCGACAGGGAAGAAATGTTGCTATTTGTGGCGATATTCGTAGCTCAAGAGATAATTCAGGTTCCTCATCTAATCAGATACTTGTAGAACAGTACACTCAAGCTCTCCAAAAATATGGAAGTAAGGTTATTAACACGCCTTGCAATTTGGCAGACAAAGATTTGGACTATAAAGCTTTTGTAGATAAAGCTATAGAAACAGAAAACGCCAGTGGCTTTTTACTATTACCTTCAGTCAGAAATATATATTTTGCCACCAAAGTAGCACAAGAGGTTAAAGGCAGAAAACCTCTCTTTGCTTCCGAAACTATGTACAGTTCAACAACTTTGCAAAATGGCACGGATCTCGAAGGAATGGTACTACCTGTGTATTGGCATCGTGATGCTAATAAAGATAATCCATTTGCAGAAAATGCCTTTAAGCTTTGGAATGCAAGGGTAAATCAGAGAACAGCCGGAGCTTATGATGCACTCCAAGTAATTATCACTGGCTTGAAACAAGATAACACCCGCGAAGGGTTGCAAAAGGTATTGTCTAATCGTGATTTTTCAACTTCTGGAGCCACAGGAATGATTAAGTTTTCGCCTTCAGGTGAGCGCCAAGGAGAAGCTTTACTAGTCAAAATCGAGCGTTGTGGGCGTTGTTCTTCTGGAACTGATTATGATTTTGCCCTCTTGAATAAGAAGTAATTTTTTGATATGAATTTTCATTCCAGAGATATAGATTGCTTCAAAATTAGCTAATTTGTTTATCTGTTCAATTTGGATGTAATACTAAATATTTGTCCCTAATTTAAAACTATAAATCTGGGCGATCACTTTAATTTGTATTTCTGTTGTGTAACGCTAAACTTTTTTCTACCCACCGTTGCGAAAGCTATCACTCAAAAGAAAGAGGGAATCTCTCTAAGCTATGTGTCAAGGTTATATCAGTAATAACTACGAACACTTTGCCGAGGAGAACTACGGATGGTAGCTACTTTAGATGATACGAAACGCAATGCTATTGCTGTGAAATTGGCGAGTATCAAAGCACTTCAACAGTTGGTTATCGAAAATGAACAATCGCTTTTGAGAGAAGGACTCGATGCCGAAGTTGCTGATCGCATCCGAAATTTCCTCAAAGATGATGAAAAAAATCTTGGCGTTCTCGAAACTGTAATTGGTCAGTATGGGATTCAGGCTGAACCCAAAAAAAATGTTACACAATTCATTGAAAAAGCTCGCGAATTGTTCAAAGGTTCTGAGTTGAGCCTGTATGAAAAAGTATCTCAGCATGAATTGCTGAAGCATCAACTAGTAATGAGTGGCTTGATAGTTCACAAGGCTGCTCAAAAAGTTGGTGCTGATGTGTTGTTAGCGATCGCACCTTTGAATACCATTAACTTTGAAAACCGCGCTCATCAAGAGCAACTCAAAGGTATTTTAGAAATCCTTGGTGTCCGCGAACTCACTGGACAAGATGCAGATCAAGGAATATGGGCACGTGTTCAAGACGCTATGGCCGCGGTCAGTGGTGTAGTAGGTAGCGCTGTCACCCAAACCAGCGACAAAAAGGATCTGAATATTCAAGATGCCCTTCGTCTCGATCACAACAAAGTAAATACCTTGTTCACCGAATTACTACAAAGTAACAATCCACAAAAGATTCAAGAGTACTTTGGTCAAATTTACAAGGATTTAACTGCCCACGCTGAAGCTGAAGAGGAAGTAGTCTATCCAAGAGTACGTCCTTTCTACGGTCAAGATAACACCCAAGAACTGTTTGACGAGCAAGCGGAGATGAAGCGGGTGTTAGAGCAAATTAAGGCTATCAGCCCTTCTTCATCTGAATTCAAAAATCAAGTTAGACAGCTTATGGAAGCTGTTGGCGACCACATTCGTCAAGAAGAAAGCACAATGTTTGCTGCTATTCGTAACAACTTGAGCAGCGATCAAAGTGAACAACTGGCTACTGAATTCAAAGCCGCTAAGACCCGAATTCAACAAAAGTTAGGTGTTGTTAGCGAATCGAATGTGTAGGATGATTTCGAGCTTTCTATATCAGCTAAACAAGGTTAATTAAACAAAAGCTCCCAGTCCTCATGTGCTGGGAGCTTTTGTTTAAAAATTTTGCTGACAGTATTTATAAGCGGTGTATGCCATAGTTACAACCCCAGTGATAATGGCAGATTCATCGACTTCAAATTGGGGATGGTGTAATGGGTGGTTAATGATTCTTTCTTTGTAGCCGACACCCAAACGAAACATGGAACCAGGGGCGTGTTCCAAATACATAGAGAAATCTTCAGCACCAAGGGAAGGTTCGGGTAAAACTTGAACGCGATCGCTACTCCACGCTTCTTCTGCGGCTGATTGTAACAATTGTGTCAAGGCATAATCATTTTGAACGCTGGGTACACCCTGGCGATAATTGACTTGATAGTTTGCTCCGTAGGTCTGGCAAACACTAGATACAATGTTTTCAATCCAGTTCGGGAGATGGGCGCGAGTTTCGGGATGGAGCGATCGCACGGTTCCCAATAATTGCACTTTATCAGCAATTATATTCGGCGCTCTGCCACCATTAATCTTCCCGATACTCAATACTACAGGACGCAAAGGGTTCTGCGTTCGGCTGATGGCTTGTTGCAATGCGGTAATCACTTGGCAAGCAATCCAAATTGCATCAATGGCCTCATGAGGACGCGCCCCATGTCCAGATTCTCCCATAATTAGAATTTCTAAATCATCTGCGGCTGCTGTTAAAGCCCCGTAACGCACGCCAATAGATCCTGCGGGTATAGAAGGGAAAACATGAACCCCTAAGACAGCTGAGACGTTTTTCATCGCCCCATCTTTCACCATCCAGGTTGCCCCTTGAGCAATTTCTTCGGCTGGTTGAAATAGAAACCGCACTTTCCCACCCAATTCCTCTGCCATTTGGGATAGAACCATCGCTGTTCCTAACCCCACGGTGGTATGAACATCGTGACCACAAGCGTGCATAACACCCTCTGCGCGAGAGGCATATTCCAAATTTGTGCCCTCTTGAATTGGCAAGGCATCCATATCGGTGCGAATTGCCAATAAACGGTCATTTTGACCAGTGCCTTGGAGTTCTCCAACTACGCCCGTCTTGCCAACTCCCTCTTGTACGTGCAAACCACTGGAAGACAAAACACCAGCTACGAAGGCTGCTGTTTGGTACTCTTGACCACTGAGTTCTGGATGAGAGTGGATGTGGCGGCGAATTTCAATCAAGCGAGGCGCTAGTTTTGTTGCTAAGTCTTTAATATGGGTAAGCATCGATTCAATTAATCTACAAGCTTTTTTCCCATGATAAAGAACCATTAACAAACAAAATGCTTTTGCTATACCAGGATAGGTGAAGGGGCTGGGGGCAGGAGGCAGAAGGCAGGGGTCAGGGAGGAGAGGGAGATTAATTAATAACCAATGCCCCATTCCCCATTCCCCATTCTCAATTCCCAATTCCCCATTTATTTTGAATAACAGGTTGTGCCTAGAGTATTTTCGGGTTTAAACTCGTTACATTCTCTGGGATTTTGACGTTCTAAAGACCAACCATAGGGCTTATCGGAGGTGACGACACCATTCGCCATAGTTGTTAGTCGGAAGTTAGCTCCCCGAAAGTTAGTAAACTGCAATTTAGCATCTTTTAAGTTTGCTGCTTCCAAATTGGCACTGATGAAACCGGCATAAGATAAATCAGCGTTTTCTAGAGATGCTGATTTCAAATTTGCTCCGGTTAAGGAAGCACCTATAAGATTGACCGAATTCAGAATCGCACCTTCTAAATTTGCACCAGTGAGATCGGCATTGGTAAGATTAGCTTTAGATAATGTTGCACCACTCAAGTCAGCCCCTCGCAAATTTGCTCCAGTTAGATTCAGTTGAGTTAGGTCAGCACCATTCAAACTACACCTGGGACAGGCATTTGTTGCCTTCAACTGATCTAAATCTAGTTGATTTAACGCCAGGGCCTGCTCTGCAAACCCAAAACAAGCTAACAAAACGACGGTAGCAACAATCTTAAATTTCATATTTTTTACAGATATCTACAAAAATGACAAGTTACGCACATTGCGTACTGTCATACTTACATATACCGCTTCTCTAGGGAAGAACAGGGATGAAGCATTCATTAAGAAGCTGTAAAAATACTATAAATTCTAGTCGTAATACTACCCAAACTGAAATATAGGCTATAGAATCGATTCGTAAGGAACTATACCGAACCTTTTATAGACTACCATATATGTGATCCCCCTAGCTCGATGAAAAATACGACTAGGGGGATCTTGTTTTTGGGCATTGGGAATTAATTGGGAATGGGGAATTGGGAAGAGGACTTGGGGACAAGGAGAATTGGGGACAAGGGGAAAGACTTGTTTCAAGTTCTCACCTCTTGTCCCCTGCCCCCTTGCCCCCTGCTCCCTGCCTCCTGCCCCCTGCCTCCTTCACCGCCACCCTAAAAGGCGCAATCCAGGGACAATTAGGTAGTAACTCACTCCTAACCAGAAGCTGATAAAGAAGCCTAGAGAACCAAAAAAAATCAGAGGTAACTGTAACTCTGACCAGGCTGGTTGACTAGTAAATTGGAAGATCGGTGGTGCTAACCTCAAAAGAATCAAAAATGCGTAGGCGATCGCACTACCAAAGGCAGCTAACACGGCGTACACTATGTGATGGCTGCGAAGACCTAAGCTTAATGTGAGTAGGCAAGCTGCTACTAAAATCACTGCCACTAAGCCCTCGCCACTGTCTTTTGGTGTGATTAATTGCAAAATGAACCAGCCAAAGCCATAGCTAATCATACCCATCAGCGATGCTACTAAAAAGCGCCGCCGTTGACCAAAACACCCAGATACTGTCAGTCCCCAAGCGGTTCCCCAGCCTGCGGCGATGAATACCAAAAGATCTGCCCCGAAGACGGTTTGAGTATTTGGGATTAATTGGTTTAGCTGACTCGAAATAGATTCCACAACCCAACGCCCCAGGTTGGTGTGATATGCCAAAATAAAACCTGCGATCGCACCAAAACAAGCGCCAACATAAGCCAAAATCATCGCCCAAATCGTCGCCAAACAAGCTTGGAAAATTTTGATGATTGTCTGAGCGATAAAAATTACGGTTTTAGTTACAGCTTGGCTAAAGTTAGCTAAAACTTGTTCAATAGCTTGGATTAGCAGTGTAAATCTCTGGGAAACTTGCGTTGAAGCAAGCTTCCCCCGATCTTGCAGTTGGGCAAATAATCCCGGCGGCGGTAATGGTTGAGAAATCTTCGCCAACCGTTTTTGAATCATAGCTGCATTTACTGGACGCGATCGCACATCCTCCTGCACCATCTCATCTAGTAAATCTGCTAGTTGAGGGTTGACATTCGCCGCACTACGCCAGCGCAATTTCCCTGTTTGTTGATCTTCCAACTCTAGTGGGTATTTGCCTGTTAGCAGTTCAATCACCGTTCGACCAAGGGCATAAAAATCGGCACTTGGCCCGACAATACTTCCACTCACTTGTTCTGGTGGACTGTAACCAGAAGAAAATAATCGGGTGGAACTCGACTGAGAACGCAGCTTAGAGGGGCTAAATTGCTTTGCCCCACCAAAATCAATTAGTACCAGGCGATCGCCTTCTATTTGCCCTTGAGGTAGGCTGACAGTGGGCGAAGATGTGCCCAGCATTAAATTAGAAGGTTTAATATCCCGATGAATAATTTGACGTTTGTGTAATTCTTGTAAAATCTCTACAGTTTGGGCAAACCAGTTGACAACCAACTTCTCTGGACATCCTTGGGGAAACTTTTTTAATATCTCCTCTAAAGTCCGTCCATTGATTTTTTCCATTACCAGACAAGGTAGTTGGTGCGGCTTGGGGTTAAACAGTTGTACCTGAAAATACCCTTCAGCATCGACTGCGGGCACACCTGGATGCTGCAAACTAGATAAAACTGCCGCCTCTTGGGTAAATAATTCCAGTGCCTTTGGTGAATCTTCTACCAACACTTTCAGCACTTTCTCGGTTTGAGTTTTTTCATCCCAAACCGTGTAAATTTGAGCAAATCCTCCCGAACCTAATGGCTGAAGTGGAACATAGCGGTCTAACAACTCTAGCGGTGCGCCACAGCTGTTGCAAAATTTGTTTCCCCAAGGTTGGGGATAAGGACGTTGACAATCAGGATTTATGCAGTGAACCGCACTCTGAGTGATGTGGGACACAACCGCTACAATACAAAGGCTGACTTGATTTTAGCGTTTATTGAGGTTTCCTGATTTTTAAATAGGCAAAAGGAAAACCCTCATAGAATCTATGAAGGTTTTCTTTTATCGCTATGTCAGCCCTTAATTACGAAAACTTCTCTTACTCTGTCTGTGCTTGGCGACTTCTTTGCGCTTGCGTTTTTCTAAGGGTGTTTCAAAATGACGATGCTTTCTCATGTCTGGAAAAATTCCAGCCTTGGAAACTTCTCGCTTAAATCGTCGTAAGGCTGATTCAATGTGTTCATTGTCACCGACAATTACTTGGGTCATTATTTCTCCTACTAAGTTGACTTAATCAGGCGGGAACATTACAAAAAAAAGACAGACTGTTGTTTGTCTGACCTTAAGACTATTGGTAAATTTTTTTTGTTTCCAAAGTTTAGTAGCGTCCGCCGCGTCCGCCGCCACCGCCGTATCCTCCTCGGTTTCCACCAAAGGAACCTCTATCACCTCTATCTTCCTTGGGTTTAGCCTTATTTACTTTCAGGTCGCGACCCATCCACTCAGCACCGTCGAGAGCTTCAATGGCAGCTGTTTCTTCCGCTTCAGTTCCCATTTCCACAAAAGCAAAGCCTCGCGGACGACCTGTTTCACGGTCAGTAGGTACTTGTACTCGCTTTACAGTACCATATTCTGCAAAAATACCACTTAAATCTTCTTGTGTAACGTCATAAGAGAGGTTACCTACGTAAATTGACATCGATTCGCTCCAAAATCATCACTGTGTAGAGATTTTAATTTCTCTGAGAAGTCTGTAAATACTAAAAGGAAAAGCCTTTCAATACTAAAATCAAAGACGTCACTGAATTAACTCTCCTAAATCTAGGATGACATACGAGCCATCTCTCTGCATCCAGTAGATAGTTAACCAGTGATACGATCGCATTTACGCGATCGCCTGCCCCAGCTACCCTAAGTACAGCCCAACACAAGAAAGGGTTGGAAATGGAAGAAGATTAATTGTGTAGGGTGATCAAGGAAATCAGACATACAGGGGCACATCTTTAGAATATCCGAATTGAATGTTTGACTGCATTAACCATGAAGCATTACTCCAAAATTTTAATACGAAAGCCAAAGTCAAGCAACAAATAAAGGCTATTTCGGACTATACTTCTTTGGATAACCTGCTAGGTATGGGGCCAATCTAAAATCTAAAATTCCAAATTGTTTGACCTTTCCAAGCTGTTTGCAAGTCGGCTTTGACAATTTGAGCAGCGTCTTCTTTCCCCAATGCCTGCAAAGTTGCCTGTAAACCAAATAGAGAACGCCCATTATGGGGATACTTTTCTAGATCGGTACGAAAGACTTTCTCCGCCTCTTTATAATCACCCTTAGCCAAAAGTACAGCGCCCAAAGATTCCCGCGTGGGAAAGTACCAGTCTGGTGGTTCGACGTAATCGAGTGCATCTTCTGCTACTGTCGCTTTTTCTAGTAATTGAATGGCATATTCATAATCATTATTTTTTGTAGCAATTTTGGCATCGAGAACTTTTGAAGCAATGTCTAAAATGCGACTGGCGGGGCTTAATCCGATAGTTGCTTCGGTAGAAATTTCCTGCTTGGCGGTAAGTAATGCCCGACTTTCACTTGCTGCCTCTTCAAGTTTGCCTGTGGCAGCCATAGCCATACCGCGAGCAAAATGCCAAAGTGCTGTAGTAGTAGGCAATTTAACATCGGGAGCAGGAGTTTTTAAGATGGCATCCCAATCACTAAAGCGTGTCTGAATCAGCATTTTGCTGCCCAGAAATCCCTCAAGCATTGGTATACAAGGGTTTATAGCAGTAGCATTTGCGACTAATTTATCTGCGGCTTGGAGAGCATCTTCATATTTTCCTGCCATGCTGCTGGCCACCATGAGGAAATGTACGTTGTGGTTGTAGTACATCATGGGGTAAGTACCCTGGACTTGATATTTTTTGATGTAAATATCATCTTGAGCGATCGCCTGCTTGTTTGCCTGCATTGCCCCTTCATAATCTCCCACACGAAAGTAAATATGGGAAGGCATGTGTACTAAGTGTCCTGCTGCTGGCGCAAGGGTTCCTAGTCTTTTGGCACTGACAAGGGCCCTTTCTGGGGAAGGCGAGGCTTCCACCGCATGGATATAGTAATGATTGGCCCCCGTATGATTCGGGTTACGTTTGAGAACAGATTCTAAAATAGCCACAATTTTTTCTGTATCTGGCTGTGGCTTACCATCTTTAGTCCAGTGCTGCCACGGATGCAGATCCATCAAGCTTTCAGCATAAAGCGTTGCTGCATCTAAATCATCAGGATATAGCTCAACTAGGGTTGCCATTGCTTTTGCGTAGTCTACCGCTAGTTGATACAAGTCTGCACCAGGATCTTGGGAGTAACGTTTTGCTAAGGCGGTAATGTAGTCTCGTTCCTGGTTAGATGCTTTGGTGGAAAGTGCCAAAGCTTGCTGTACCGCTTGGTAAGCAGCTAATTCTCGATTGGGATCGATTTCTAAGTTAATATTAGGGCCTAGAGCCAGAGCAATACCCCAATATGCGATCGCTAAATGCGGATCGAGTTTGGCTGCGTGTTGAAAAGAACGCACCGCCTCATCATGGTTGAAAGCGTAAATTAAATTTAATCCCTGATCGAAAAACTCTTGCGCGTGAGCATTAGTAGTGGAAACTGGATGGTGGATTGCGCCAAGTCCAGATATTAAGGTGTAGGGTTGTCTTGCTTGAGCGATCGCCGCATTAGGAGCGATTAAAGAGAGTATAAGCACCCAAATTATAAATAAGTACTTCATTGTCTATATTGTTTTTCTTCAAGCTCTTTTTTTCTTAATATTCAAAAGCCACAGTTTTTCTAATGAAGCAATTTGCTTACTGAGAACAGCCGCACGGTGTTTCTTATAGATATTAAATCCTACAAACACAATCATTGTAATCAAAATAGAAAATCCGATGAAAATGTTAACAGATACATCAGTTTGCATCCGAGAATCTACATATTGGGAGTTAGAAGTTGGTTGAGTAGTAGAATTTGATTGCATAATAAATACCTTGATAAATAGAAATAAACGTAAACACTTGTTCCTGCTGTCTTTAGTGAGAAATTAGTTACAAGTTTTACTAGTGCGGTATGGCATAAATAACTATCCAGTTTAAAAAGGTAACAAAAGCTTGTAAATCAAGCTTTCTTTCCTGCTGTCTCTTTGAAGTTTCGTACCCTGCGGAAAGTCGCAGAAAAATCTACAGACTTCTCTCTGCTTTCTTGCACTAGCTAAACTACTCTTCAGTTAAAATTTGAAAAATTATGTTTCTTTCCGCTTAAGATTTGTGACAACACCACTTTTTTGGAACATCGAGTTTTGGGAGTAAGGGAAAAGCTTAAAAGGGAAAAACCTTATATATCAGGTCTTCCGCTCCTTTTCCCTTTAAGTAAGCAGTATTAGAATATTTTCTTATATCTCAACTATTTTGTTGTGCCAGATGTTTATAAGCGCTTAAAGTATAATAAATTACTTGTTTGTGCAGCAATACTGCTAACTCAAGTTGTGGTTTTCACATTCTGAGTATTTCTTAACCGCTAATTTAGGGTAGACATCTGCATCATTATCTAGCTAAAGTAGCAAATAATTTTCTCTCAAGATAGAACAATAGAATAAATCCTTTCTATCTTTTGGACATTATTTGAATTCTTCAAGATGAATTTAACCTTTAAATAACTATGTACAATGGACACAAATATTCTTCATAAAAACATCGTCAGGTAGAAGAATTAAAACTTGTCTAAAAGTAATATATAAACATTGCAACGCTTTCTTAGCAAGCAATAAATAATCACTAGTTAAGATAAGGAAAAAAGTATATGAGTATCGAAGATAGAGCAAAGGCTTTTGCAAAGAACGTCGAAGGAAAAGTACAAGAAGTTGTTGGTGAAGTAACTGGCAACCCTAATGATAAAGCTGAAGGTAAAGCTAAACAAGCTGAAGCCCAAGTTCGTCACACTGCTGAAAATATCAAAGATGAAGTAAAAAAGACTTTAGAATAGGCTGAACTTGATTTAGGAAGAAGGTGTAGGCTCAATAATTATTTCCTAAACCTTCTTCCTCTATTAAATATGTTTTTAGCTTGGTTTTTAGGCATTTTTAAAATACTGATTTCACAATACATTTTGCAACCTCTCATATATTTTAGGATCAGCCCTTTCAAGGTGTCTGTTTTTAGGTATTATTTTTGGGATAGAATTTTAGCTGTAGAAACATGGGATCGTTTGGAAGGATGAGTACGTTTTAGTATCCTTCTTGTCTTTTTTGGTGCGCGAAGGTGGGATGCTAATCGTCTTACCATGATCCGGATCATAGCAAGGTAGATAGGGCTTCGATGGCGCTCCTGCTCAATCCTTGTCCACTGACGCAGACTATCGTGAATTTTCAACCACGTTCCGTCTTTGCGCCATTTACGAAAATAGTTGTATACCGTTTGCCAGACGGGAAAGTCACCCGGTAGCGTAGGCGTAGCCCGCCGTAGGCATCGCTATCTAACTCCTTCTACTAGGACATAAAAAATTGCGTTCAGAACTTCCCACATATCAACTTCACGCTTCCGACCACCGGGTTTTTGTTCTGGAATCATACCACTGAGAAATTCATATTGAACATGGGTCAGATTGCTGGGGTATGCTTTACTCATGTTGCTCTCTCGGTGCTGTCTACTATCTATTCACAACGTATACTGAAAGAGCTTTTTTACCATCTCTCCGACTTTTCAAACAGCCTCTAAGTCTTGTTGAAAAATTACTGAAACAATATCGAAAGACTGGGAGTATTTCGCCCAAGATTCGCACACAACAAACACCAAGAAAGCTCTCGCAGGAAGAGTTAAACGTTTTGTCGTCAATTGTGTCAGATAATAATGATGCAACCTTGGATGAACTTCGTCTGCTGTTAGAACAGAAAACGGGAGTCTTGATTGGTCGCTCAACTCTAGATAGGATGCTGCGTCTTCTTAACCTAAATCTCAAAAAAAACACTATACCCAACCGAGAAAGAGAGTGACCGAGTTCAATCATTAAGAGTAGAATTTTGGCAAAAAGTTCAAGGAATTCTAGCTAAAAATCTTATCTTTATTGATGAATCCGGCATAAATTTATCTTTAGTAAGACTATTTGCCCGTGCGCCCAAAGGAAAGCAAGCGCGAGGTGAACGTCCTATTAAGCGAGGAAAAATGTCTCCTTGATTGGTGCTATCGGTTTTAGAGGTATAATTACCCAAATTAGTCTGATTGGTGCAACAGATGGACTCACATTTGAGGCATTTATCTCTCAAATATTAGTTCCAAAACTCTGGGAAGGAGCTTATGTGGTCATGGATAATTGCTCAATTCATAAAGGTAAAGAGATTGAAGCACTAATCCAAGCAGCAGGAGCAAAGCTCATTTATTTACCGCCTTACTCCCCAGATTTTTCACCAATTGAAAATTGCTGGTCTAAAATCAAGAACATACTACGTTCTATCGGTGCCAGAAATTATCCAGATTTAGCGAAAGCCGTTGAAGAAGCTTTCAATAAAGTATCTTTAAAAGATATCGAAGGCTGGTTTACTCATTGTTGTTACTGTACCTCACTAGACTAGGAAACGCTATATCACCTTTGTTCTTGGTATGATGCAGCAATAACGAACCCTCAAACGTGGAAATCATCATATCACTTCACACCGCTTGAGGGTTCATATTGAGTTAAAACGAGCGCGGCAGGGTTCGAACCTGCGACCGATTGCTTAGAAGGCAATTGCTCTATCCACTGAGCTACGCGCCCAAAACAAAATAATGGCTCCAGAAGGAGTCACCTAGACTATTATATCGTCTTTACTTACCAAGAAGCAATCAAAAATTGCAGATTTACCACTAGCAAGGCTAAGATGCTAGTCGCTAGCTAGTCAATTTACACCAAAAACGAAACAGATGGAGTATCGGTTTAGATATATTGAGTTGTCAAGGGGTTATTTGCCTGTTAACGCCAATGCCCTCTGGGTGGCTACCTTCGGGAAGAATCTGGCGATCGCTAGGCCCATTTTCACAGTACGCTAGGTAATTTCAGCCTTGGCGATACTGCCAAATGCCATTATATATTCCATATTAAGAGTGCCCCTGTGAGGAGTTATTTGCTAGTGCCATGTTTATTCTCAAACGGCAGGATGTTGAAATATCAAGCATTCAGCACCCAAAAAAGGATCAGCAGGTGCCGATCCTCAATTATCAAGGGCAGACTTTTCGCTTGATTAGTGTTTTCAAAGCTAGTCAAGAAGAAGAAGCTAGAGCCTTATGGAGAGAATTAACGGATAACCGGGGTAAAGCCTGTGTTTTGCTGGAGGAACCCGAACGCTTTAGCGTCTGGGGTAAAATCCGTTTAGAGCAGCTGGATAGTGATACAGGTGGTCATGGCAAAACGGCGATTTTAGTCCAAGCCAGTATTTTGCTGTTACAGGGTGTTTCTATCGACATTGAAGAGTTTTTAGGTGCTAAACAAGCTGCATTATTTGAAAAAGATATTGCGGAAGTATTAAAGCAAAAGCAATTTCCTCAAGCATCTTCCCTAGAAGCAGTTAAATATTTGGTATCTACCAATCCTTTGCCAACCGCCAAAATACCTGATTGGCAGGAAAATCATGTAGTTACTTTATTACAAGAACTGCATCGATTAGGAAAAGCATATTTTGGCAATGGCAATTTTACCAAACAAGTGATTTATAAGCTAGAAGATATGCCAGAAGCCGAGCGATTGCTATTTATCAGTTGGCTAAATCAATCGCCACTGGGTAAACTGTGGCAGTAGCATGGAAAATTTTAACAAAATTCCTGCCACTGGTACTTGCTTTTGGTGTCCGATTGTGTATTATCTGGCAGACACACTGCTACATATACAGTCCTTTAACTCAAAATACTGCCAGAGTGCATCTACATAGTCAATTCCTATGAATAACTCTTACGAGAATTCGTTCCTTTCTAAATCCATTTTCAATACTCAGAACATTGTCTTAGCTAATATTGGCTGGGCCGTACTAGCACTGCTATACTTTTTGTTGTTTAGTGCCAAAGTTCCCGGAGCTGATGGCATAGAAAGCCGGGCCGAGTGGTATGTGATTGGTACAAATATTTTTGAAGCTTTAGCTTATTTGGGTGCCAGTATCTTATGCTTGAGGAACTGGCTGAGTCCACAAATCGTCAGTGGGCGAAATGTCTGGCTCTTAATTGGGTTAGGTATGCTTTCCTATTTCGTTGGGGGGATAATTTTCGGATATACCGAAATAGTGTTAAAAGATGAACCAGATGTGTCTGTAGGCGATATATTTTTTGTACTCACTTATCTATTACTTGGCGCAGGCATGATTTTAGCTGTGGCTTCCAGGCGAATCAATCTGGAAAAATGGCAGTGGCTAATTGTGTTAGCAATTGCAGTATTCGGTAGTTTGTTGGCATGGTGGATTTCTATGCAACAGGAAACACCCTCAGAACTGCTAGTCGCTATTTTGAATTGGTTTTACGTAGTTAGCGATGTAGTTCTGTTAATTATTGCTACCACTCTGCTACTAGCCTTTTGGGGGGGAAGAGTTTCCCAGTCTTGGCGAATGATTGCAGCAGCGGCCTTTTCGCTTTACATTGCAGATATGTGGTTTAAATACGCCCAAGGCCCCAACTATCAAAGTGGGGAGATATTAGAAGTGTTTTGGGTGTTTAGTGGGGTGTTATTTGGCATGGGCGCTGTCTTAGAATATGACGCATCACTAAGACGAACGCGGCGTACCAGTGGACGTAAACGAGCTTAGTAAAGATTTTTGGTATCTACCGTGAGAAAACTAACAGACTCTGACAAGCAAGAAATTCTTAAGTTATATCGAGAGACTGCCGAAACAACCTCAACTTTGGCAGAACGCTATGGTGTGAGTAACTCGACAATTAGTCGCCTGCTCAAAAGCACTTTGCCAGAGGATGAGTATGAATACTTAGTCTCTTTAAAGCGGGCTGCGAGAACTCCTGAAGGCAGGGCGCAGGTAAGCTATGAGCAGTTACCATTGCTGACTCAACCGGAGCCGGAGATAGAAGTTCCACCCATCGAAAGCCCACCGTTGGAAGTGACAAAGGTTGAGCCGCAGCCACGTCGGGTAATTCGTGTAGAGCCGGAAGTTTACTCAGAGGAAACGGCAGAATCACTCGCTGCTAGTAGACGGGTGCGCCGTCGCCCCTCGGCGGCAGAAAAACCGAAGCTCCGAGTTACAGAGAAATTAGAAACTCCAGAGCAAAAGCCGCCGGAAATAGTCAGCATCTCCATTCCACCGCTAAAGGATAAACATCCAGGAGCGGCTGTCATCGCGCAGATGCTAGGCGAAGATTTGCTAGATGAATCGGAGGATTTGGATGATTTAGAAGATGATGATTTAGAGGATGACGACTTTGAGGAAGAAGACTTTGATGATGATGAACTGGATGACGAAAGACCTTTAGTCACAAAAAGAAGACCAGGTGAAGCATCAGTTCAAGTTTTACCTCTGTCGATAGCCAATTTGCCGAAAACTTGTTATTTGGTAATTGACCGTTCCTCGGAATTAATTACCCGACCCCTCAAGGACTTTGGTGATTTGGGACAAATTCCCAGCCTGGAAACTCAGCAAAGAACTCTGCCGGTATTTGATAATCATCGCGTCGCCAAGCGCTTTTCTACCAAGCGTGATCGCGTAATTAAAGTTCCTGATAGTAAAATGCTCCATAAGGCTCGGACTCATCTGCAAGCTAAAGGCATCACACGATTGCTGATTGATGGTCAGGTCTATTCTTTGTCTACGGTTTAGGATTAGGTATTGGGCATTGGGTATTAGGCATTGAGCATTGGTTATTCCCTTTGTCTTCTCACCCAGTCCCCAGTCCCTTCAACTGTAGACAGCCCTTGCAAAACGCTCTGCCAAATAAATAATGTCCTGTCTACGGGCAATTTGGTTCATCCATTTTTGAGGAATATTTTCCACCCCATAATAAATTCCCGCTAATCCACCAGTGACGGCGGCAGTAGTATCGGCATCTCCGCCTAAGTTGACAGCTTTCAGCACCGCCTCAGAATAAGACGAACTATTTAATAAACACCACAGGGATGACTCCAAAGTATCAATCACATAGCCACCAGAATTAATCTCTTCAACTGGTAACTTGGCAATCTCACCACTAAAAATTCTGCCAAAGTGAGGCTTTTCTAACAAAAATTCTCGGACAGAATAAATTGTTTGGATATCTTGCAATGCTTGTAGATAAGCTGTTTGGGGGTCAGCCCCTTCTAGGAGCGCCACTGCAATACTAATATAAATTCCACAGGACATTTGCGATCGCGCATGAGCATGGGTAATCGCTGAAACATCATGCACCCGCGCTAGCAATTCGCCTAAAGTTAAGTTTCGGTGACAATAAGCCATCGGCAAGATTCTCATCAACGAACCATTGCCATTACTATTTTCAACCTTCCCACCCGCCTGATGGGGAACAACTCCCTGTTTCAGACGCATAATTGCTGTGTGGGTAGTTTGACCAATATCAAAGACATCGCCACGGGGAGTCCAGTAAGCCTCCTTGTACCAGCGCCAGAAGGAATTGGCTATGGCATCCAACGAATACCCCCTACAAAGGCATTCTGCTAGGCAAAAGCTTAACGAACTATCATCTGACCAAGTTCCTGGTGGTTGATTCCATGTGCCATAACCCTGCATCGTTGTCACTGGAGATTTTACTCGTTCAGCACGGCTAGTAAACTCCACTGGCACACCCAACGCATCACCGACACATAAACCCATCAAACCAGACAACGTTTTTGCACCGGTTAGCATTATTCAATCTCCACAATAACTGCTCAAAATTAACTTTATAGATTCCCTCTATAGGTTGTTGCAACAGATGCTACAGCCGAGTTTTTCATCCTCTGTGAAAAGCTCGGCAAAAAATGTTAGTCGGATATTTTATTTACACTATTCCGACATAGTTTGAGTTCCAATTATTGTGACAGTTTTAAAAGCGTCTATTTTTGGAACAAAGAACCCAGATGAAAAGACATTGAATGTAATTATAACAGCTTATTTATGATTGGCTGGGATACTTAGCCTGTAACTCTTATGCATCATTAGCAACATTTATTTAATAAAAACTGGGAAACATTTGGAACATTGTTAAATGATTTTCGACTGGGAATATACAAGTAAAAAATAAAAATTTTGATAAAAATTATGAAACGCTTACTCAAGTCTTTCGTGACATTTTCTGCATTGTCTTCTTTAATAGTTGCTCCTCTATTTCTATCAGCTGGTCAAGCTTCTGCTGAAATCAAAAAGGGTACTGATGCTAGTTATGTTGGTGCTGGTGTTGCAGCTGGCGTTACTAGCGGCGGAGAAGGTATCAATGATGCTGCTACATTTGGTGGTAATGTTACAGGTCGCGTGAAATTAGGAACTACGCCATTTTCTGTACGTGGTAATGTTCTCTGGAGTGATAAGACAAGTGCTATCATCCCAGAACTTTCTGTGGATGTGCCTATCGCTAATAAAACTAACGCTTATTTAACTGGCGGTTATTCTTTTGTAGAAAAAGATGGCTCACCAACTCCTATAGGTAACAGAGATTCAGTAGTGCTAGGTGCTGGTGTTGAATCGGAAGTTGCTAACAATTTCCTTGTCTACACTAACGCTAAAGTCGGACTTGGTGCCTACCAAAATAGCGATGCTTCTGCTGTCACCATCAATGGCGGTCTTGGCTATCGCTTCAAATAAAAAATTATTGAGTCCTCGGTCACTCTATACTTTACTTAAGTACTCAGGACTTAGCACGGGTTAAACGCCCCGCTACCGCTAACAAAACTCACTACTCCCAAAAGCTGGTTTTGTTAAGTGTTACATCACTGACAAAGCCGGCTTTTGCCGTGGTAAAATTAAATCATTCCTCATTATTCCGGCCGGATTACCGGGGATCAAGTAGCCGAAGGGTGCTGATTCGGTGTCTACGTAATGCTTTATTGAGAATACTATACAAGTCTAATGGTTAAATCTGCTCCTTCCCCAATCGCTAGCCGTAAGCCTTCCAAAGTAGAAGGAATCAAGGAAAATAGTAATTTTTTGCGTGAACCTGTAGCAACTGAAATTCTTCAAGATACTACCCATTTTACTGAAAATGCGGTGCAGCTTTTGAAGTTTCACGGTTCTTATCAGCAGGATAACCGCGACAACCGCACTAAGGGACAGGAAAAAGATTACCAGTTTATGCTGCGGACAAAAAATCCTGGTGGTTTAGTACCGCCGCAGCTGTATCTGGCTTTAGATAAAATAGCCGATGAGTATGGCAACCACACGTTACGAGCAACTACCCGTCAAGGTTTCCAACTGCACGGTATTTTAAAGAAGAATCTGAAATCAGCGATCGCCACCATTGTCAAGAATCTGGGTTCAACTTTGGGAGCTTGCGGTGACATCAACCGCAACGTCATGGCACCACCAGCCCCCTTTAAGAATCGCCCAGAGTATCAGTATTCTTGGGAGTATGCTCAGAATATTGCCGACTTATTGTCAGCACAGACGGGTGCTTATTATGAAATTTGGCTAGATGGTGAAAAGGCAATTAGTGCTGAAGAAGACCCAGAGGTGAAGGCAGCGCGACAGCGCAACGGGAATGGCACAATTATCCATGACAACGAAGAACCGATTTATGGCACACATTACATGCCCCGCAAGTTTAAAATTTGCGTGACGGTGCCAGGGGATAATTCGGTGGATTTGTATTCCCAAGACCTGACTTTGGTAGTAATTACCAATAAGAAGAAGCAATTAGAAGGATTTAATATTTTTGCTGGTGGTGGCTTAGGCAGAACCCACGGTAAAGAAGAAACTTTCGCTAGGTTAGCAGACCCCATTGGTTATGTGGCAAAGGATGATGTCTACGACATTGTAAAAGCGATTGTTGCTACTCAGAGAGATTATGGCGATCGCACCGACCGTCGTCACGCCAGATTAAAATATCTAATCAACGATTGGGGTTTAGATAAATTCCGTGCCCAAGTTGAAGAATATTTCGGTAAATCAATCGAAGCCTTCAAACCACTGCCAGAGTTTAAATTCCACGACTTCCTCGGCTGGAATGAACAAGGAGATGGGAAGCTCTTCTTAGGAATTTCCATTGACAATGGTCGAGTCAAGGATGAAGGTTCGTTTCAACTGAAAACCGCCTTGCGGGAAATTGTCGAACAGTTCAACTTACCCATCCGCCTGACATCGAACCAAAACGTGATTTTTTACGATATCGAACCAGATAGCAAGGAAGCTATTCAAGACATTCTCAGCCGTCACGGTGTCGGAGATGAACCCAGTAAAATCGAACCTTTAGTGCGGTATGCAATGGCTTGTCCGGCTTTACCCACTTGTGGTTTGGCAATCACGGAATCAGAACGGGCAATACCAGGCATTTTAGAGCGGGTTCGCGCTCTATTGGATAAATTAGGTTTACAAAAAGAACATTTTGTGGTAAGGATGACAGGATGCCCTAACGGTTGCGCTCGTCCCTACTTGGCTGAATTGGCCTTTGTTGGTAGCGCTCCAGAATCTTACCAGTTATGGTTAGGGGGTTCGCCAAATCAGACTCGATTGGCGCAACCTTACACAGAAAAGCTGCATCATAATGATTTAGAAAGTTTCTTAGAGCCGATTTTTGTTTACTTTAAGAAATCTCGGAAATCAAAGGAAAGCTTTGGTGATTTTTGCGATCGCGTTGGTTTTGATGCCATCCGCGAATTTGCAGCTAGCTACGATCCCCAAACAGCCAATGGTGCAAACAAATCGCGCCATCGGGTAAATTTAAAAGAAGAAGTTTATGGCAAGTTAAAGGAAGTAGCAGAAAGCCAAGGTAAGCCGATGACTCAGTTAGTGACTGAAGCGCTAGAGGTTTACTTCCAGAATCTTCCGTAAATAATATCCTCACGTCTACCCTATTATTTATTACCAAATAGGATTCAGTTAAGGGGAGGCAATATTTTTTAGCCTCCCCATTAATTAAGAGATGTCGTGAATAACTTACAAATATGAATCTATGCCTTACCCGTAACTTTTTGTTGCTTTTGGCGCTTCATAATAGAACCTAGACTCACTGCACCGACTGCTAGCAGACCTAACATCGAAGTAGTTTCGGGGACAGATTTTGTGGCACTTCCAGAAATCACAATATTATCTATGTATTGTACTGGTGTCTGTATGCGGCCGTCTTGTAGAGCAGGACGTGTAAATAAGAACCGAATTTCATGTGTTCCAGCAGTAATATTAGACAAACTACTTAGAAGGAAACTGAATTCTGGGATATTAGCATCAATATCAAGAAAGTCATAAGTATCTAAAATAATATTATCGAAAAGTAACTCAACCTTACCTCCGCTTGCATTAGTCCTTTCCTCAAGTACGGATGCTATGTCAGCAGAGATCGTCAAATCTCCCGCCGAGAGATTGACGTTTTGAAAAATGCCGCCTCCTGCGTACTGATTAGTAAAATTAACTTCACCTACGCGAAACCGAGCGCTGTTGCTTGAAATACCATCATTATTTGTATCAAAGGAAATAACGTTTGGAAAACCCGGTCCTAACGTACCATTAGGTGTAGTAAAAGTTGTCCACCCAGTAAGGTCTCCAGTTTCAAAATCTCCATTCATAAGAGGACTTGCAGAAGCTTGCTGAATCGCTACTAAACTCGTAGCCAAGGCTCCTACAGTAGCTAGGGAGAAATTTTTCACTAAACTTGATATAGCCATCAAACTAACTCAATCATAAGGATTTAATTACGATATGTGAAAGTATTAAATACTGAAAATTGCTTATACAAGGATTTTCCTAAACAATTCTTAAAAATTAAAAGACTAAGATATATTTTTACAGTAATTTTATTTACGAATGACCGAAACTCAAGTAACAAAAACTGGTGTTTATTAACTAAAAGCCTCAAACCGATGTCTCAACTGCAAAGAATTGCGATCGCACCCTCCCAATTTCAACAAGGGCAAATTTTACTCACCAAAGAACAACAACATTATTTGGGGCGTGTATTGCGCTTGCGTGAAGGCGATCGCTTTATTGCAATGGATGGTAAAGGAAAATGGTGGTTAGCACAGCTAGCAGGGGAGCAAGCACAGGTTTTAGAATCGCTTTTGGTGGAAACTGAATTACCTGTATCAATTACCTTGATGGTGGCGTTACCCAAAGGCAATGGATTTGATGAAGTTGTGCGGTGTTGTACAGAGTTGGGAGTCACTTGTATTGCACCAGTATTGAGCGATCGCACTTTGCTTGATCCTAGTCCTCAAAAGCTCGAACGCTGGCGGCGCATCGCTGCGGAAGCCGCCGAACAATCAGAGCGCTCTTTTGTGCCAACAATTTTAGAGCCTGTTGCTTTTAATACGGGTTTGTCATTAGTCATTGGTCATTTGTCATTTGCCAACAGTCAGCAATATATCTGTGAAGCGCGTGGTGAGTTTCCCCATTTAAAACATTGCTTACAGCCCAAAGGACATAGGCGCTTCGCCTTCCCGCAGGGTATGACAAGTGACAAAGGACAAGAAACCATTGTTATTGCTACTGGCCCAGAGGGAGGATGGACAACACAAGAAATTGAGAATGCGATCGCATCTGGATTTCAACCTGTTTCCCTTGGTCGCCGCATTCTGAGAGCAGTTACAGCCCCAGTAGTAGCATTATCCTTAATTACCGCAAGTTGTGAAGTATAAATGATTTATAGCTCACGCAAAAGTGATTTTGCGCGAGACATCACTCCATCCTGTATTTAAAGTAAGTGATGATTGAGCAAGTTGCGATCGCCTTTGACCATAAAGACTATCAAACAGCTGCCAAATTACTCAAACAGCTGCTAATAGAATCACCAGACAATCCTTGGGTGCAATTTTATCTTGGTCGCTTGCATGAAGTATCTGGAAAGCATCAGGATGCGGACAAAATTTATCGGCAACTGCTGCAAGATACGACAAATACCAAAATAGTGTCGCTAGCACGTCAAGGTTTGCAACGACTGCAAGAAATTGAGATTGAACAAAGACAAAGAGCCATTTCCCAAGCAAAATCTGAACCTAATAACACTGAACTTGGCGTACTAGTTTTAGAGCCACTCAGTAACGAGATGAAAACGGACGCATCTCGAAAATTTGCCCAGATTATGCAGCTAGATCCCTATAGCGCACGGCTATTAATGCCAAGTCGTGGCTGGAGATTGTACCGTACTGGACAAGTGGGAGAACTAAAATTTTACGGCAAACAGTTACAGCAGGCTGGTATTCCTTGCTTTTGGGCAACAATAGCTCAAATTCAGCAAATTCAAGTTTATCAAGTCAAACATTTTCAAGAATCTACCCCACAAGCTACTGTTGTTTGCTGTAATGACACAAATCAACTCGGTTCTCTCACCTTTGACTGGTCAGAAGTGACAGCCAGAGTAGTGGGACTATTGCCCATTTTTGAACAAGTTGTAGATGTTGATGCCCGCCGTAAACTGGAATGGAAAACTCAAACACAAGACTATGCTCAGTTTTGTGATTTACACTTACCTGGTAGACGTTGCATTCTCCGATTCTATGATAACGGCTATGAATTCCAGCAAGGTTTAAAAATCATTCCCCAAGCTAGCCAAAATACAATCAGAATTAATTGGAATAGTTTATCAAGTTGGATTGACCAGCAACTACCTCAAGTTAAAATTTGGTCAGATTTCACATCATTTGCAGATACAACATTAGACCAAACAGAAATGTTAGGTCATATCAAGTCACATATTCATTTGTTTCGCAGGGAACAGACTAATTGGGATTCAGCTTTTCATTTATATAGTGGACTGGTGTTTCTTAAATAAAATGATAAATTGCAGGTCAAACACTGGCATAGTGAATTAATGAAATGTAATCCACCTGAAACTTAATGTTTACTTCATAAATGACCTGTAACTCACAAATAGCAGAAGGTTGGCATGGAAAACTTAATTTAGTCTATGCCAATCGCCAGGGCGCAACCCAGTTAATTTACAATCACCAGCAAGCGCCCCTGAAGGTACAACGCCCATTTTATCCAGAAGGGGAAAAAGTTTGTCATAGCGTAATTTTACATACAGCTGGGGGAATGGTAGGAGGCGATCGCTTATCCTCTAACATCCACCTCCAACCCCAAGCCCAAGCCTTAATTACTACAGCTGCTGCAAGTAAGATATATCGCAGTAATGGGCTACAAGCTAGGCAAACCATCCAGATGCAAGTTGATCCTGGTGCTTGTTTGGAGTGGTTGCCACAAGAGACAATTTTATTTAATGACGCGATTTATCGGCAAGATTTACGGGTAGAATTAGCAACCGGGGCCAGTTGGTTAGGCTGGGAAATTACCCGGTTTGGTCGCAGTGCTAGAGGAGAAAAATTTTACCTTGGAGAATGGCGATCGCACACAGAAATTTGGCAGCAAGGCGTTCCTTTATGGATTGATCGGCAATGCTTACACGGTAGCGAAGACATTTTCCACAGTCCCCACGGCTTGGCTGGAAAACCAATAGTAGGTAGTCTAGTTTGGGTTGGTGGTGCAGTTTCAGCAGAAATTGTCGAAAAAACACGAAGTTTATGGAATGGGGAAGGAGAAGTGGGTGCTAGCCGATTACAACATGGATTATTGTGCCGATATCGCGGTTCTTCTACTTCTGAGGTGAGAAACTGGTTTATTAATGTTTGGCAGATGCTGCGAGTTTCTTTTTTGAATCGTGGTAATTGTATACCAAGAGTTTGGCAAGTTTAAACGTAGACGCGTAGCGGCTTGCCGGAGGCTACCGCAGAGGCGCAGAGAACACAGAGGAGATAATAATGCAACTTACGCCGCAGGAAAAAGATAAGTTATTAATTTTTACTGCTGCTTTATTAGCAGAAAGACGGAAAGGAAGGGGGCTAAAACTTAATTATCCTGAAGCAGTTGCTTATATTTCTGCTGCCATCTTAGAAGGAGCGAGAGATGGGCAAACTGTAGCTGAATTAATGAGTTATGGTACAACGCTATTAACGCGAGATGATGTCATGGAAGGGATATCAGAAATGGTACATGATGTGCAAGTTGAAGCAACTTTTCCTGATGGCACAAAGTTAGTGACAGTACATAATCCAATTCGTTAATTTTGTAAGTTTGAATTTATTATGATTCCTGGGGAAATTATCACACTAGCAGGTGAAATTGAACTAAATGTTGGTCGTCCAACAATAAAATTACAAGTTTCAAATACAGGCGATCGTCCCATACAAGTAGGTTCCCATTATCACTTTTATGAAGTTAACACCGCCTTAAACTTTGACAGAGAACAAACCAGAGGAATGCGTCTCGATATCCCTGCCGGAACCGCAGTCCGCTTTGAACCAGGCGACGAAAAAGAAATAACTCTAATCCCCCTCGTTGGTACTCGTCAAGTCTACGGTTTCAACGCCAAAATTAACGGTTCTCTGTAGCTATGAAAATGGAATGGTACAATGAACCGCCTCTTTGGGAAGTTAAAGATGAAGCAATCGCTATCACTTCCGGCGCAAAAACAGATTTCTGGCGGGAAACTCACTACGGTTTTATTAGAGATAATGGTCACTTTTTTTATCAAAAGATTCAAGGTGACTTTGTTGCCGAAGTGAAAATCACTGGACAATATCAGGATTTATACGATCAAGCGGGCCTGATGGTACGTTTAGATAAGCTGAATTGGTTGAAATGTGGCATTGAATTTGTCAACGGCGTGCAACAAGTTAGCGCAGTAGTAACACGTAATTACTCGGATTGGTCTGTTATTCCAATGCCGCAAAATCCGTCTGCAATTTGGGTGCGTGTAACTCGACGCGGCACAGCAATAGAGGTGGAATACTCTTTGAATGGAACTGAATATACAATGCTGCGGCTCGCTTATTTGACTCCAGCAGAAACAGTAAGTGTAGGTGTAATGTGTGCCTCACCTGAAGGGAATGGTTTTCAGATGAGGTTTGAAAAATTCCAAATTCGCAGTTTGTGAGGAATAGTTATGAGTTACAGAATGGATCGCCGCGCCTACGCCGAAACTTATGGCCCAACAGTAGGCGATCGCATCCGGCTTGCAGACACAGAATTATTTATTGAAGTTGAACAAGATTTCACCACCTATGGCGATGAAGTGAAATTTGGCGGCGGTAAAGTTATCAGAGATGGAATGGGACAATCCCCCATTTCTAACGCTGATGGTGCTGTAGATTTAGTAATTACTAATGCCTTAATTCTCGATTGGTGGGGAATCGTCAAAGCGGATATAGGTATTAAAGATGGCAAGATTTTCAAAATTGGTAAAGCCGGAAATCCTTATATTCAAGACAATGTAGATATTATTATCGGCCCCGGAACCGAAGCTTTAGCTGGTGAAGGAATGATTCTCACTGCTGGCGGTATTGATGCCCATATTCATTTTATTTGCCCGCAACAGATTGAAGTTGCGATCGCTTCTGGGATTACCACCATGATTGGCGGTGGTACTGGCCCAGCTACGGGTACAAATGCCACTACCTGCACCCCCGGCCCTTGGAATATTTACCGGATGCTGCAAGCGGCTGATGCTTTTCCCGTCAACTTAGGATTTTTGGGTAAAGGTAACGCCAGTCAACCCCAAGGACTTGTAGAACAAGTAGCCGCCGGTGCAATGGGGTTAAAACTCCATGAAGACTGGGGAACCACACCCGCAGCAATTGATACTTGTCTCAGCGTTGCCGATGAATATGATGTGCAAGTAGCGATTCATACTGATACCCTGAACGAAGCCGGATTTGTGGAAGATACGATCGCAGCTTTCAAAAATCGTGTCATCCATACTTACCACACCGAAGGCGCAGGCGGCGGACACGCACCAGATATCATCAAAGTTTGCGGTCAAGCCAACGTTTTACCATCTTCCACTAATCCCACACGCCCTTACACCCTCAACACCTTAGATGAACACCTCGATATGTTGATGGTATGCCATCACCTCGATCCTGCGATCGCTGAAGATGTCGCTTTTGCCGAGTCTCGCATCCGCCGAGAAACCATTGCCGCCGAAGATATTTTGCACGACTTAGGCGCATTTAGCATGATTTCCTCCGACTCTCAGGCAATGGGAAGGGTAGGCGAAGTGATAATTCGCACCTGGCAGACATCTCACAAAATGAAGGTGCAGAGGGGAATTCTTAACCCACAGGGAGACGAGCAAAAAGCAGATAATTTTCGGGCAAAAAGATATGTTGCTAAGTATACAATTAACCCTGCGATCGCTCACGGAATTGCTCAATATGTAGGTTCAGTGGAAGAGGGGAAATTAGCAGATTTATGTTTGTGGCATCCCGCGTTTTTTGGCGTTAAGCCAGAGATAGTGATTAAAGGTGGAATGATTGCATGGTCACAAATGGGCGATGCTAACGCCAGTATTCCCACACCGCAACCAGTTTATATGCGCCCAATGTTTGGTAGTTTTGCAGGGGCGCGTCATGCCACATCATTAACTTTTGTTTCACAATCAGCTTTAGAGAACGAAATTCCTAGCCAGCTAGGTTTACAAAAGGCAGCAGTAGCAGTTTCTGGAACACGCCAATTGAGCAAGCGTGACATGAAGCTGAATGATGCACTACCCCACATTGAAGTAGATCCAGAAACATACCAAGTCAGGGCAGATGGTGAGTTGCTGATTTGTGAACCTGCAACAGTTTTACCAATGGCACAGAAGTACTTTTTGTTTTAGTTCATAAGCGAGCAACTTACTGATTACAATTGCTAAATCGATGCGTCAATTTCTTCAAAATGCTGATTAGACTTATCCGTAAATCTGAAGTGCTTGCTGTACAATGGTTTTAGCGATTTTAATGGATTGCGATCGCAAGCGCTTTGTAGACGCAACAATAAGGCTTTAGGGGAATTAATCAAGCTAATTTATCAGTTAGCAAGGAAAAGATAGAAAGAGTAAAATTTTATTCTCTCCCCGATAAACTCAATTATCAACAGATAAAAACCATGAGCAATTAAGTCGCAATCTCACAAGTCCACATACTGCCATTATTACCTGATTATAGCGATGACGAGATAAACGAAATTTCTCACTCGCTACTCGAAATATTTTCACTCGACACATCATGTGTTCGACACCAATTCTCCGTGAAGATAATTGTTTATTCTCTTCTTTTTGTAGTTGTGAAATCTCTGATTTTTTTGGTTTTTTATATGGTGTAGTAATTGCATTATCTCCGATATCGGCTTTGTCACCAATAAACTTTTGTTCAACATTGAATTTATGCCGTGTTTCTCGAAATAAACCTATATCGCTTGTTTTACCTAATTTACCAACATATACATCAACAATATCTTCTCCCTTTGGCAGCACAATAAACTGATTTTTTAGAGTGTGCATTTTTTTCTTACCAGAATAATATTGTTTCTGGTTTTGGTAGTCCATAGGTCTTTCTATGGCTTGCTCTGCGCTATCTACAATTAATTCGTATTCACCAAGTATTTTACGTAAATATTGATACTTTTTGTTATCTTTTTCTACTTCTTCTATTTGAGAAGCTGGTAAAACTTCTCTTAAAATTTATACCCAATAATTAAATGTGTCATTAGCTTTTGTTTTGGAAATGTCAAAGAGTAAACCTAATATTTCAAAAATTGGTTTTTGTCTAAGATAAATTAGGCATAAGCAGATCCCTTATGCATGAAGATATCTCCGGTTTTCGTCCACCCCCGGGGGCGATAATACGAGTTTTATTTCTTTCGATTTCTGCGCGTTTTTCTAAAAATATCTTGATAAATTGCAGACTATTTAATAATATCCTTCTGTAAAAATTTTAGTCTCTCTCCTGCTGCTCTAACCAAGCTACCAAATCAGCAACTTCCGAAAAATCCAACAATGCCTCTCCCAAATCTTCTAACTGTTCAGCAGATAAATTCCTAACCTGCTCAACTAATGATCCATCAATATCACCAAAACGCCGTTTAAGTAGACGACTTATTAATTTAAACGCTTCCTTTTGAACAATATCTTGATAAATTACAGACTCTCTCATAATATCCTCCCGTAAAAATTGCCGAACAAAATCCTTGTCAAACCGCAAACCCGCCAGAATTTCTACACAACCCGCAATATTTTGTCGCTCCTCCCTATCTGGAATTGTAGCGACTTGTTCAGCCACTTGTGCCAGCAAACTTTGCGGCGAGTCAGTTCGCGTCAAACTTGCTAAAGGTAACAGCGCCGGATTAACTAAAAATAGTGTTGAATCTTGCTCCCAAAGACGAACAACCTGATATTGGTGAATCGTCGTGTTGTCCCGATATTCTTCAGTAAAAGCCATTTCATTAGTAGTTTCCTGCAAAAAGATTAGCACTTGCACTACAGGACAACGGTATTGGCGCTTCAACCTCACAGAATAATCGAGCATTCGGAAATTAAGCGCCGGATTAGATTTCGCCAAAGTTTGAAATTCAATGTGCAAAATTTGGTTAGCTGCTTGCAAAAATGTCACAGAATCTGCACGAATTGGTTCAAGCGTAAGTTCCGTTTTTAATACTTCAATTTGTTGCACTTCTACCCCAAGCAACCAACGGACAAAATCAGCAGGGTACTGTTCAGCTAAATATTTACAAGCGTTGTCGTAACTCACCCTCTTCCTCTTCTCCTGACACAAAAAAACAGCCGCATCCATCAGGAAGCAGCTGTTTTTCAACTTATGTAACTACAAAGTATTAGTAATCGAAGTCGCCGCCACCAGCACCAGCGCCAGCAGGAGCGCCATCTTTTGGTTCAGGCTTGTCAACTATAATACATTCGGTTGTCAACACCATACCAGCGATGGATGCAGCGTTTTGCAGAGCAGAACGAGTCACTTTAGCAGGGTCAACAATACCAGCAGCTAACAAATCGACGAATTCGTTTGTTGCAGCATTGTAGCCAACATTGAATTCTTTCTCTTTAACGCGTTCAGCGATCACAGCACCATTCTGACCAGCGTTTTCAGCAATCCGCTTCAGAGGTGCAGGTAAGGCGCGAACAACAATCAAAGCACCAATCAACTCTTCATCTTTAAGATTGCTCTTCGCCCAAACTTCCAATTCAGGAGCAAGGTGAGCCAGAGTTGTACCACCGCCAGGAACGATACCTTCTTCCACAGCAGCTTTGGTGGCGTTGATAGCGTCTTCTAGGCGCAGTTTCTTGTCTTTCATTTCGGTTTCAGTCGCTGCACCAACTTTCACGACAGCGACACCACCAGAGAGTTTAGCAAGACGCTCTTGTAATTTCTCTTTGTCGTAAGAAGATTCGGTTTCATCGATTTGACGACGAATCTGTTCTACACGAGCCTTAACAGCAGCTTCGTTACCTTCGGCAACAATTGTGGTGCTATCTTTGGTAATGGTGATCCGGCGAGCTTTACCCAGGCTATCCAGCTTGGTGTTATCTAGCTTCAAACCAGCATCTTCGGTAATTAGTTGACCACCAGTTAAAACAGCGATGTCTTCTAGTAGTGCTTTGCGGCGATCGCCAAAACCAGGAGCCTTAACAGCAGCCACGTTGAGTACACCGCGCAAACGGTTTACTACTAAGGTTGCCAAAGCTTCTTTTTCAATATCTTCGGCGATAATTACCAAAGGACGACCAGCACGAGCTACTTGCTCTAACACTGGTACGAGGTCTTGTACCAAAGCGATTTTCTTATCGGTCAGCAGTATGAAAGGCTCATCAAAAACTGCTTCCATCCGCTCAGGGTCAGTAGCGAAATAAGGAGAGATGTAGCCTTTATCAAAGCGCATCCCTTCAGTGATTTCCAACTCGGTAAACATAGATTTCCCTTCTTCTAGGGAAATTACGCCTTCCTTACCCACCTTGTCCATTGCTTGGGCAATCATCTGACCGACTTCTTCGTCATTACCAGCCGAGATTGCACCAACTTGGGCAATAGCTTTGGAATCTTCCACTGGACGGGCGTGTTCTTTGATTTTGTCTACCAAAAAGGCAGTAGCTTTATCAATACCACGCTTCAGGGAAATTGCGTTAGCACCAGCTGCAACGTTCCGCAAGCCTTCTTTGACGATCGCATGAGCTAAAACGGTAGCAGTTGTGGTGCCATCGCCCGCAGCATCATTGGTCTTAGAAGCAGCTTGACGAATCAAAGCTACGCCAGTGTTTTCAATATGGTCTTCTAATTCGATTTCTTTAGCGATCGTTACACCGTCATTAACAATTTGCGGTGCGCCAAATTTCTTTTCTAGGACTACGTTACGACCTTTGGGGCCAAGGGTAACAGCTACAGCCTCAGCCAGGATGTCAATGCCTCGTTCTAAGGCGCGACGGGCGTTTTCGTTGTAGATAATGCGCTTTGCCATAATTGTTTTAGTTGTCCTTTGTCATTTGTCTTTTGTTCTACCCTTCGGGAAGCCGCCCGAGGGCGTCTACGTCATTTGTCATTTGTCTTTTGTCATTGGCTAATGACTAATGACTAATGACTAATGACCACTAAATAACGACTGCTAAAATATCTTTTTCAGAAAGCAGTACATATTCTTCGGTGCCGAGCTTGATGTCAGTGCCAGCGTACTTGGAGTACAACACTTTATCGCCGACTTTAATTTCCAATTCCTGACGGCTACCGTCTTCGTTACGCTTGCCAGGGCCAAGGGCAACTACTTCCCCTACCTGGGGCTTTTCCTTGGCGGTATCGGGCAAATACAGACCACCTGCGGTCTTTTCCTCTGAGGCGTTCACTTTTACGAAAACGCGATCGCTCAAAGGTTTAACTGTAGAAACGCTTAAAGATAAGGCTGCCATAATTATTTTCTCCAGAGATTAGCACTCTCAACCCCTGAGTGCTAATTTACCTAAAATTGGCATCCAATGGCAAGAATTGCTTGAGTACGGGTTCCCGAACTAGAAGAGCGTTGATGTACTTAAGTATTAATGCCTAATTATTTATATCCTTCGGGTTCTGCTCTGTAAGTTACGTATATTTTTATATGGTCATAGGGAGTCGGGAGTAGTGAAGAGTTTTCCCAATGCCCAATACTTATATTTGAGAGACTCTGCTCAGTACAAGTTGCCCAATGCCCCATTCTCTTCTCAGTCAACTTTATTTGCAAAGCTGGGAAATTGTTATAGAACTGTAATCAGGGAGCTGCTCGATAAGTAACAATACAGTGATCCAGTCAAGCCATCAAATCCCCAAAGCCACTAAATTTCTAGTAGAATATAATGCCCTGAGTAATTGTGTAGAAAGTTTTGGACTTGCAAAAATTCAGCGACACATTTTTATTTGCGCTGACCAGACAATTGCTAATTGCTGCTCAAAACGAGCTAGTCTGGAATCCTGGGAATACTTAAAAGAGCGACTTAAAGAGTTAAAACTTGATGAGTCGCAACAGAATTATTCCTTATGCGTCTACAGAACTAAAGCCAACTGCTTGCGCGTTTGTTGTTCTAGACCCATAATGGTGGTTTACCTTGATGGTGTCTGGTATCGCCAAGCAAACCTGGAAGTTATTGAGCGGATCATCCAAGAACACTTAATAGGCAATAAGGTGGTAAAAGAATATGCGTTTTTCAACCATCCTTTGCCAGAAACTTCCCTAGTTTCTTGTGAACACCTCATAGAGGCTTAACAACCGAAGGATATGGAACAGCAGTAAGCTTTAAGAAAGTGCGGGTTGGTTTTGAGGTAGGGTCATCTTTAAGCCAATACTTACTTGTGAGTCAGAAGGATTATTATTTAATCAGTGTTTTTTCGCCCGCCACTTTCAATGCGATATATAATAGCGCATTATAGATACTACTGCTATACGTATCCTTGCTGGACTTTTGCTATCGAGCTATTAGTCTCTTGAAAATGCTCGGCATTTTTGAGACTTCGAGACAGCAAAGGCAAGTTAAGTAGGAAAAAGGACAACATCTCAAAATAACCCACCATAGAGGATAAATATTCAAGACTTTGATGGACCGAAGCGCGACAAGTGCCACTGCTATGAAAGAGCCCAGCATGAAAGATCACAAACGACTTCTATTGATTGATGATGACCCTAACCTCATCTTGCTGGTGAAGGATTACTTAGAATTCCGGGGATACGAAGTCATCACCGCCGAAAATGGACGTGAAGCTCTGGAAATTTTAGAGCAAGATGTTCCAGACATGATTATCTGCGATGTGATGATGCCGGAAATGGACGGATATACTTTTGTGGAACAAGTCCGGCAAAACGAACGCACCAGTTGGATTCCGGTTCTTTTCCTTTCAGCTAAGGGACAAAGCGCAGACCGAGTTAAGGGTCTGAATAAAGGTGCTGATGTTTATATGGTCAAGCCCTTTGAACCAGAAGAACTCGTAGCCCAAGTTGAATCCTCGCTGAAACAAACTATCCGTTGGAAAGAACACCAAGCAAAAGGAGGCGAAAATGGTTCCCGCATCCAGGTTCCCTTCGATGTGCAATTAACCCCAACAGAACTGAAAGTAGTCCAGTTTGTCGCTAGGGGTTTAGCTAACCGGGAAATTGCTGAAGAACTAAATGTTAGTCAGCGCACAGTTGAAAGCCATGTGTCCAATATGTTGGGCAAAACCAATCTCCATAACCGCACTGAACTAGCGCGGTGGGCGATTGAAAATCAAATGGCCTAAAATCAGTAACGAGTGCTGAGTGCTGAGTGCTGAGTGTTTTTGACTCAGCACTCATAACTCAGGACTGAGAACTCAATTTACCAACCATCTTCTTCAGGGCTGGATTGGTGCAAAACTTCTAAATCCAGTTCATCCAGGTAAGTTAGGGCACTTTCAATCTGAGAAACAGTACCTCGCAGTTCCAGATCGAAGCAGCTATATTGTGGCACGTTTGCGCTTACCTGAGCATCAGCAATAATAACTGTGATCCCATAGTGAGAAACCAGTCGTGAAATGACTGGTTCCTCATGCAAGTCTTTAGGAATACGAACCTGGATGCGAGTTTGGGTGCGTCTATTATCTAAAATATCTGTATTAGATTTTACTTCTTTATTTGGAATTGCCATTCTAGCTTCCTACTCGACTTCTGGGATGAGGGTTTTAGTTTGCACGATTTCTTTTAACACTAGCGTCACTTATCCCACGCAGGCAAGCAAGAAAGTATTTACCTTTGCAAACTATTAATCTACATATAGTCAATGTAAAGAATTGCTCATAATTCGGTAGTTATGAAGTTAATTGTTATTCTATAGTGGTTTTCGAGCAGATTGAATATAGCGTTTTGTAGGGTTACAACAATTGTTGTAACCCTAATTTATTTATGTATAAAAAAATATTATTGCAGGGAGGTATCCTAAGTATTATATGTTACTTTTTCAGAGTTTTAGGGAACTCTATTACTAGAAATTACGAGCCATAATTCAATTAGCTTGTAGCTATCTGCTAAAAAGGTAAGTAAAGTAGTTTTTAAAACACATTTATATAAATTTATTAGTAAACAATTTTCTTTGGAGGAAGTTTACTTAAGAGAACTATCTAAAAAACTATACCAATAAACCAGTTTCCCTAAAAATTTGCTTTTATCCCGTACCCTGCATCTATATGACTTCACAATCTTCTCGTTCTGGCAAAATTCTGGTAGTTGATGACTCTCCTGATAACGTGTTTTTGATCAAAACTATTTTGGAGGAAGAAGGTTACACGATTAGTACCGCAGAAAATGGGATTTCGGCTTTAGCAGAATTGAAAGCTTCGCCTTGTGACTTGGTTCTGCTGGATCTGATGATGCCAGATATGGATGGGTACGAAGTTACTAAGCACATTCGGGGAGAGATGAAATTGCCACAATATATCCCTATCCTGCTAATCACTGCCCACGATGCACCCAACGTTGCTCACGGATTAGACTTGGGTGCTGATGATTTTATCCGTAAACCTGTAACTGTGGATGAATTGCTGGCACGAGTGCGATCGCTCCTACGTTTGAAGCATAGTATGGATGAACGTGATGAAATTGCCCGCCAGCGAGAAGATTTTGTCTCTCGTCTCACCCACGATTTACGCACTCCCTTAGTGGCGGCCGATCGCATGTTGATGCTATTTCAGCAAGGTGCATTGGGAACATTATCACCACAAATGCAGGAAGTAATCACCATTATGGCCCGTAGTAATATCAACCTGCTTACTATGGTCAATACCTTATTGGAAGTTTATCGCTTTGAAGCAGGTCGCAAAAGTTTGGCATTTCAACCAGTTAATCTGGGACGTTTGCTAGAAGAGGTGACTGGAGAATTAGCACCTCTAGCTCAAGCTAAAACACTGTCGTTAAATTTGGATTTTACTGAAGAGTCAAACACAGTTATGGGCGATCGCTTAGAATTGCATCGTCTATTTACAAACCTGATCGGCAATGCAATCAAATTTACCGACTCCGGGTCTGTGACTATTCGTTTTACTTCTCAACGACAGTTAGACAAAAGTAGTCAATCTCAGTTATCTGGAAAATCCAATCCCGTTGAATATATCAGCATTGCGATCGCAGATACTGGCCCAGGTATTCCCACCGAAGAACAGTCCACCATCTTTGAACGATTTCGTCAAGGTAGTCACAAGAGTTCTGGTAGTGGCTTAGGACTCTACCTTGCTCGTCGAATTGTCGAGGCACATCAAGGTATTATTTTGCTGAATTCTGAATTGGGGAAAGGTAGTGTATTTATTGTCCTTTTACCCGCCACAACATGAGAAAATTAGCAATTATAATTTATGAATTACGGAGTATTTTATCCTGATATTTCATAAATTATAACTTTACTAATATCTCCCCATAATTCCAAGTAAATATTTTAATTAGAAAGTCAAACGCTAAAAAATGACGAATTAAATATGCTGAGATAGCAACGCCACATTAAAAAAATAGTTTTTGAGGATACCAAAGAATGATTACCACTGAATTATCTAAGATTGGCGAGATTATCCAGAATCAGCGAGAGTTTTTTGAAACTGGTAAAACTAAAGATGTTACTTTTCGCATTGAACAACTTAAAAATCTCAAGCAAGCCATAATTGAGCATGAACAAGCAATAGTCGAGGCATTAAAAGCAGATTTACATAAACCAGAATTGGAGATTTACATTACAGAAATAGGTGTAATTAAGGAAATTGATTATGCTATAAAACATATCAATACCTGGACTAAGCCCAAAAAAGCACCAGTTTCCTTTGATTTTTTTTCCTACTCAGCAAAAATTTATCCAGAACCTTTAGGGGTTGTTTTAATCATTGGCCCTTGGAACTATCCATTTCAGTTAATTATCTCACCGTTAGTAGGTGCGATCGCAGCCGGGAATTGTGCAATTATCAAGCCTTCAGAAATTGCTTCTTATACCTCTGATGTCATTGCTAAGATTATTACCAAACATTTTGACCCAGCTTATATTGCAGTCGTAGAAGGAGATGTGGAAGCAAGTCAAAAACTACTTGCAGAAAAGTTCGATCATATCTTTTTTACTGGTGGCACAGCTATCGGCAAAATTATTATGGCAGCAGCAGCCAAATATCTCACACCAGTGACTTTAGAATTGGGTGGTAAAAGTCCTTGTATAGTAGATACTGATATTAATCTTGAACACACTGTCAGACGAATCACTTGGGGCAAATTTATTAATGCTGGACAAACTTGTATCGCCCCTGACTATCTTTTAGTTAATAAAAAAATCAAAAAAGATTTAATAGATGGGCTGAAAAAATGCCTAAAAGAGTTTTATGGTGATAATCCTGTCAGTAGTCCTGATTATGCCAGGATTATCAGTCAAAAACACTTTGATAGATTGGTGAATTTTCTCAAAGACGGTGAAGTTATCATCGGTGGAGAAAATCAATCTTCAGAGCGTTATATCGCTCCCACAGTGATTGATAATGTCTCTTCGGAAGATTCTGTAATGCAGGAAGAGATTTTTGGGCCAATTTTACCAATTATTGAATATACTGACGTTGCCGAAGCGATCGCGTTGATTAACTCTAGACCTAAACCTCTGGCATTATACTTATTTTCTCAAAACAAAAACCTGCAAAAGCGAGTTTTACAGGAAACTTCATCTGGTGGGGTCTGCATCAATGACACAGTGATGCAGGTTGGTGTCTCGTCTTTACCATTTGGTGGGGTAGGAGATAGCGGCATTGGCAACTATCACGGCAAAGCTAGTTTTGACACTTTTTCCCATAACAAAAGTGTATTGCAAAACTCTTTCTGGCTCGATTTAAAATGGCGATACGCTCCTTATGAGGGCAAATTGCCACTCATAAAGAAACTTTTGGGTTAAAAAAATTAGGAGTTAAGGATAAAAATCCACAACTCCTAATTATGCCAATTTTGGATTAAAGAAGAAATTTAAAATCTAAAATCCAAAAGCGTTGCTGTAACGCTCCTCAGCCCAAGGTTCACCACGGCGATGGTAGCCATTGCGCTCCCAAAAACCAAGTTCTTCACCAGCTAAAAACTCTAAACCATTAATCCACTTAGCACTTTTCCAAGCGTAGAGGTGGGGAACAACTAGCCGCATCGGGCCACCATGTTCAGATGGAAGGTCTTCACCAAAGACTTTAAAGGCAAAGAAGTTTTCTTCCCGGATGAAATCTTCTACAGAAATATTGGTAGTGTAGCCGCCATAGCAATGTTCCATAATGTGGGCTACTTTTGGATCTAGCTCAATCAGATCCATGAAATCTGTAACTTTAATGCCAGTCCATTTGACATCAAGCTTAGACCAGCGCGTTACGCAGTGGAAGTCTGCCGTAAATTCGTGTTGAGGTAGCGCCATAAAGTCTGACCAGCTAAAGGTAGCAGGTTTTGCCAAACCCCAAACTCGAAACTCCCATTCCTCAATGCTGACTTGAGGAGTTGCGCCGTAAGTTAGTACGGGGAAACCTTTAGCTAAGTGTTGACCAGGAGGAACCCGTTCCCCCTCTTCTTTCCCTGGTTTTTGAAAAAATTTTCCTAGCATAGTTGGAGAAAAATAAGTTTTCTCAAGGTGTTTACAAGCTTTCTTGCTGAATTGCCAACACTACCAGATGTTTTACTTTTATATGATTTGATTATCACTCATCAGTGATAGGTAATGGGTAATGGATGTTCCCAATTACTCACTACCAATTTTTCTCGAGCTAATGAGCTTGTGTAGAGTATTTATGATTCAAAATGCAATCAGGAAAGCTAATAAAAAGCGTTGATCCAGTAGTAAGAAGATTGGTGCTGTTTATGCTTTGCCTGACTGGGAAATTATGATTCTTCTTCCTCTTCTTCAGCCGTTGGATACACAAATGTAGAACGTCCAGTCAAAATTGACTTACCCAGAGAGAGGGCTTTCTGAGCTTCGACGACGGCTTTGTGCCTCCAGGTAGCTCGACGTTTATCTCGTTTTGATTTGGAAGTTTTCTTCTTAGGAACAGCCATGTCAGCAGATATCGTGATTCTTGACAACCTTCTTATTCTAGGCCATCCACTGACGCGAAGAACAACAGGTAAGTTGAATTGATAGGTTGAGATTGAAGTAGGACACGGAAATAGAGGGAATTATTTAAGTATTCCACTCTTTACGTCTCCGTGTCTAACTCAATCCTTCATTTTTTGCTTGATACACCGTTAGCTGCTGTAGAGCTATTGTCAAAGAAAAGTAGCGATCGCGCAGTTTTGAAGTAAGTAGCCCAGTTTTGGGCATCGGGACGCGATCGCCATTGGGGACGACTCACATCTAATGCCAGAACTGGTGCGATCGCTCCAAAATTTTGTACGGATACAATGATTGAAACATCTGTCACCAAGATATCTTGGTCGAAGCTCCTTTGGGCAGCTGCTCTAGCGGCCGCTTCCGCCCTCCGTAGAACGGTTTCATAGTTTTCTTCCGGCAGGCGGTCAATAGCTAGATCGACTCTTGCGGTGTAAGCTCGCACAACCTGGGGCGCGATCGCTTCCGTCAAAAACCACGCAGGAACAGTAGATATGAGCAAAATTAATAAAGGAACTATCCGGATTCTTCTGGCAATTTGGCTAATAACTGAAAAGGGAGTGATCGATGATGGTAGGTGAGCAGCAATCTTGCTCATGACCTTCTATCTCCTTAGTGATGATCTGTTATTGAAATTAGGTAAAAGGTATTTTCCGACTAACTAACGTAATAAAAATTACATTCTAACTTAAGATTCGATGAGAATCACCTAGACTATAAGACATAGGTTAGCTTTGTTTTTTTGGCAAAGCCAACCGCAATTTTAAGACCAGCAAACAATAACTGACAAAGAGCGGGATGGCAAATTACTGGGCGATCGCGATTGGCATCAATCACTATCAGTTATTTCAACCTTTAAGTTGTGCCCAAGCCGATGCTGAGGCACTAGAGGATTTTTTAGTGACAGAGGCAGGCTTTCTCCCCAAACATTGCCTGCTAATGACGGATACTTCGCCGCCAATTGGAGATCGATCAACTTATCCAACTAAAGAGAATATTCTGCTGCTGCTTGAGGATTTGGCAGCTACAAGTTGGCAACCGGAAGACTATCTGTGGTTATTCTTTAGCGGTTATGGAGTCAATTACAAGGGCAAAGATTACTTAATGCCAGCAGAGGGCAACCCCGAACTCGTGCAAGAGACTGGCATCGAATTGCGATCGCTAATGCAAAGTCTCCAACTTGCTGACTTGAATGTATTGCTACTACTCGATATCAACCGCGCTTTTGGCACTCAAGCGGATGCTCCTGTTGGTGAAGAAACAATAGAACTAGCCCAAGAACTACAACTAGCGACAATTCTTTCTTGTCAACCAGAACAATTTTCCCACGAAAGTAGCGAATTAGGTCACGGATTCTTTACAGCAGCTTTATTAGAAGCTTTGCGTTCTGGTAATGGCAGTAACCTGTCAGATTTAGAAAGTTACCTAAGTCTGGTCATGCCAAAATTATGTCACCACCACTGGCGGCCTGTCCAAAACCCTGCAACTATTATCCCATCAAGGGCGCAGATAATCTTGCCAGAATTGGCAATAGAAAATGGCTTTGAAGCAAATCCGGTGATTTATCCCGAAGAATCTTTTGCTGTTGCTCTTGCAGCCCCTCCCCTTGACGATTACCCCAGAACTTCAGCACAACGGGGTAGATGGGGAGAAGCTACTGTGAACTCTTCCCAGCAGGTGAAGGCTTATAAGGTTGAGAAGCCTAAAGGTCAACCAGTCCAGGAGTCAGCTACTAGCTTAGTTTCCCAGCCAATGGCGGAAACTTCTTTAGGAGCGAATCCCAAGGGAAGATTTATCCCCAATTCCTCCAAAGGCTACGTCTCTCGATTGCCATCAAATCAGCCAAGTCTCCCTTTTTGGAAACAGTTTATCTTGTGGGGCGGAGGCAGCTTGCTAGTAGCAGGTTTAATTGCTGTAGTTTTTCTTCGCAATCAAGAAACTTTTAGAATTAAGCAAATATCAACTGCATCGCCTAATGCTACAGCTAGCGATCGCCAGGTGATTGAGAATTTACCAAGCGATGTCTCCGACGGGCCACGCCTACGCACTTCGGTAGTTAGACTTAACAACCAATCTAGCGCCCAAATCATCTCTAGTTCCGAGTCGAAAAAGCGGAATCAAGCAGTATTAGACTTGGCGAAAATGTCGCTCAGACAAACTCAGGCTAGTGATTTGAGTATGGCGATCGCTACAGCCCGGAAAATTAAACCTGGTGAACCACTGTACGAACAAGCGCAAGAGAATATTAAGATTTGGAGCCGAATGATTTTAGATTTAGCAGAGGGTCGTGCTAAACAGAGACAATATGCTAGCGCTATTGCCGCCGCTCGATTAATTACTAAAGATGAAGCCCCCTACGCCAAAGCACAAGCAGCAATTAACCTGTGGCGGCTAGAGGGTAAGCAGTATGTGAGTAACAAAACTCTTTTAGATGCAGCTAATGCCTTAATTAAGTCTGGACAGGCATCTACCTACAATCGGGCGATCGAAGTTGCCAAAAAAGTACCAGCAGGTCAACCAGGCTTTGATAGTGCCCAAAAGTCGATCAATAAATGGAGTGAGAAAATTTTAGACCTGGCCAAGCGTCGCGCTGCCGAAGGAGATCGTAGTGCTGCAATTGCGACCGCTGCGTTAGTCCCAGAGGAAACAGCCGCTTATGAAGATGCTCAGGATGCCATTCAAAAATGGCAAAAGAAATAGTAAAAAAATAATAAAAAATGGTTAGGAGTTAGGAATTAGGAGTTATATTATTGATCCCCGACCTCTTACTCCTGACTCCGACCTCTTACTCCTGACTCCTAACTTTTTCCTCAGCGCTCATATCTCAGTATTAGCAGTACTGCGATACATCTTCGCCACACTCGTCGGCTAGATAGCACAACGCTCGGAAACGTAAACCAACCACTTCTTCATATAAGGGGTTGAGCTTGCACATGGGTGGGATGTGAAACAAGGTCTTCCCAAATACTTTGACATCGCGCTCAAAGGGGCATTGAGATGGGATCAGTTTGCACAAACGATGTGCTAATTGGCGATCGCGGACTTGAATGTTTTCCACTCGTTGCCGTAGGGGTTGGAGAATATCCCAGTAAGGCTTGGAAGGAGAATGGTTAAGCTGGCTTACTTTATGGTCAGTAGTCTCTGCTTGATTGATTGACACCCAGCTCGCCAGAAAAATCTTTTTCGTGGTATTGTCGAATACCTTCATGGTTAATCCTCTGTGTTATTGAGGTTATTCACCTTTTTGATGAATATATACAACGTGGCAACGAACTTTCCCGGAAAAATCGCGTTCTGACTGCGATATAATGTAATACCTGATTAGCCACTTAAGTCAGAACCTAATTTATTACTACGTCAAGTTAATCGCAAATTTCTGGGGATCGGTAGTGTAATATTACGATCTTGTTCATAACTTGACACAGTTTAAATTCTAATAAAGACATCCATCATTGGATAGGTTTTAGTGTAACATTTACAGAACTTAATATAAGGTCTTTCTAAAAGAATTTTTGCTAAGTATAAACATCAGTAATACCCTAGAAGGCATTTTTCCTCTCTGTGTTCCCACTTTCTCACGTAAGTGTGTCGTATCCATAGCTGGCTGAATGCCTTAAAAGTAGGATTTTTGAGCGAGTAGAATCGATTGCATTTCACAAAACTTACGTTGCCAGTGGCAATTTGAGAATCATACAGTCTAACGCATTAAAATCAGGTGAACTTGCTTATGGGTGTTTTTGTACTCTACAGCGCAATCCATGCTGGCAGTACGCTGTACGCACGCCTTCAGTGACAGCAACCTAACAAGTTAGATCGAAGAACTATAGGCAAGCTCTATACCCATGAGAAAAGAAAGCGCAAAGACGTTCAGAAAAATTCTGTGTCTTTGCGCCCATCGAAGTTTAAGCGGTGAAAGCCACTGCTCAAACTTCTCTCTGTATGAGATTTTTACCTTAAATTCTCTATGATGCTACCTGAGCAGCAGTCCGAGTCCGCCGTCTTCTGCCATCGGCAACTTTTACAGGTGGCTCATCAGGGATTTGCATCAACAAAGTCACAGATGGCTGACATTGCAATTCTCGACGGATGGAACGTTGCAATTCTCGTTCTAAAGTTCCTTGCAATCCGCCCCAGTCTATATCTGCTGCTTCACCGCCAGGAGCAAATTCTGTCCAGCGCACAGTGAGGATTTCTTCAATGCGTTGTTTTACCCAGGTTTGTAGCAGCGATCGCTCTACAGTTGTAACTACACCCCGCAGGTGAGTTTCTGGTTTCGCCAACAGTTTACCATTCCAATCAATTGCAGCTGCGATCGTGATAATGCCTTCTGAAGCCATACGTTGCCGTTCTTGTAAAACTTTGGCGCTTACCATACCTGAACTGGTAGTATCCACCAATTCGATACCAGATGGCACTTTACCAGCAACGCGAATAGCATCTTCAGTCAGTTCGACAATATCACCATTCTGAATGATAATCATGTTTTCTGCGGGAATACCCATACTCTGAGCCGTTTCTGCGTGCTTCACTAGCATCCGATGTTCGCCGTGAAATGGCACAAAGAACTTGGGTCGAGTTAAGGCAATCATCAGCTTTTGCTCTTCCTGACAGCCGTGACCGGAGACGTGAATCCCTTTATCCCGACCGTAGACCACTTTTGCACCCTGAATCATCAATTTATCAATGGTGTTGACTACTGCGATCGTATTTCCGGGAATGGGGTTAGCAGAGAATACTACTGTATCTCCTTGGCGGATTTTGATGTGAGGATGTTCTTTGTTGGCAATGCGGGTCATTGCTGCCATCGTTTCACCCTGAGAACCTGTAGTTAAGACTAAAACTTTTTCGTCAGGGAGATTACGAACTGCGTGCAATGGTTGCAGCAAATTATCTTCACACTTGATGTAACCTAAATTGCGGGCATGAGCAATCAAGTTCAGCATAGAACGCCCTACAACCGTTACTACACGGTTCTGCTTCTTGGCGATATCCAAAATCATATTGATGCGATGCACGCTAGAAGCAAAGGTCGTGACGAATAATCGCCCAGTGGCTTGACTAAATACTCTCTCCAGGTTTGGATAAACCGAACGTTCTGAAGGTGTAAATCCTGGTATCTCAGCGTTAGTGGAATCACTTAGCAGGCAAAGAACGCCTTTTTCACCATGTTCTGCTAGTCGTTGCAAATCAAACTTTTCACCATCTACTGGGGTATGGTCAATTTTGAAATCCCCTGTGTGAATGACTACACCAAGGGGAGTATGAATGGCAACAGTGAAACTATCAGCGATGGAGTGGGTGTTACGGATATATTCCACTAAAAAGTTTTTGCCAATCCGCACTACATCACGTGGTAAAACTGTTCTGATTTCTGTGCGATCGCGGACTCCTGCTTCTTCCAATTTACCCTCTAGCATCGCCATTGCTAGCCTAGGCCCATAAATCACAGGGATATCAAACTGCTTGAGATGGAAAGCAATCCCACCGATATGGTCTTCATGACCGTGAGTAACGATCATCCCCTTAATTTTGTGGCGATTTTCCCGTAGATAGGTCGTATCTGGCAAAACAATATTTACTCCATGCATCGCCTCTGTGGGAAAAGCCAATCCTGCATCTAACAGGATAATTTCATCGTCATACTCAAAAAGACAGGTATTTTTCCCAATTTCGTGCAAACCGCCCAAAGGAATAATTTTCAAGGCGGAATTATTAGCTTCGTTTTTAGCCATTTTCTCCTTAGATTGTTACTTGTAGTTAATTAAGTTGATAGTTAACTTTCCTTGTATTTAAGACAACATCATCTGTCTCTTAAGTCATTCTGAAAGCAATCAAGTTTTAATTGAAATTTTCAATTTTTTATTCAATAAAATCGACTGTACACTTAAGGATTCATAGTATATCTATCAGTCCTAGCACAGGTTTTTAAATTGCAACTTATGAACAATTATGGTCATTGTTTATATCTATCTTTAGAAAGCAGCAGACTACCAATGTTTAACTAGATGGTGGCTAGATTAAACTAAGTTCTTTCAGAACCGCTTCTAACTTTTGACTTACTTCTAAATCAGCTTCACATAGCGGTGGACGAGTTGAACCAACCTCCCAACCTTGGAGTTTCAGCGCTTTTTTCACTGGAATAGGATTTGAAGTGAGAAATAAAGCTTTAAACAACGGGAAGAGTTGCAGATGAATCTCGCTTGCTACCTCAATTTTTCCCGCACTAAAAGCTTGGATCATCTGCTGTAGTTGGTTTCCTACCAGATGAGAAGCCACACTTACCACACCCTTTGCCCCGATCGCTAACAAAGGCAAAGTCATGTAATCATCACCAGAATAGATGTGGAATTCTTTTGGTGTCAAGCGACGAATTTCGCTTGCCTGGTCTATGCTACCAGTGGATTCTTTAATCCCGACAATATTGCTAACCTCAGCTAACCGGGCAACTGTTTCTGGCTGAAGGTTTTGTCCGGTACGACCTGGGACATTGTATAACAACAATGGTAAGTCGGGACAGGCTTGTGCTATTGCCTGAAAGTGCGCTTCCAATCCCGCTTGCGGCGGTTTGTTGTAATAAGGAACAACTTGTAAGGAACCATGTACTCCTATCTTAGACGCTTTTTGGGTGGCAGCGATCGCTTCTTTCGTGGAATTTGAACCACAACCTGCGATCACCTTGGCTTTTCCTGCCACGGACTGCAATACCTCGACAAACAACTGGTATTCCTCATCCCAACTCAAGGTAGGGGATTCTCCTGTTGTGCCACACATCACCAATGTATCTGTACCGTTGTTAGCTAGATGCACTGCCAGTTCTGCCGCTACACCATAATCTACACTACCGTCTGCTTTAAACGGTGTAATCATAGCGGTTAAAACATTACCAAAATCTCCCACCCTGTTTTCACTCCTGATTGCCCATGTTTTTGTATCTTGGTGGTTTCCTATTGTAATAACCTATCTGCAAATTGCTTTCAAGTGTCATTTGTCATTTGTCCTTTGTCACTTACCAATGACCAATGACTAATGACTAATAGCTAATGGTTTGAGTAGATTTTTTTCTACCAGTAACTCGGCGATTTGTATTGCATTCAATGCTGCGCCTTTGCGGATTTGGTCGCCGCACAACCATAATTCCAAGCCACAAGGATGAGAAATGTCCTGACGGATTCTTCCCACTAAAACTTCATCTCTACCTGTTGCTTCAATTGGCATCGGAAAATGATTAGTTTCCCAATCTTCTACCAATTTCACTCCAGGGGAGGAATTTAAAATTTCTCTGGCTTCCTCAGCACTAAAGGGAGTCTCAAATTCTAAATTAATGGCTTCTGAATGGGCGCGGAGTACGGGAACCCGTATACAGGTCGCAGTGATTCTGATTTGCTGCGTGCCAAATATTTTTCGGGTTTCGTTGACCATTTTCATCTCTTCCTCACAATAACCCAAATCATTTAATGGTGAGTTGTGGGGAAATAAATTAAATGCCAATGGGTAAGGCAATACCTCAGCAACTGGCGGCTGTCCTTGTAGTATAGCGCTTGTTTGGGCTTTGACTTCTGCCATTGCCCTAGCCCCTGCGCCACTAGCAGATTGGTAGGTTGAAGCCACGATACGTTGCACTGGTTTAACTTTATGCAATGGCCATACTGCCACAGTCATCAAAATCGTTGTGCAGTTGGGGTTAGCAATAATGCCTTGGTGATTGGCTGCGGCTTGTGGATTAACTTCTGGCACTATTAGAGGAACTTCTGGGTTCATCCGAAAGGCACTGGAGTTGTCAATTACCACTGCACCCTTTGCCACGGCAACTGCTGCCCAAGCCTTAGATGTGGAACCACCCGCGCTAGCTAGTACTATATCGACATTTTCAAAGGCGCGATCGCTCACTGGCTCTACTGGGATATTTTCCCCTTTAAACCGTAGCGATCGCCCAGCACTCCGCTCTGATGCCAATAACTTCAAGTCAGCAATCGGAAAATTACGGCTTTCTAATAATTCCAGCAACTCTGTGCCAACTGCACCAGTAGCTCCCAAAATAGCTAAACGATAGGATTTCGACAAACTTGCTTCCTCCTTTAAGAGACTTATCTGCAATTTTTTGGAACAATTGACAATTTATTTATATTTAAATAGCGATCGCAGTCTTGAAATTAATTTTGAATAGATTGAGATTTTCTCTAATTTAGTCTATCTTTAGTAGATTTAATAAATTTATTTACGTAGGTTATTTAATAAGTTAAGTGATGTTGCATTTGACAACAACCGCCATCCAACTTTATTCATTTATCTAAACTATATTATATTATTGTACAACAAAGCGCCATCTAGCAGAAAAATACATATATCTGCACTTAGACATTTGACCTGTAAGGTGAATAAACGTCTTGGCTGTAAAGTGAGTTGCCAGCACGATGAATGTACTATGATGCAAATGGTATAAAATTCGCAACCGATAAAATCGAGCTATGCGGCTAGGCAGCCTGTTTAATCCTGTACCAAAATATAGCTAGACTCAATGCTATAACTTTGAAGTAATAAACTACTGACTGAAAATCAGAATATCACGGTCTTAGCCCACCGAATAATGAATTCTTGACTTTCCAGTGCTAAATTCAGACTAACTGAAAATTACGGACTGGGGAATAAGGATAAAAATCTTCCCAATCCGCAATGATTCAGCGCTTATTACAAATATTAGGCAAGAAACCCCAGACGTTCTTAGCCCTGGGAGTGTCAATAATTGTTATGACGGTAAATTGTCAAGTCCTTGGCCATTGGCAGTAAACTGGATCTCTGTGCCAAGACACACAATCCATCCTTGGATGTCATAAAGCCTTGTGACAAACTCCCCCTCCTCCCTAAGAGACATCAAGCCATAAACGCGAAAAATTATTGCGTCTTGTGTGTACTCGGAGATTAAAATACCAGAAAACTAGAGACGAAGCATGAAAGTTACCCAGGAAAAACTTCCCGCCAGCCAAATTGGCCTGGAAATAGAGATTACGCCGGAAATTACCAAGCAAACTTACGAACAGGTCATTAAAAACTTAGCGAGTACTGCCAATATTCCTGGGTTTCGTAAAGGCAAGGTACCTCGGCCGATATTACTACAAAGGCTGGGTACAACTCGTATCAAGGCAGCAGCGCTGGAAGAACTAATTCAAGACGGCATTGAGCAAGCAGTTAAACAAGAAGCTATCCCGGCAATCGGTCAGCCGCAATTGCGCTCCTCATTTGAGGATTTGATTAATAATTATGAACCTGGAAAACCTCTGACGATTTCGGCCGCTGTCGATGTAGAACCAGAAGTAAATATAGTGCAGTACACTGATTTGCTTTTCCAAGCCGAAGAAGTCAAGTACGATCCAGAACGAGTGGATAGTACCCTTGAGAAGGAACGTCAAGAATTAGCGACATTAATTCCTGTGGAAGGACGTTCAGCCCAAATCGGTGATATTGCCGTAGTCGATTTTAAAGGCTCATTTGCTAAAGCCGAGGGTGAAGACGAAACAGCCGAACTAGAACCTATTCCGGGAGCCGAAGCAACTGATTTTCAAGTTGAATTGCAGGAAGATAAGTTTATCCCAGGCTTTATATCGGGAATAGTAGGGATGAATCCTGAAGAAACTAGAGAAATCGCGGCTCAGTTCCCAGATCCTTATGCTAATGAGGATTTAGCTGGAAAAGCAGCAACTTTCACAGTGACGCTCAAAGAACTGAAGGAAAAGGAACTACCAGAAATAAATGACGATTTCGCCCAGGAAATCAGCGATTTTGAAACCTTAGAGGAGTTACGCGCTTCTTTGGTAGAGCGATATCAAAAAGAGGCGGATGACAAAACAAAAACAAATAAGCAGGAAGCCTTGTTAACGGAACTGCTTAAGCACGTAGAAGTTGACTTACCACTAACCTTGGTTGAACAAGAAGTGGATGCAATGCTAACGCAAACAGCAATGCGCCTGTCTCAGCAGGGATTAGATGTGAGGAAGTTGTTTACTCAAGATATTATTCCTCAATTGCGGGAGCGATCGCGTACTGAGGCCATCGAACGCATCAAACGTTCTTTGTCCTTGCGGGAAGTCGGTAAACGCGAATCTATTGAGGTAACACCAGAAGAAATTGCAGCCAGAGTCAAAGAACTTTTGGAACAGTACCCAGAAGAAAAAGAGGTTGATGAAGATAGACTGCGCTCCATCGTGGAAAACGAACTATTAACCGAAAAAACCATCGATTGGCTCTTAGAACATTCCTCAGTTGAACTTGTACCCGAAGGCTCCTTGAGTCCCTCTGAGGAAACGGAAGCCGCAGAATCTGATGCTGATGTATCTCAGACAGAGGAAGAAATCAGCGAACCTTCTACAACAGAAGTCACAGAAGGATAATAAAAAATCCCAAAGCCATAAGTTCACCAGTCCTGAGTTAAAGTACTGGTGAAATGGGTAAGGTAAGGGAGCAGGGACAAAAATAACCAATCCTCAATACCCACTGAGATAAAGTCAAAATAATTTAAAGAATTAATGAATTTTTGGCAAATTGTGACACATGTTATGGACTGAGCTTGATACTGTGTTACACGAGAGGAAGTTATATGAGGCATAATGGTTAACACGTAGCTATAAAAATTCCATTCGTCGAAAAGGCAGCATTTGCTGCTGAAACATCTGTCCTAAATTATCGTCACAGAAAGCCTGTATGTTTGTATCGCAGTCGGGAAACTACCCCATCAGCAACCAAAGTCGAATAAACATTAACTCCCAGTTGAACAGCCCTAGCAACATCGTGCCGATGGTGGTAGAACAGTCTGGCATGGGGGAAAGGGCTTTCGACATCTACTCCCGCCTGCTGCGAGAGCGGATTATCTTTTTGGGAACGCCAATAGACGATGCCGTAGCCAACTCAATTGTGGCTCAATTGTTATTCCTAGATTCCGAAGACTCAGAGAAAGACATTCAAATGTATGTTAATTCTCCTGGTGGCTCGGTCTACGCAGGGATGGCAATCTATGATACAATACAGCAAATTCGCCCTGATGTTGTTACCATCTGTTTTGGATTAGCCGCGAGTATGGGGGCATTTTTGTTAACAGCAGGGGCTGCCGGTAAGCGAATGTCTCTGCCTGACTCCCGGATTATGATTCACCAACCACTTGGTGGCGCTCAAGGTCAAGCTATTGACATTGAAATTCAAGCCAGAGAAATTCTTTACGTTAAGGCTAAGTTGAATCAGTTAATGGCTCATCATACTGGTCAACCCTTAGAAAGAATTGAAGCAGATACTGAGCGCGACTTTTTCATGTCGGCAGAAGAGGCGAAAAACTACGGTTTGATTGATCAGGTCATTTCCAGGCAAAATCTTCCCACAGCAGGGGAAAACGTCACCATTCTGAAATAAGAGGCTGGTATGTCTAAGTACGACTCCCATTTAAAATGTTCGTTTTGCGGCAAGTCTCAGGAGCAGGTGCGTAAATTAATCGCAGGGCCGGGAGTCTACATCTGCGATGAATGCGTTGACTTGTGTAATGAAATACTAGACGAAGAGTTACTCGATACCAATGGTGCGGCAGCACAACCCGCACCGAGAGCAGAACCACCTCAAAAACGGCGTACTCAATCTTCTAGTATTTCGTTTAATCAAATACCCAAGCCAAGAGAGATTAAAAAGTATCTAGACGAACACGTTATTGGTCAAGACGAAGCCAAGAAAGTCCTGTCAGTAGCCGTTTACAATCACTACAAGCGGTTGGCAGTCATTCAGTCTAAAGCCAGTGGCAAAGGTGGGGCGGATGATGCTGTAGAACTGCAAAAGTCCAACATTTTGTTAATCGGCCCAACTGGTTGCGGCAAAACTCTCTTAGCGCAAACCTTAGCGAAAATCCTGGATGTACCTTTTGCCGTCGCCGATGCTACGACGCTGACGGAAGCAGGTTATGTGGGAGAAGATGTGGAAAATATCTTGCTGCGACTGTTGCAAGTGGCAGATTTGGATATAGAGGAAGCGCAACGAGGAATTATCTACATTGATGAAATTGACAAAATTGCTCGTAAGAGTGAGAACCCGTCAATTACCCGCGACGTTTCTGGCGAAGGCGTGCAGCAAGCCTTGTTGAAAATGTTAGAGGGAACGATCGCCAATGTACCACCCCAAGGAGGGCGCAAGCATCCCTATCAAGACTGTATCCAGATTGATACAAGTAATATTTTGTTTGTCTGTGGTGGTGCTTTCGTAGGCTTAGAAAAGGTTGTAGATCAGAGAGTTGGCAAAAAAGCAATAGGCTTTGTGCAACCTGGAGAAGGCCAAACGAAAGAAAAGCGGGCAGCAGATACTCTCCGCCATCTAGCGCCGGACGATCTAGTAAAATTTGGCATGATTCCAGAATTTATTGGACGCGTGCCAATGGTAGCAGTAGTAGATCCGCTAGATGAAGAAGCGCTAATGGCGATTCTCACCCAGCCACGCAGCGCCTTAGTGAAGCAGTACCAAAAACTGCTGAAGATGGATAATGTCCAGTTAGATTTTAAACCAGATGCTTTACGAGCGATCGCTCAAGAAGCCTACCGCCGTAAAACTGGTGCAAGAGCGCTACGGGGCATTGTCGAAGAACTTATGCTGGATGTAATGTACGAGTTACCATCCCGTAAGGATGTGACACGCTGTACAGTAACACGGGAGATGGTCGAGAAGCGATCGACTGCCGAACTGATAATCCATCCATCTTCATTACCGAAACCAGAGTCAGCCTAATAGTCATTAGTAATTAGTCATTAGTCATTGGTTATTAGTCAAAAACTAAAGACTAATAACCATGTAATAAGGGAAAATGACTAATGACAACTGACAAAGGACTAATGACTAATGCCTTATATTAAAGTTCGTGGCGTTGACCATTACTATGAATGGGTGAAAAAACAATCTGGTTCTTTGGTAAAACCAGTAATGGTTTTTATGCACGGTTGGGCTGGTTCGGCTAGGTATTGGCAAAATACCGCTAATGCTTTATCAGAGCAATTTGATTGTTTACTCTACGATATGCGGGGATTTGGCCGTTCTGGTGGTAAGCCAACCATAGCTCAAGCAAGTGAAGCTGTTGCTGACTCTAAGTCCCCGCAGGAAGAATCAGAGGCAATCAGAGAGTTAAGTTATGAATTAGAAGAATACGCTGATGATTTGGCAGCTTTGTTAGATGGGCTGCATCTTCAGCGTGTCTATATCAATGCTCACTCGATGGGCGCGTCTGTTGCTACTTTATTTTTTAACCGCTACCCCCAACGAGTAGAACGAGGAATTTTAACCTGTAGCGGCATTTTTGAGTACGACGAAAAATCTTTTAGTGCCTTTCATAAATTCGGTGGCTATGTGGTGAAATTCCGTCCCAAGTGGTTGAGCAAAATTCCATTTGTTGACCGGATGTTTATGGCGAGATTTTTATATAGTTCAATACCACATTCTGAACGCCAAGCTTTTTTACAAGATTTTCTTGAAGCAGATTACGATGCAGCTTTGGGTACAATTTTTACTTCCGTTAGTAAAGCTCAATCTGAAGTGATGCCGCTTGAGTTTGCCAAGCTGACAGTACCGACTCTGCTCGTGGCGGGAGAGTATGACAAAATTATCCCAGCCGAGATGGGGCGTAAAGCAGCTGGACTGAATGACAAAGTTAAGTTTGTGATGATTCCTAACACAGCACATTTCCCAATGTTGGAAGATGCTCCAACTTATATGCAAGTGGTGCAAGAATTTTTGCAAATTAATATTCCACAGCCACAAGTTAAATAACTTCTGGCGGTTTTTTACACAGTTAAATGAACTTGTGTGATACCTTGACGCATTTTATATTGTCGTTTTAACCAAGACTTTTTAATTATTTTACGGAGCAAGGGAGCGAGTTGACTCAACAGCGATCGCAACAGTGCATTTTTTCGCAGTAGTTCGCCTTGTTTAGCTTCCTGTAACTGGAGTTGCTGGGCGCGGATAATTTCTGGCTCACGTTCTGCTTGGATGTGCGATAGTGCCATATCAATGTCCTGGTGTTCTGCTTCTTTGTGCAACAACGGCACAAGGTGATTAGCAGCGACAATCACATCACGCAATGCTAAATTAATTCCTTGAGCGCGGACAGGAGACATTGGGTGTGCCGCGTCACCCAAAAGCAATACCCCTGGTGCGTGCCATTGTGGACAATAACCAACTACAACAGAAAGCCGAATCGGGGATTCAATGGTGTCTGCATGATTACGGAAATGTTCTGCTAGCCATGAGGGTGATAATGAAGCAAAAGTCTCTGCCCAGTTAGCTTGCTTGAAGTCAGTGTTTTCGGTTGCGGACATCACCCAAGCTAGATGCAGTTTTCCTGCTTCTGCTCCGTGAAAGATGGTAAATACGCGATCGCCATTTACAATAGTACGAAAAACATTATCGGCTGCAAATTCAGGGCTGGCGGCAAGTTTAAACCAGAGAATATCAATATTTTTGGGCTGGCGTACCAATTCCAATCCTATACGTTGTCGTACAAGAGAATTTCGACCATCTGCCCCAATCACTAGGTCAGCAGTAAGTTCTCTGCCATCGCTCAATACTACACCTGCGACACGTTGATTACTCCAACGTAAATCTTTGACTGGAACACCCTGGATAAATTCAAACCCATCATTGGTTTGAGCTTCCGAAATCAGTGCTTTGAGTAGCGGTGGTTGTGAAACCAGTGTACAGGGTCGGGTTGCCCCCATTGGTTCTTCGACTCGAAACAATTGCTTGTCCCCCACAATGAATTCCCATGCGTCGAGTTGTCGGTGGGGAATATGCTCTAACAATGGCGATAGACCCATTTGCTCTAGTGCATCTAATCCACTGGGCATTAATCCTTCGCCGCGAAAAACACGATGAAAGTCTTTTGCTGCTTCAATTAAGGTTACAGCAATACCACGTTGTGTAAGGAGCAGGGCAAGGGTTACACCTGTTGGGCCTGCGCCTACAATCACAATCTGCACTACCTTAGCCCTCCTGTATTGGTTGTTCTCAAAGGTGTTCTGCACTAGTTCCAGAATAACGAACCACAGAGGCGCAGAGAACACAGAGAAATGAGAGTTTGAGAGTATTTTACGTAAGTCGTAATTAACTCAAACCTAGTTCTCGTTTGAGCAAGTTAATCGAGTTAGTACCGATATAATTTTCAACCTTAATCAGCTTTGGGGGACGAATAATATCTTCATCAGATGCTTGCACGGCTGCTTGCACGGCTGCAAAACTGGCTTGATCGCTGATGATGACCTCAGCCCGTTTAACCATAGCCTGAAGTTTATAGGCATCTTTTGGTTGCGAAGTCATTACTAGTAGTTCATCTCCCCGCAGACCGTGGAGGATGACTTCTGCTGCTCGTGCAATCCCGGAACTGAGGCTAACTATGCCTACACAGTTTTCTTTTGGTAGGGTTTTCAAGAGGCTGAGTTCTTTGCTGTAGTCGTAGATATCCAGAGGAATTACTCGTGCAGCTTTAGGGGCTGCGATCGCTTCCACATTACTGATAAAATATCGACTTGTGACTACTGTTGCAGAGGTAGTTTTATCTAACACTGCTGTTAATTCTTCCATTGCTACTAACTGGACTGGTATTTTTAGCGATCGCTCCAATTCATAGACCATCAATTCACCAGCACCCATATCATAGGATGGAACTGCAACCAGTACCCGCGCACTACAACGCAAGCGCCAGTCGATTTCCGCTAAAAATAGCTCTCTGGCTTGATTGAGCGAACATCCTTGAGAGAGCAGATCGTCAAGTGCTTGCTGGACAACTTGATATGCGTCAGGATTTTGTTTGAGAATTGGTGATTGCAGCCTACTACCGCCCTCATGACCTTGGGCACGAACATAAATACCCGAACCAGCCATACTTTCAACAAATCCGTCTTCCTCCAGTTGACGGTAAACTTTGCTAATGGTATTACGGTGTAATCCCGTTTGCATTGCCAGCGCTCTTGTGCTTGGCAATTTGTAAGCAGGGGGATATTGCCGCGAAGCGATCGCAAAGCGGATTTGATTAAACAGCTGGGTTGATGCGGGAATTTCGCTGTCTGGCTGAATACGGAATTGAATCACCACCAAACCTCCTGAATACTAAGTGCTGAGTGATAAGTGCTGACTTTGGGGTATTAAGTGTTACTTCTATACATAGCACTCCTTTAGTGACCAGCTGTATTTGCTACATATCAAAATATTTGATTTACAAATAAAATTTTTCTGGTAGAAATTTTTAATGCGCTCACTATGGTATTTGGTAATTCTATTGGAAATAACCTCAGCATACTGGCATAGTTATATCAAACAAACACACCGTTAATCACATAACACGGGTAAAAATTATTATGGCAGAGCAAGCAATAATTACCACAACGGTTAATCTTTTGCAAGATAATATTCAAGTGTCAGCATATCTGGCAGAACCAAAAGAACCTGGATCTTACCCGGGAATCGTTGTATTGCAAGAAATTTTTGGTGTCAACGTTCACATTCGGGATGTTACAGAACGGATTGCCAAACTTGGGTATGTAGCGATCGCACCTGCACTTTTTCAACGCACTGCTCCTGGCTTTGAAACCGGATACACACCTGAAGATATTGAAACGGGCAGAGGTTATGCTATGCAAACTCAAGCATCAGAGTTATTGAGCGATATTCAATTAGCAATTGACTACCTCAAAAATCTGCCTCAAGTCAAAAAAGATAGTTTTGGCTGTATTGGCTTCTGCTTTGGCGGTCATGTCGCATATCTTGCAGCCACTTTACCAGATATTAAAGCTACGGCTTCCTTCTACGGTGCTGGAATTACCACCCGCACGCCAGGAGGTGGCCCTCCCACTATTACCCGCACCAGAGAGATTCCAGGCACTCTCTATGCCTTCTTTGGTAAAGAAGATGCTAGCATCCCACCCGAACAAGTAGATGAGATTGAAGCAGAGTTAGAAAAATATAAAATTCCTCATCGTGTGTTTCGCTACGATGGAGCTGATCACGGATTTTTCTGTGACCTTCGTGCCAGTTATAATCCTAAAGCTGCTGCTGATGCTTGGGAGCAAGCCAAACAACTCTTTAGTCAACTGAACTAGTCATTAGTCATTAGTGAATAATAAAGGACAAATGACAAATGACAAGTGACTAATGACAATCTAAACCCAGTTGCACCATCTCAAATAACAATTAATCTTCAAAAGTCATGAATTCCGAATCGAAACTTTCTCAAACAGCCAATTCGTCATTTACGATGGACGATTTTGCCAAAGCGCTAGAAAAACACGACTACCAGTTTCAAAAGGGACAGGTTGTACATGGCAAAGTGTTCCAACTTGACCATGATGGAGCTTATGTCGATATTGGTGGCAAGTCGTCAGCTTTTCTACCGCGCGATGAGGCTTCTTTGAGAGCAGTTACCGATTTATCGGAAGTGCTGCCATTGCAAGAGGAAATGCAGTTTTTGATTATCCGAGATCAGGATGCAGAAGGTCAAGTCACCCTTTCTCGCAAGCAGTTGGAAATTCAGCACATCTGGGAACGACTGGCGGAAATGCAGGAAAATGCTCAGACTGTGCAAGTAAAGGTTATGGGCGTTAATAAAGGTGGTGTCACCGTCGATATTCTCTCCTTGCGGGGATTTATTCCCCGATCGCACCTCGCAGAGCGTGATAACTTAGACGCACTCAAAGGTCAAAATCTGACTGTGGGCTTTTTGGAAATTAATAAAAACACCAACAAACTCATCCTTTCTCAGCGATTAGCAACTCGTTCTAGCAACTTCAGCTTATTAGAACTAGGTCAACTGGTGGAAGGCAAAGTTACTGGCATCAAACCTTTTGGTGTGTTTGTTGATTTAAATGGAATGGGGGCTTTGCTTCATATCAAGCAGGTAAGCCAAAAATTCATTGATTCTCTAGAAAAGGTATTTAAAGTTGGTCAGCCAATTAAAGCTGTAATTATTGACTTGGATGAAGGTAAAGGGCGGGTTGCTCTTTCTACCAGAGTTTTGGAAAACTTCCCTGGTGAAGTGCTAGAGAATATGGATGAGGTGATGGCTTCGGCTGAGGCGCGTGCTAATAGAGCTAATAACAAAGCTGCTGAATAGTTTTGAGGTGCGCTGTTTGCACAAAGCGTTTAAATCGCCATGTGAAACAATTTTGAATTGTTAATACTCCCCCCTGCATCTACAAAGATGTGGGGGGATTTTAAATTGGGAAAACTTTTTACAGGTTAAGGCAAGAGACGCGATAAATCGCCGTCTCTACAAAGGACTGATTATTGTAAAGACAGCGATTTATCAGGGTTTTGCGATCTTGGGCGTGTCATCAAAAAACCTTATCCGAACCGTTTGGTGTGAACAGTTAATTAGAATTATTGCTAAATCAATCGTAACAACTAAAGCAGTATTTTTTTATTTGGGAGTCGCTAAAGTCGAATTTAATAAGCAAAATGGCATTTGACTTATTCAAAAGAAGCTTTTACTTTCTCAAACCCCAGTTTGCTTTCTCATTTCAGTGTTTTCCGCAAGCAAAAGAAGCTTTTACTTTTTCAAACCCCGGTTTGCTTTCTCATTTTGGTGTTTTCCGCAAGCAAAAGAAGCTTTTACTTTCTCAAACCCCGGTTTGCTTTCTCAAACCCCAGTTTGCTTTCTCATTTCAGTGTTTTCCGCAAGCAATCAAGTATATTACTTTGTCAATATGCTTGATTGCTGAATCATTGCAGTAATTTCCACACTCGTGACAACTATCCCTTTGAGATTACTGTTCTCTATCTTTATCTAATGCTTCTTGGATTGCACGACGACAAAATTCTGGAGGGTCATCCTTGGTAGATAGTTCTTCCTTCATAGTTTTGGTAATGCGTAGGTTAATTCTTTCTGTTAATGATTCTTCTCTATTTGATTTAATTGGTTGTAAATTTTGTGGGTTCCCTTTAGGATTAGGCATTATTGAGAAATATAAATAAGACTTGATTTACTTGGTGCCAAAACAATAAATTGTTTTTTAGTGGTTGTAACAACTTGCCGGAAGTACAACCACCAATATCCAATTCAAAAAATGGACACTACTATTTTATGTTCACGCGTTCCGAACTTGAAATCAAGACTATTAAAGAATTACGCGATTTATGTCGGAGATACGGTGTACAACCTACCGGGAATGCAGGATACAAAACCTCGTATATCGTAACTCTGATGGCATTTCCACTTTTAGCCCTCCAACAAATGAAGCTAGGTAAAGGGTTAAAATCCCCTAACTTTAACGCTATCCAGGTAATCAGTTCTGCGATTGAGGAGATGAATTCACCCACAGATGAACAAACAGCACTGATTCGGATAACTTTGGAAGGCAGAAAAATGAGCTATCCTGACCGATATCAGTAAGAGAATTTGCTGAACTTGCACAAGGCTAAGATGTCACTTGAACAAGCTATCGACTTTTTGAGCCAGTAAAACTAATCCCATTACCCCATCCCCTGCATCAACAAAGATGTGGGGGATAATTTTTTGAGATTAAGATAAATAAGGTGTGACCAATTGGCTTAGTTGGCGTGGGGATATCTTAATCATATATCGGGCATTTTGACAACTATAAACGCTGCAACTATTCAATTTAGGTATTTATATGTTTCTAGTAACTGGAGCAACTGGAGGAATTGGTCGCAGAGTTGTGCGACTGCTACGGCAACGAGAACAGTCTGTGCGGGCATTTGTTCGCCTTACCTCGCGCTACAACGAGTTAGAACACCGGGGTGCAGAAATCTTTATCGGTGATTTGCTGCGAGAAAAAGATATTCAAAAAGCTACTCAAGGTGTGAAGTATATTATCAGCGCTCACGGTTCTGATAGCGATGCTTTATCCTTAGATTACCGCGCCAATATTGAACTGATTGACCAAGCAAAAGCCAACGGCGTAGAGCATTTTGTCTTCATTTCGGTATTGGGAGCCGATCGCGGATATGAAGACGCGCCTGTGTTCAAAGCCAAACGAGCCGTAGAGCAATATTTGTCAGCTAGTGGCTTGAATTACACAATTTTACGCCCATCTGGATTAGCATCTAACTTGCTGCCACTGGTAGAACGATTTCGGGAAACAGGATTGTATCTGCTGATTGGCGATCGCAAAAACCGTAGCTCAATTGTCAGTACCGATGATTTGGCAAGGATAGTAGTGGATTCTGTGACAGTTGAAGGCGCTCGTAACCAGATTTTACCAGTGGGAGGCCCAGAGATTTTATTACGAGAAGATATTCCCCGGATTTTTGGTCGGATTTTCGCCAAAGAGCCAGTAATAATTAATTCACCACTATTTTTTATTGATGGGTTACAAGGTGCATTGGGTCTATTTAATCCCCAAGTCCAAAAAGCTTTGGGAACTTATCGCACATTGCTAGCAAACGAATTTTTCTGTACAAAAGATGAAATTGCCAATTTAGAAGCGATTTTTAACTTCAAATTAGAGACATTAGAAAACTTTTTGCGGCGTTATCTAGCAGTTTGAATTAAACACAGTCATTAGTCATTGGTCATTGGTCACTTGTACTGAGCGAAGCCGAAGTATTGGTCATTAGTGAATCACCAAGAACAAATGACAAAGGACAAAGGACTAATGACAAATAAAAAAGGATAAGAATATATGGTAAATGCTGCTCAAGCACGTCAGACAAAAGAGCGATTCGCCCAACCAGAGGAACAACTCACTTATGAGTTAGGGAAGGCGGTACAGGAATTGCCACCCCTGTACACGAGATTATTAGCGGGAACAATGAGCGCCATTGTATTTGGAGCGATCGCTTGGGCGTACTTCTCGCAAATAGATGAAGTAGCAACAGCACCAGGGGAATTAATTGCTTCTACACAGGTTAGACCAGTGACATCCTTGGGTGGGGGGTCAATTGTCGGTGTGAAAGTGCAAGAAGGCGATCGCGTCACCAAAGGTCAAATTCTGATTCAAAAAGACCCTGACTTACAAATAACTGATGTTTCCCGCCTAGCCAAATCAACTAGATTGATTCAAGACGATTTGCAACGTTTGGATGCAGAACGTCTTGGAGGCAAAACCACTGGGACGAAACTACAAGATGAACTTTTAACTTCCCGCCTGCAAGACTACCAAGCACGTCAAGCAGGTGCAGAAGCAGAAGCAAATCGCCAAATAGCACTCATCAATCAAGCCAAAGTCCGCTTGACTCGATTGCAAGAGAACTTAGCTAATGCCAAAAGCAGCTTTGCTAATGCCAAAACCAACCTTGCCAACGCAGACAGCATCCGAATTAAAATTGAAAGTAATTTGGCACTTGCACAAGAAAGGGAAAAAAGCTTACGCACCCTAATTACTACTGGTGCTGTACCTCGTGTTGATTACTTGGATGCTCAAGAAAGATTGACTCGTGCAAAGACAGAAATTACCAGATCGCAAGATGAAGTGACTAACGCCCAGAATAGAATAACAGAGGCTCAAGATAAAGTCACATCATTAGAAAAAGATATTGCTGCCCAAGCCCAAGAAATTCGCCAAGCAGAACAAGCTTACAACTCTGCCCGCAGTCAGGCCCAGCGTGTAGCATCAGAACGCCAAAGTGAAATATTGACACAGTTCAACAAACGTAAAGAAGAACTGACAACTGTTCAAGGTCAATTAGAGCAGGCGAGGAAGCAGCAAGCTTTAGAAACGATTGAGGCTCCCGTTGCAGGTACGATTTACAGAGTCAAAGCTACCAAGGGGCCAGTCCAATCTGGTGAAGAATTGCTGTCAATTTTGCCAGAAGGGGAAGAAATGCTCCTAGAGGTGAAAGTTCTTAACCGCGATATTGGATTTATTCGTCAAGGAATGAAAGCAAAAGTGAAAATGGCGACTTTCCCCTTCCAGGAATTTGGCGTTGTGGAGGGCGAAGTTATGCAAGTCAGTCCAAATGCAATTATTGATAAAGAATTGGGTTTAGTTTTTCCTACAAGAATTAAGCTAAATAAACATTCAGTTAATGTGCGTGGTCAAGAGGTAGAATTTACACCAGGTATGTCTGCTACAGGTGAAATTGTCACTCGTAAAAAGTCAATTCTGACATTCATCACTGAGCCTGTGACGCGGCGGTTCAATGAAGCATTTTCTGTTAGGTAGATTGATAGCCTCTCTTGTTCTTATAGCTATTTCAAAAGCAATGCCTACGCATCCCACAAACCACACCTAAAACGTAAGGGTTTAGCAATGCTAAACCCCTAAATTCATTCACAACAGACGAGCGGTTTGGTTTATTTTTCTAACCGAGCAATATTTGACTGAACTACAAATCGCTATAATTTTTAAGCGATACCTAAGAATTTTTTATACTGATCCATTTGTTTTTGCATACCCTCTAGTAGTTTCCAAAAATCAAGATTATTCTCATTTTTGTTATCATCATTGCTATCCGTATTGATGCCTGTAATAGTCTGACCGATTAGAGAAGCGACATCAGAATTATTAAAAATAGCAATAGTCTCTGGTGTGAGATATTTTGGTGTTTCTGTAATTGCCTGACCGATTAGAGAAGCGACATCAGAATTATTCAAACTAGCAATAGTCTCTGGTGTGAGATATTTTACTGTTTCTGTAACAGTCTGACCAATTAGAGAAGCGACATCAGAATTATTCAAACTAGCAATAGTCTCTGGTGTGAGATATTTTACTGTTTCTGTAACAGTCTGACCAATTAGAGAACCGACATCGGAATTATTAAAATTAGCAATAGTCTCTGGTGTGAGATATTTTGCTGTTTCTGTAATTGCCTGACCAATTAGAGAACCGACATCGGAATTATTAAAATTAGCAATAGTCTCTGGTGTGAGATAATTTGTGGTTTGTGCATCGATATGTAGCAGGTTGTTGCCAGACATCACTTGCTTTGCCAAAGAACTGACATTAGAAATATTTAAAGTAGAGATTGTAATTTGTGAACTATTTGCTGCTGTGTCTGCGTAGCCCGTCGTAGACATCACTTGCTTTGCCAAAGAACTAACATTAGAAATATTTAAACTAGAGTTTGTACTTTGTGTGCTATTTTCTGATGTTTCTGCCACAATCTGACGTACTTGGGCATCAGTCAGGCTGGGGTTAGCACTAAGCATCAGGGCAACTACACCAGCCACATGGGGAGTAGCCATAGATGTGCCGCTATAAGTGGCATACTGATTATTCGGAACTGATGAATAAACCTTGACTCCTGGGGCTGTGACATAAGAAATTTGATTTGTTCCAGAGCGGTTAGAGAAATCAGCCATATTATTATTTTTGTCTACTGCCCCAACAGCAATTCCCGACTTGGAGGCATAGCGGGCAGGATAGTCTGGTTCTGATTCACCATCATTACCTGCTGCCATGACAACAATCACTCCTTTGCTACTGGCATAGTTAATGGCTGACTCCAGAGTCCGATTGGAAGATGTGCCTCCTAAACTGAGGTTAATCACATTAGCTCCATTATCCACAGCGTAGCGAATACCCTTAGATATCGAGCTATAGGAACCAGAGCCAGACTCATTCAAAACTTTGACAGGCATAATTTTGGCATCATAAGCAATACCAGTGACACCATAGTTATTATTTTCTCCTGCGATCGTGCCAGAAACATGAGTACCGTGACCATTGTTATCTAGCGTGTTGTTGTTTTGATCCGCAAAGTTCCAGCCGTAATTATCATCAATATAGCCATTGCCATCATCATCTATACCGTTACCTGCAATTTCCTTGGTATTCGTCCAGATATTATTTTTTAAATCCTCGTGGTTATAGTCAACCCCAGTATCTATAACAGCGACAACAACGCCTTTACCTGTGTATCCTTGTGCCCAAACTTCTGGTGCTTTAACAAGGTCTGCTCCCCAATTATTACCACCAAGATCGGGAACATCAGCAAAGGTATTCTGATTAGTAGCTTTAGCCACTGCTGCTGCTGCATTAATTAAGCCATAGCCATTGTTGGAGTTATAACTTTGCGTGGTAAAAGCATTAGTAGTAGCGTTACTGTTATTTTCGTAGTTACTATTATTTAGTAACTGCACATGAGAATCGGCTGAGTTGTAGCTACTACGTCCGCTTAAGTTGAGGCTGGTGTCATTCTTAGTATTAAATGTATCTAATGAAGAGATTGAAGTAAAATTTAAGCTTTTATTAGTAGAAAATAAATTGTTATTAGTATTATCATTGAGCATAATTGTTTTTTCTCAAAAATAGAAATGCTTTTTAACAGCTAAAATTCTTAGAACTTTTGTTTAACAAAAGTTCTAACGTGTGAATAAGCCGTATTGTTAATAATTACTATGAAATTTAATAATAAAATGCTAATTCTATTACCAAAAAATTATTATGAGAATCATGCTTTTTGTGAATAGCTATTTAGAATACGCTTAATTATAAAAAAAGCGGCAGAATGAGTGGCATTTGCTGCTCATTCTGCCGCGTATAGAAATTGCATTTCACCTTTGATAAACGACACTTAAGGGATGATTCTATGCCAAGCTATTTGCTGCTGTCGTTGTGACAATCTGACGCACTTGGGCATCAGTTAGACTTTTCTTAGCACTGAGCATCAGCGCAACTACACCCGCAACATGGGGAGCTGCCATAGATGTTCCACTTTCAAAACCATACTTGTTACCCGGAAGTGTCGAATAAATACCAATTCCTAGATCCCCATCACCTTCAAAGTATCCTCCAGGAGCTGTAACGTATGTGAGTGGAGTTGTTCCAGCCCGATTGGAGAAGTAGGCCAATGTCCTATCATAGTAGACTGCTCCAACAGCAAGTCCCAACTGGTTAGCATAGCGAGCTGGGTAGCTTGGTGCTGACTCACCATCGTTGCCTGATGCTGAGACGATAATTGCCCCTTTGCTAACAGCATATTGAATTGCTGAGAGTAGCTCATTACTAGCAGGACTTTTTAAACTGAGGTTAATGACGTTAGCTCCATTATCTGCTGCATAACGAATTCCATTAGGTATGGCAGTAATATTACTTGTGCCATTATCATCAAAAACTCTCACTGGCATAATCTTGGCATTATAGGCAATACCCGTAACACCAAAGCTATTTTTTACTGCCGCGATCGTACCAGCAACATGAGTACCATGACCATCTACCAAATCTAGAGTATTGTTATTGTTGCCAACGAAATTCCAGCCGTAGGCATCATCAATGTAACCATTGCCATCATCATCTTTGCCGTTACCAGCGATTTCCTTGGTATTCTTCCAGATATTAGCGTTCAAGTCAGGGTGATTGTAATCCACCCCACTATCTACTACAGCGACGATCACACCTTGACCAGTGTATCCCTTTGCCCAGACTTCCGGTGCTTTAATTGCATCGGCTCCCCAATTATCACCATCTAAGTCAGGAACATCAGCAAACGTACTCTGACCTAAAGCTTTCGCTACTGCGGCTGCGGCATTAATTAAGCCATAACCTGTAGTTGAGTTAAATCCGCCACCATTGATAGGATTTAAGGTAATTGGTGTGGTGATGTAAACGCTGTTGTTACCTTCATTGCTTTCAACGACATTTCCTGGCCCATCGGCTTTAAATATCAGGTAGTATTTACCAGCACTAATAGTAGGAGCAAGCGTAATAGAAGTAGAGCGAGAAATTACGGCAGAAGGTGTCAGACTAGCACTAGCCTCAATTTCTGTACCTAAGCTGATATCATCATCGTTACCAAATGTTGTATCTCGTGAAAGATAAAAACTTGTCTTACTCCCTCCAGCACTGCCATTACCTTGGTTTTTAAGTTGATAATTAACTAGGAATGTAGTACCAATAGCAGCACTACTAGCAGCAGACGTAGCATTTTGTATTACTAAGTCTGGTGCAGTAATTACGATCGCTTTGGCAACAACGTTGTTATTTTCATTGCTTTCTCTCAATGACCCAAAACCATCAGCTTGGTATAGGAGATAGTAACTACCGGGAGTAATAGTGCTGGAAAGGTATAGGGATACAGACTCGGAAATTACAGCAGAGGGAGCAATGTCAGAGATACCGATAATATCCGAACCGACTGAAATGTCCTCACTACTGAGGCTGGTATCTTTAGAAAGATAAAAGCGTGTGGTGTTAACACCAGCTTTACCATTACCTTGATTTTTCACCTGATAGCTTAGTTGAATTGTTGTACCAATGTTGGCGCTAGCAGGAGCCGAAGGATTTTGTATTAATAGGTCTGGTGCCGCAATCGTAATTGCTTTGGCCGTAACATTGTTGTTTTCATTACTTTCAAAAATCTCGCCATTGCCATCGGCTTGTAATAGCAGGTAGTAATTTCCAAAAGTAATATTACTGCTGAGTATTAAAGAGTAAGACTCTGAACTATATTTACCAGCGCCCAATCCAGAGTATAAGTAGCTTCGGGAATAGCTTAAGTATGTGTCATCGCCGCTCAAGGTCGTATCTTTAGAAAGATAAAACTTCGTTGTACTAGAACTAGCACTGGCAGTACCTTGATTGGCTAGTTGATAATTGACAGTGATTAAGCTACCGGGGTCAACAAGACTAGGAGCCGAAATATTTTGGATAATTAGGTCTGGTTTAGGGCCATTAATAGCGATCGCTTTGCTGACAATATTATTAGTTTCGTTACTTTCGCCAACATTGCCATTAGCATCGGCTTTATACAACAGATAATAGTTACCTGCGGCGATCGCATTGTTAATGATCAGCGATGCTGTCTCTGAGCTAGTAGCACCTGCGGCAACAGCGTTAACGGCATCTGAACCGAGCAACACATCATCATTACTAAAAGCATTATCCTTGGATATATAAAACTTCGTGGTAGTTGCAACAGCACCACCAACACCTTGGTTTTTCACCTGATAGCTCAGTTGAATGGTGCTACCAACGGCTGTTGTACTGGGAGCTACAGCGTTTTGTATTATTAAGTCTGCTTGGGTAATAGCGATCGCTTTACTAGCAAAGTTATTGGTTTCATTGCTCTCAACTGCATTTCCTGCACCATCAGCTTGATAGAGCAAGTAATAGTTACCTGTAGCGATCGCATTGTTAATGATCAGCGATGCAGTCTCTGAGCTAGTAGCACCTGCGGCAATAGTGTTAACGCCATCTGAGCCTAACAATACATCGTCATTACTAAAAGCGGTATCTTTGGATATATAAAACTTGGTGGTAGTTGCAACAGCACCACCAACGCCTTGATTTTTGACCTGATAGCTTAGTTGAATAGTGCTACCAACTGATGCTGTACTAGGGGCTGAGGTATTTTGAACTATCAGGTCTGATTTTTGAGTTGGAGTAATGGTGATTACTCCGGCAATACCGTTGTTAGTTTCATTGCTTTCAGCAACATTCCCATCAGCATCGGCTATGTATGCTAGGTAATAATTCCCAGCAGTGATGTTACTGCCAAGACTGAGCGTGGTTGACTCGGAACTATAACTACCAGCAGCAATGCCGCTAACGTAGTCATAGCCCAAGTACAAATCTTCGTTTCCGATATTTAAATCTTGGGAGAGGTAAAACTTGGTGTTACTAGCAACAGCACTGGCATTGCCTTGGTTTTTGATTTGATAGTTTAGTTGAATGCTACTTCCAGCCGCCGCCGAACTGGGATTTGAGGTATTTTGTACTATCAGGTCTGGTTTAGTAATATTAATTACGTCAGCAACAGCGTTGTTGTTTTCGTTGCTTTCGGCAACATAGTTATAGCCATCGGCTTGATACACCAAATAATAGCTACCTGCGGCGACGCTATTGCCGATGGTGAGTGTGGTTGACTCTGATCTGTAGTAACCAGATAGGATGTTATCAACATAGTCATCGCCTAAAAATATATCTTCACTCCCTAAAGAGAGATCCTGAGACAGATAAAACTTGGTATAGCTATAACCAGCACTGGCATTGCCTTGGTTTTCAATTTCATAGCTCAGTTGAATAGTACTGCCAGCTGCGGCAGAACTGGGAGTTGAAACGGTACGTGCTATTAGGTCTGGCTGAATAGCAGCGATCGCTTGAGTAGCATTCCCGTTGCTTAGACTACTCTTCTTGGCATAATTGTTTTTACCTCCGAAAGCGTCGATTTCCGTAGAAGTATAACTACTGCGATCGCTGGATCTAAAACTATTTACACCACTCAGACTGAAGCTAGAGTCATTATTCTGATTATCAAAACTATTAGATTTTTTTGATGATACAAGGCTGGCTTTTACACCAGAATTTTCATTAATAGAGTTACAGTCTTTGGTAAAAAACATTAGTAGTTTCACCTCGTATATTCAAGTAAATTTGCACCATAAAAAGTACTCAAATCCTTGATATATAAGGGATTGAGCCGGGAGATATTTCTTTGTAAGACAGGTGCTACAAATACACTTAACTATAAAATCACGTAATTAGCAAGTAAGATTACAGTTTTCTGCATACTTAAGCAATTTAAAAGGCGAATGAAGTATAACTCCATTCGCCAAAGCCTATCTTTAAGCGGCTTTTCAGGGCTCAAATAAGCACAAGTTAAAAGCTTACTAAATATTTGCTTGCTGCCGTTGATATAGTGACCAATACAAACCCTTTTGTTGCAATAACTCTGAGTGAGTCCCACGTTCGGCAATCACGCCTTGTTCTAATACCAAAATCAAATCGGCGCGTTTGAGAGGGGCAAAACGGTGAGCAATCAGAAACACAGTACGGTTAGCGGAAACTTTTTGCAGGTTTTGTAGTACTTGTTGTTCAGTTTCACTATCCAAAGCGCTGGTAGCTTCATCCAAAACTAAAATCGGCGCTTGGGAAAGAAATAACCTTGCAAGGGCAATACGTTGTCTTTGTCCGCCAGATAAAGCTGTACCGCGTTCACCCACATTGGTTTCGTAACCGTAGGGTAATTGACTGATGAAGTCGTGTGCTACTGCTAGTCTTGCCGCCTCTACCACTTGTTCTGCGGTAATGTCGGGAGTACCGAGAGTGATATTTTCCAAAATGGAACCGTTGAATAAAAAGTCTTCTTGGAGAACTACACTAACTTGTTGCCGCAGTGAGGCTAAATCGGCACTTTTTATATCAAAACCATCAATGAGGATGCGTCCTGATTCAATTTGATAGAGGCGTTGCAATAGTTTAGACAAGGTACTTTTACCAGAACCGCTACGTCCGACAATGCCAACAAATTGCCCTGGTTCAGCATTGAAAGAGATTCCCCGCAGAATTGCTTCAAAGTTCGGTCGGTAGCGGAAAAATACTTGCTCGAAGGTGACTTGTCCTTTCAGAGGTGGTAACACTAGACCAGTTCCTAGTTCAGCTTCTGGGGAGACGTTGAGAATATCACCAATGCGATCTACAGAAAGTAGCACTTGTTGGAGGGTCTGCCATAACTGTACTAAGCGCAAAAGTGGGCCCGTAACTCTGCCAGATAGCATTTGAAAGGCAACTAACTGTCCAATTGTGAGCTTTTGTTCGATGACTAATTTGGCTCCAAACCAGAGAATCAGCATGGTGGAAAAATTAGTGAGGAAGTCACCAATGTTGCTGCTGATATTGGAGGTGGTAGAGGCTTTAAAACCTGTGCGGATGAAGCGAGCAAATAAGCCTTCCCAGCGATCGCGGGCTACTGGTTCTGCTGCATGGGCTTTAACGGAATGAATCCCCGTGATTGTCTCTACTAAAAAGGATTGACTATCAGCACTCCGGTTAAAAGTTTCGTTGAGCCAGTTACGCAGAATTGGTGTTGCAACTATCGTCAAAGTCGCAAATAGCGGCAGTACTGCTAAAGCTACAAAGGTGAGTGGGACATTATAGTAAAACATCAATGCCAGGTACACCACAGCAAAGATGCTATCCAGAATCACAGTTAATGCTGTACCCGTGAGAAACTGACGAATTTGTTCGAGTTCCTGGACTCGTGCTACTGTGTCTCCGACGCGCCGCGACTCAAAATAAGCCAAAGGCAAACGCATCAGATGGCGAAATAGCTGTGCTGATAAACTTAAATCCAGACGACGGGCTGTATGGGTAAAGATGAATAGGCGCAGAATGCCAAGTACGGACTCAAATATGGCTACACAAAGAAGTGCGATCGCCATGACATCAAGAGTCGGCAAACTCCCCTGCACCATCACTTTATCAATAACTACTTGCGTAATTAGTGGTGTTGTTAGCCCTAAAAGCTGCAAGGTAAAAGATGCTAATAATACTTCTGTTAGTAATCCCTTATACTTCCAAACTGCTGGGGTAAACCAACTGAGATTAAATGTTTCTTGTTTAGATATCAGTTCTACTTGCCACAATCGTCCATCCCACGATGCCTCAACGATTGATTGCGGTAAGCTTTCACAAATGCGATCGGGATTTAGAGGGTTAGCGATAATTAAGCGATCGCCCTTAACTCCATAAGCTACCACCCAGGATGGACTCTGGGGTGAGTCAGAATTCCACAATAGTAAAGCTGGAAATGACAGTTGTCGCAACTCACCCCAACTCACTTGTAACCGCCGTAACACTAACCCTAACTTTTCTCCTGCTTCCACAACCTGTTTTGGGCGTTGTCCTCTGAGTTGACGTTGCACCCATTCCAGTTGCACAGAGTTTTCTAGCTGTTGCGCCACCATTGTTAAACAAGCAGCCGCAGTGTTCCAGCTAGCAACAAATGGATAATTTGAGATGATTAAATTCGCGGCTGGAAGTCGTTTTTGGGGCTGGAGGCTATGAGGGCTGGAAGTCCCATCTGAGACTGATCTGACTGAAGGGGTGGAAGAGAAGGAAAATGTCTCTCTTTCTCCCTCCATATCCACTGGTAAGACTTGCCAAAATTCCTGAATTTGTGGGTTAGAAAATCCTGTCCACAGGGCTGTATCCCAACACACTACTATTACTTCTTTGCTAGCAGCTACAGCTTTAAAATCCGCAGACAACTTTTGTAAATCACCAAACCAATCTCCCACTTCTAGGGCTGCCAAAGGTTTGCCAACTCCCTCTTCTCGTAAGCGAACTTTTCCAGCCACAATTAAGAATTGGTAACGACCGACATCGTTAGACCAAATTTTTTCTCCCAAACGATACTGACGAGTTTGACACTCATTTTCCAATTGGGATTGTTGTTCGGGAGTCAGCCAGCATAGCGGCGGCTGATTCCAGGGCAAAGAAGCTAGCACTTTTAATCGTAAAGATTCATTATCCAGAATTTTTAACTCACTTGTAGCTTGACTGTCAGTTTTTGAATTTTCTCTGCTAGCCATTTCTCAAATAACTCATTTTGTAGTGCTTGCTTGAGTTGAGTATCTTCTAAAGACGCTGGCAGAAATTGTTCTACTCGAAACAAACCATAAGGTCCTTCTCCTTGTGGAGAGTCTTTGCCAACGATTTCTATTGGTCCTATTAATTGTCCAGGACTTGCCACATCAATAGCTGCCCGTAATATATCCGGCATACTTCCTCGGCTGACTATTCCCATCATGCCGTTCACAATTCGGTCATCTGAAAGTGAATACTCTTTAGCTAGTTGCTCAAAACTACCTCCTTCTTCAATTTGGGTTTGTAGTTCGTCTGCCAATTCTCGATTATTAACAACTATCCGAGAAAGTACCACCCGATCCAAAAAGATTTTGCGCTCAATAAAATATTCTTGGATTTTTGCTTCCGTGACTACAGCTTTCAGCTTTTCTAACTTGTAACCAAAAGTAACTGATGTATGGAATGCGGCATAATCTGTGTTATTGGTTTTTAACCATTCTTGAAAACTTTGAGGATCGGTCAGTTGATTTTTCAGTCTAAAGTCAATAATGGACTGTTCGGTTATTGCTGTACCAATTTCAATATCGTCTCGTGTTCGGATTTCTTGCTCAATTACGTGCTGGCGGAGAATATCCCCAATGAACTGCCCCAATTTTCCAGAGGCTTGCAGGTACTTTACAGCTTCCTCAATAGAAATTATTTGGTCATTAATTGTCAAAAATGATAAAGATTCCATGAATTAATTATGTGAAAATGGTTAAACACTTATAGGACTTTTAAATTAAATCATATAGAGATCATCTGGTCGTTGATGAATAACAATGATAAAGATTCCATGAACTAATTACATCTAAACGGTCAAAAAATTATATAGCTACTCAATACAATAATTTTCCATGATTATGTTTACAGTCTAGCGGGGACAAAACAGGATTGAAAATATCATCGGTAGTGCAGTAGTAAAGCAGATTGCTTATTTTCTACCACTGGCTCTCATGAGTATTGGGTATTGGGCGCTGTTAGCAGTAGCGGGGCCTTTAGACCTTGCTTCGTGCTGAGTGGAGAATCTCACTTCTTTACTCAGAACTCACAGAAGAGGAATCGTTTTACCCAATGCCCAATGCCCAATGCTCAATCTACTTAATGATATTTACCCATGTCCAGGAAAGTAGCACAGCCGCGATCGCACCGATTAATGTATTAAAAATATTTACTACCTCATTGGTCAGCCAGGTATACTTAGATTGCAGTGTTGCCCCAATCACACTTTCTAAGTTAGTGGCAATAAATGCTGCCAGTACACACCAAGCGACTCCTAATAGATCGATTAAACCAACTCCCCAACCAACAAATGCGATCGCTACAGAAGCCACAATACCAGCTAAAGTCCCCTCCAAGCTGACCGCTCCTTCTGTACCGCGAGGCACCGGTTTGAGTGTGGTAATTAGAAAGGTGCTTTTACCATACGCTTTACCAACTTCACTTGCAGTAGTGTCAGCTAGTTTGGTACTGAAACTCGCTACATAGCCTAGTAATAATAGAGACTGGAGATTGGGAACTAAAGATTGGGAACTAAGTTCAAGAAATCCCGAATTTATTATCCCTACTCCCAAGGCACACAGCGCCCCGGTCAAAGCTGAACCCCAGACATTCTCAGGGCCCCTTGCCCCAGAACGCTTTTCGGCAATTCCTTCAGCCTCTTTCTGCGCCATACCGATGCGGGTAACACCAGAACCAACCAGAAAATAGAACATTACTACTGTATATCCTTGCCAGCCTAGAGTTACCCAAATTAGGATGGCCAGAAACCACGCATGAAATGACCCAGCAGGCGTAAGTAGCTTTTTCGGGGCAATCCAAGCTAAACCCAATAGAATTGTGTTTAATACTACTGCCACCAACCAGGGATTAACAGAATCAATTAAGGATGACATCAGCAATTAATCATGAGTAATTTTGTCTTAACATGAACAGAATAACGAATTTGTCATGCTTAGTGCTTAGTTCCTGAAACCTCTCCAGTTAAAGTAATATGTTTGTATTGTTAACTAAATTGCATCCCATCACCCTCAAAGCTGAGTGTAAAACTACAAACAACGTCTTACATATAGACTGCAATATTTATTAAAGGAGGTGGATTAAACAAAATGCAAAAATTTTGTTTAGTTGAGTGGATTCTTCTAATAACTGATCCAAAGCACTTTATTATGGTGCGTAAAGTTCTCAACACACCATCTATCATAAATTTGTTAGCCCTTAAACCTAAGCTACTGAGTGTTTTGCCCAGGCAAACATAAATTAATATACCTGCACAAGAGAAAAGAGTCACCTAAAGAATTAAGTGTCAATTATGTAAATGTAGGGCGAAGTCCTTAGTCCAAGGTGCGGTGACTCAAGTTGTACTCAGTCCCTAGTTTTAGTTATAAGGATTAAGGATATAAATTATTGTCAGCTAAAACTGTGTTCAAGTTGACGACAATCAAAACTTAACAGAATAAATTGTAGATAGCATCAACTACTAATATCTTTCCCAAAAGCTATGAGCCAAACTATATTCCATCTTGCTTTCCCTGTGACTGACATTGCCCAAACAAAAGCATATTACGTAGATGGATTGGGCTGTATTCCTGGTCGTGAAAACCATCACGCGCTGATTCTAAATCTCTATGGTCATCAACTAGTGGCTCACGTAACCAAAGAACCCTTGATACCGCAACACAGTATATATCCCAGACACTTTGGGCTAATTTTTACCCAAGAACGTGACTGGCAAGACTTACTAGAAAGGGCACAACAACAACAGCTACTTTTTCGTGAAGAAACCAAAAATCGCTTTGTTGGTTCTCCTCTTGAACATCGCACTTTCTTTTTAGAAGATCCTTTTTATAACCTTATGGAATTCAAGTATTATCGTCACCCAGAAGCGATTTTTGGGAGTTACGAACATACGCAAATTGGGGATAGAACTTAAGTAATTCGTAATTCGTAATTTAAAGATGAATAGATTCAGGGTGGTAAGTATCTTGGCTACTAACTGGATGCTTTTTTAAGGAAGGGCAGCTTAATAGGCTTTGTTAAAGCTGCTTTTACTGCTGCTAAACTCCTTGGGTCTGTTAGCATCCAAGGGTGTAGGGCAACTGGTACTATTACTTCGCTTCCTACGGGCATTTGTGAACTATTCGCTGGGACAATCATCAAATCATAAGGTGTCCAGATCGAAGTAAAATCTAATTGCTCCAATATTACAGCATCAGAATTTAAATCCTTGAGAAAAATGCTGTCGGGACGCATTTGCACGCAACCAGGACGCTGGGAACCATAAGCAACCACTGTTCCATGATGAGGTGAAGAGATGGTAATAAATCTCTGAATGCGGTTAATTCCTCCCAGTCGCTGGATATAGTAACGGCTGACAATTCCTCCCATACTAAAGCCTATTAAATCTAGCTCTTGTTCTGGTTCAAAGGTGTCTGTAACATAATCGGCTACCTGTTTTGCCAATTTATCAAGGCCCACATCACCATTATTAGGAACCAGATCCAGAAAATATACAGACCACCCCTGTAATCCTAAGTAACCTGCCATTTTATGAAAAACCGCCCCCCTATCGTCAATGCCGTGTACCAATAGCACAGGATTGCGCTGCTGATTTTCAGTATTCATCTCTCAAATCTGGCTGAATGAAGTCTGTACAAAATGTAACTGAGTGCTGTTGCTATCTGCGAACAATCTATGACACTCCTCCCACTGGTTAAAAGTAAACCGCTTGCTTTTTTGCAATCAATAATTTTCAAACGAAGAAGTGTTAATTTTTATAAAGCTTGCTTTCAGAATCTTGCTCTTAGTTACAGTAAAATTTAATAATTAGTTCTCGGTGTATGAAGGTCGCAAGTGCTTGCATAAAGAACATTTGCCCTATAGTTTTACTACAATGTTGATTAAGCACAAATCTATAAGGGTTGTCACCAGAACGAGTTGACACCAAAGCAGAAAATGTTACATTTTTTCGTAATTTTTAACAATTACGGTCGAGTTCCAAATATACAAGGCAGGAGTAATTGTAATGGATTTTATCAAAAAGTTAATTTCAGGGATTCTCGGTTTCGTGACTGGGATTCTTGGTTTCGTGACTGGGTTGTTACCTGGTAAAAAACAAAGCAATGGTTACTTTTTAGAACTGGACGAAGCAACCAGTCAACCGAAACCAGCACCATCAAACGGTAAGGCTGCGACACCAGCAGTATCTCCGGTTGCCAAAAGCCCTGAACCTCAAACTGCTAAAGTAACCACAACTGCGACAAAGACCAAAGTAGAAGCATCTCAGAATGGTAAAGCTGTCAAAGCTGAACCCGCTAAAGCAGCCACCACTGCTAGCCCAAAAACACCTGCTGAAACCACCTTTGCACCAAAATATCTTGCTCCTTCGACTACTAGCTCTAATGGTCGTCGCCGTCCAGGTGCAAATATGAGTGCTTACCTAGACATGGCACGTCAGGTTAAAACGCCTAACACGTCTAGCAATTGATAGAGAGGCGAAATTACCCGTCTCTACAAGTTGAATGTGAATCCGCAAGGTTAAGACAACTTTGCCAGTTGTAGATGGAGGAACTCTCCAAGCTAGGAGCGATCGCTTAATTTTCTCCACTACAACTTCATCTTTTACAGTAGAGGCTTTTTCATCCAAAACTACTCTTCCTGAAATTCTGGCCTTTTGCCGGATTTTATCAGTTGTTTGGTCTTGTAGGTTGATGATAAATGTTTTTAACTGGATTTTTGTTGAGCCCCAAAATTTAAAAACCTGGCGATTATAAATCAATACGGTTCAAAGCGCTACTTGTACAAAATCGTGGGCTTTGAGACGCGATAAATAGCCTTCTCTACAAGTTTTTTGGTCTTATCTGAACTGTATTGGATTATAAATGGCCAGGTTTACAAATTTAACTAAAATTCAGCACTTTGTGGTGTACGCGGAAAAGGAATCACATCGCGGATATTTCCCATACCCGTCATAAATTGCACGAGTCGTTCAAAACCCAGTCCGAAGCCAGCGTGGGGAACAGTACCATAACGACGTAAATCAAGATACCACCACAATTCTTCTGGCTTTAATCCTTGCGCTAACACGCGGCGTTCTAAAACTTCTAGGCGTTCTTCACGCTGGGAACCACCTACAATCTCGCCAATTTTGGGTGCGAGAATATCCATTGCGCGGACGGTTTTTTCATCGTCGTTCAAGTGCATATAAAAAGCTTTGATTTGCGCTGGATAATCTGTAACAATTACTGGCTTTTTAAACTGTTGTTCAGCCAAGTAGCGTTCGTGTTCTGATTGTAAATCTAAACCCCAACTCACAGGATATTCAAATTTAACATCAGCTTTTTCTAAAACTTTGATGGCTTCTGTATAAGTTAAGCGCTCAAACTGATTATTAATAATATTTTCGGCTGTTGCCAACACAGACTTATCAATGCGTTCATTGAAAAATTCCATATCTTCTGGGCAAGTTTCCAACACATATTTAAAAATGTGTTTGAGAAACGCCTCAGCTAAATCCATATCGCCTTCTAAGTCACAAAAAGCCATTTCCGGCTCAACCATCCAAAATTCTGCTAGGTGGCGGGAAGTATTGGAATTTTCTGCACGGAAGGTAGGTCCAAAGGTGTAGACGTTACTAAACGCCATTGCCATCACTTCCGCTTCCAACTGGCCGCTAACTGTTAAATATGTGGGTTTCGCAAAAAAGTCTTGGCTGTAATCTACTGCTTGGTTTTCTGTGCGGGGGATATTCTTTAAATCTAAACTGGTAACGCTAAACAGTTCACCTGCGCCTTCACAGTCGCTAGCAGTGATGATAGGGGTGTGTACCCATAAAAACCCTCTTTCTTGGAAAAATTGGTGAATTGCTGCCGAACAAGCATTTCTGACACGGAAAACTGCACCAAAAGAATTAGTCCGCGATCGCAAATGTCCAATGGTTCGCAGAAACTCAAAGGAATGGCGTTTCTTTTGTAGGGGATATGTATCGGGATCAGCTTCGCCGTAAACTTTCACGGACTCGGCTTTCAACTCAATTCGTTGTCCTTTACCAAGAGAAGCCACTAGTACCCCTGTAGCCTCAACAGCAGCACCTGTATTCAGTTTTTTCAATATAGCTTCGTAATCTGGCAAATCCTGATTGATGACGACTTGCAAATTAGCTAGTGATGAGCCGTCATTGACTTCAATAAAAGCAAACCCTTTGGACTCGCGCTTCGTCCGCACCCAGCCTTGAACTTGGAGGGACTCATCAGGTTGGCCACTTCGCAATATTTCTGCAATCCGTCGATTTACCATATTTACCCAGCATAAGACTTTAATATCCAGCCTATGATAACGCCCATTCCACCAAAGCGGACGACTTGCCAGAAAGGTTTTTTGAGGCTACGCCAAGAAAATAGCTGGCTTTCTAAGTTTAGTTCTAGCCTTTCCAACTGCTGTTGAATGTGCCGTAACTCTGCTTTGATTTCTGGAGTCTGAGATTTATTGTGCTTTAGTTGATCGCGGCGCTGTTGCCATTGTGCCTGTTGTTGGCGATCGCGTTGCACTTGATCGTAACGTTCTTTTAAGGATACGAGCGATCGCTCTACTTCCTCTAATTCTTGTTCAAAATCTGGTTCTTGATTTTCTGCTGACGACTGTGATTGTTTTGGCGGCTTCATTTACAAGTAGTAAAGTAGAAGTAAATGCAAATGTGCCAATAGTTATGTCCCAATCTACCCAGCTGCCGAAAACCAGTCAACTGAATGAACTTAGTACTCTGGAACTAGCTCAAGCTCTCATGGAAAGACTGAGTATTTCCCCTAACGATTGGCATCGCCTCAAGTCTAACCGCAATTCCCGCGCTAATGAACAAGTGGCAGCAGCAATTGTGTATCTTTTAAAGAATCAGCCACAAGAAGCTCAAGCTAGATTAGAACAGGCAATTGGTTGGTTAGATCGCTCAATTTCCGCGCCTCCCTGTCCAACTCACGGCAAGTAGATAATGGGGAATGGGGAATGGGGAATAAAAATCAATCAAATAATAACTTTCCCCATTCCCAACTCACAATTCCCTACTCCCTCATGGGAAGTAAAGAATAGGGAATAGTTAGTAAAAAACAATCAATTAATAACTTTCCCCACTCCCCCTTTTATCGTCGCAGAGATAGTCCCCGGCGAGTTTCCATTTGTTTACAAAGCCTTAATTCTGTGCCTTTGCGGTTCCACTCTACCTGATCAAAAATTTGATGGAGAAGACATAAACCACGACCACTTTCTGATTCATCTGGTGGTAAATAGTCTGTTGGCTCTTCTTCAATAGCAGATGAAGGAGTAAAGCCACTACCCTGGTCTGATATTATCCACCAATATTGATTATCAATTAAAGAAAAACGGACTACAACTGTTTTACTGGGGTCAAGATTATTGCCATGTTTAGCTGCATTTACTAGAGCTTCTTGAAGTCCTAGCCGCAGTTCTGCTTGTAATTTTGCTGGAATTTCTGCCAACAGTAAATCTAAGATTGGACAAAGGTAGAGGGTTGAGGCAAAACTAATAGTGCCCCAATAACGTGCAACTGGACGGAGTGAAATTGTAATCACAAGAGAAACCCCATAGCTTTCAGTTAGCTAGACATCAGTTTGCTATTACAGGCACCCTGATAAAACTTGAGGTGGTCATGCTGCCTTCAAACTTGCGTCTTTAAAACTAAATTTTGAAAATGCTAGGGAGCATTAGCCCTATAGTATGAGTTGAGATTGTTTGGATATATAACGGCTGCAATAGTTTTGATAATGATGTTAGCAACTTAAAAAGATGCTAGTAATTTGACCGAGTATTGGGATACTCTAGTTAATTGCCGATTTCTCATTTACACAATCCAATTCATATTTATAAGAACCTATGCAACTTGAATTTATTTAAACGAAAAAGAATTTTTATTTTCAGCTTAATTCAATTTTAGCATCTTTAGTATGCACTAGACTAAAATTTTCAAATTTCAGTTTTTGTAAAGGAATTACTATCCTTGTGCAAATCTGATAGCACAAGAAATGCGGCAGCTTCAACATGAGCAGTTTGAGGAAAAAAATCAGCAGGTTGTACCCGTGTGATGGTATATTGTCCATCTTCACAAAGCAATTTCAGGTCACGGGCTAGGGTAGATACCTTACAGCTGACGTAAACTATCCGAGATGGTTTCAGTTGCCGTAAAGTGTCGATGACAGCCCGATCGCACCCCTTACGTGGCGGATCGAGTATTACTACTTCTGGTATTGTGCCCATTTTGGGAAGCAATTTCTCTACTGCGCCGACTTGGAATGTCACATTATCAATTCCGTTGCGGTGGGCATTCAAAATAGCTTGTTCTACTGCTGCTGGTTGCACTTCTAATCCTGTAGCAATCCGTACTTTTTTGGCGAGGGGTAAAGTTAAAGTCCCAATACCACAGTAGGCATCAACTAGCAACTCATGCCCTTGAAGATTGAGTTCTGATTGAATTATCTGCAATAGTGCCTCTGCTGTTTCTGTATACACTTGGAAAAATGTATCTGGGCGTACTTGAAATTCCAGTCCAGCAAAGTTTTCACGCAGGTGGGGGACTCCAGCAATGCAACGAGTTTCTGATCCGAATATAGCATTTGTGCGATCGCCATTGCGATTGAGCGACACTCCCACTAACTGCGGATAACGCTTTAACCATTCCTGTGCTTGGGTTTCAATTCCTGATAAATTCCAGTCTTTCACCACCAAAGTCAACAACATTTCTCCAGTGTGTCGGCCAATGCGTAAACCCAGATGGCGAATTTTTCCCCGATGGCGCTGTTCGTCATAAATTTGCCAACCTTGTCGTTGAATATCTTGCTTAACTTCGGCAAGTAAGGGATTTAATCGCGCATCTTGAACTGGACATTGATTTAAATTAATTAATTGGTGACTACCTTTTTGGTAGTAACCAGCTTGTACCTGTCCTGTTGCCGATATGCCCAAAGGATATGTAGATTTATTACGATAGCCTAAAGCAGAAGGGGCGGCGAGTACCGGATTTACCGGTGGTTGGACAAAACCACCAATGCGTTCTAAAGCTTGGATAACTTGATTTTGCTTGGCTACTAGCTGGTAGTCATAATTAACATGCTGCCACTGGCAACCACCGCATTTATCCGCCACAATACAATTGGGTCGGATACGGTGGGGAGATGGCTCTAATAGCTCGTGGAGCTTCCCGTGGGCGTATTTTGGTTTAACATGAACCAAGCGAATAATGGCGCGATCGCCCGGTACAGTATCTGGGACAAACACTACACGCTCATCAGCGCGTCCCACCCCATCACCTGTATCACTCAGGTTAGCGATCGTTACTTCAATTAATTCACCCTGTTGCCAAATTATTTTAGTCATTAGTCATTAGTCATTTGTCATTTGTTATTGGGCATGGGGCATTGGGCCAAACAGTTCCGTTAGCGGTAGCGGGGCGTTTAGCCCGTGAAGAGTTAGGAGTTACGAATTCTCCCCCTGCTTCCCCTGCTTCCTCACTCCCCACATCCCACTCCCCATTCCCCAAAAGTTTCAATTCAATACATAAGTAGCTCCTATCTCTTCACTTGTGTACCTCCGACTCGCTAAACTAACAGATAATATTTCAGGTGATTTCAATCATCATGACTGTAATTAGCCAAGTTATTCTCAAAGCCGACGACGAACTGCGTTATCCCAGCAGTGGCGAACTTAAAAATATCAAAGACTTTTTGCAAACCGGCGTACAACGGACGCGGATTGCGGCTACCTTAGCCGAAAACGAAAAAAAGATAGTTCAAGAAGCAACCAAACAACTTTGGCAGAAGCGTCCTGACTTTATCTCCCCCGGAGGTAATGCTTACGGAGAACGCCAACGCTCTCTATGTATCCGTGACTTTGGCTGGTACTTACGTCTAATTACTTATGGTGTGCTTGCTGGCGACAAAGAGCCGATTGAAAAAATCGGTTTGATTGGTGTGCGGGAAATGTACAATTCATTGGGCGTTCCCGTGCCTGGAATGGTAGAAGCTATCAATTCCCTCAAAACAGCCTCTCTTGGCTTATTGAGTGCGGAAGACGCTGCTGAAGCAGCACCCTACTTTGATTACATCATCCAAGCGATGTCTTAATACAAAGTGTGTGTTGGTTGTAGGAGTATACTTCCAATCTAGTAGAGTGAGTGCAAGATACTAGCACTCGATAGGGATAAGATACCGAATTTGATCATACCCTCCCCACAATTGGTAGTGGCTGTGGCAAAATATCTGTCAAGTTACCAACCAGTTGTGGGGAAATTTATTTAAGTAGATAGTTATGGGGCATTTCTCAAAGGATGAAGGATATACAGACATAAAAAACCGACAGTCCTTAGTTAAGGCTGTCGGCAATTAAGTGTGTTCCCTATTAATGACTCGGCTAGAGTTCAGTTGTCATTAATTATGCCTAGTTAGCGATCGCAGAGAGACGATCATAATCATAGATATGTGTGATTCTCGTCACTTGATTGTTACAGCTAAACTGCATACACCCGAATAATCTCTGAGTCACAGTAAATCTATGCAAATTTGGAACTAAGAATATATACGCTAGTAGATAATTTGTCACCTTAAGAGCAAATAACATTGATTAGACACTTACAAGGTAAAACACGAGACGGAGGAATTCCCAAACCTATGCCTCGTTTGCCATACTGCTGTAGCAGAAAGAGCTATCTGCAAAGATAAATTTCTCAAAGCCTGTCGTAGACAAGATAATGGAGTTTCCATTGCTGTTGAAAGTGATATTGGCATTAAGGGTATTGCCCGACATAACCCCAGATACAAAGAGTTCAGAGCGATTGAAAGCGCTGAGATCGAGGGTGTCAAAACCATCTCCGCCATCAACAGTTGCAGTACCAAATCCTTTAAAGTAGTCATTCCCAGCACCTAAAGCAATATTGATTCCGCCACCGATGGTGACTTTCTGCTGAACTCCATCTAGGGTGCTGTTGGCGATAATTTGGTCATTGCCGTTGCCAGTCTTGATGATTCCTTCTCCATAAATACCGTATGCTGTACCACCAATTGACGCTGTTGCCTGTCCAGTAAGCTTGTCAGAACCATTGCCAGTATCAATTATTCCATCGTTGACGATGCCAAATGCAGTGGAGTTTGTTCCAGAACTGTTCCCATAACCAGTAATTATGTCCTTGTCTGACCCTGTAGTAATAGTGGCATCTTTAATGTTCTGGATGCCGATTCCAGCACCGCCATCACCAATGCCACCGCCACCGTTGCCGCCGATGCCACCAGTGCCTCTGCCAATGATAGTGTTTTCACCGTCTTGGGTATTTAGTTTGCCACTATTGCTAATGCCAGTCGCACTACCGCCATTACCACCGTAATTACCAGCGCCACCCATGCCACCAGTACCAGTACCGGCGATCGTGTCATTTCCGCCCCCTGCATTCAGACTACCACTGTTAAAGATGCCGGTTGCAGTACCGCCGTTTCCACTCCTCAATTCATCGCCACCGATGCCGCCAGTAGCAGTACCGCCGATCGTGTCATTTCCTTCCCCTGCATTCAGACTGCCACTGTTAAGGATGCCCATTGCAGCACCTCCGTCGCCGCCCCTGCCTGGAAACCCGCCGCCGATGCTACCAGTACCAGTACCGACGATTATGTCTTCACCGTATCCGGTATTCAGACTACCACTGTTAAGGATGCCAATCCCCTTACCGTCGAGGCTACCAATCATGCCGGCTCCGCCGTCGCCACCAGTGCCATTGCCAGCGATTTTATCTTCTCCGTCCCCTGTATTCAGACTCCCGGTGTTAGCAATGCCGATCCCAGCACCCCTGTTATAGTAACCGTAACTGCCACCAGTACCAGTGCCGATAATCGTGTCTTGTCCTTCCCCGGTGTCCAGTTCGCCACTGTTAGCGATGCCAATTCCATATCCGGCTGTGCCGTTGTGGTAACCGCCGCCGCTATTGCCGCCAGTACCAGTACCGATAATCGTGTCTTGTCCTTTCTCAGTGTGCAGTTTGCCACTGTTAGCTATACCAGTCCCAGCAACACCGTTGCCGCCCTCTAAAAAGCGATTTCCATTTCCGCCGTTACCGCCAATACCAGTGCCGACAATCGTGTCATTTCCGTCTCCTGCATTAATATTGCTAGTGTTGGCTATTCCAGTCCCAGTTCCGCCATTGCCGCCGATGAAGTCGCTTAGACCGCCGCCTTGTCCGCCGCCGTTACCGCCAGTACCAATGCCGACAAGCGTGTCATTTCCATCTCCTGCATTAATATTGTTATTGTTGGCTATTCCAGCCCCAGTTCCGCCATTACCGTTAGCGCTGATGGTGTCGAAATTGCCGTTGCTGCCGTTGCCACCGTTACCGATGCCAGCGATCGCGTCTTTTCCATTTCCTGTATTCAGACTGCCACGGTTAGCGATGCCATTGGCATTCCCACCCTCAATGGAGCCGCCGATGCCGCCGATGCTACCAGTACCCGTGCCCTGAACGGTGTCATTCCCTGAGCGCGTACAAATGAAACCTCCAGTTAAAATATCAATACCTATTGCTGGAGATGCATTTAATTGTTCTCCAATCAGAGTGTCAGAACCGGGGGTACCGATGAAATTGGGTGGAACGGTAAGTTTAGGCATGATCAAAATCCTCGCTATTAGATTTAGTGCGGTCAATTTACTAATTGGAATGAGTAGTTTCTCAAAAAAATAAATTTCCAGAATCCTTTCTTCAAAAGCCACTCAGTGATTGAGTTTGCTGTTATATGAGTCACTTCAAGCGAATGAAATGCCAACGAGATAATTTAGATTGCAGGGCATTAAAACTTGCGATCGCATCGCATCCTATGAATTTTTTCTGCATTCAACTAGTAGAGCATCTGACAGGCTGATAGCCATTTCTATAATCTGGAAATGACCTATGCATATTACAAGGGAATAAAATTTTATTACTTCACTTTTATCAGTATATTTACCAGTAATTCAGTGTTGAATACAATCTCTCTTTAGGTGTACAAAAATATGTATCTTTAAGTAAATTTATTTATTTTTTTAAATTTTCAGCGTTATATAGTTATGAACCATGCTAACAAATCCACCTACAGGGCAAGTAAATCGGTAGAATAATGCTCTGTACAATTGGTGCATAATTTCCATGACCGCCACATCTCCTGCTTTTTTTTCCCCTCAAGAAATCGCTGCTGAAGGTCTTAAACCAGAAGAATACGCAGAAATTGTCCGTCGGTTAGGCCGTCATCCTAACAAAGCTGAACTGGGAATGTTCGGGGTAATGTGGTCAGAGCATTGCTGTTACAAAAATTCTCGGCCTCTACTCAAACAATTTCCTACTAAGGGGCCCCGCATCCTCGTAGGGCCTGGTGAAAATGCTGGTGTTGTAGATTTGGGTGACGGACTCCAACTAGCTTTTAAGATTGAATCTCACAACCACCCATCAGCTGTAGAACCATTTCAAGGTGCAGCAACGGGAGTAGGCGGTATTCTTAGAGATATTTTTACAATGGGTGCGCGTCCCATTGCTCTATTAAATTCCCTACGTTTCGGTTCTCTAGAAGATGCCAAAACTCAAAGGTTGTTTCAAGGTGTAGTTGCGGGCATTTCACACTATGGTAATTGTGTAGGAGTACCCACCGTTGGCGGCGAAGTTTACTTTGACCCAGCTTATTCTGGTAATCCCCTAGTGAATGTTATGGCACTAGGATTAATGGAAACCCAGGAAATTGTTAAATCTGGGGCATCTGGCTTAGGAAACCCCGTGCTGTATGTTGGTTCTACCACTGGGCGCGATGGTATGGGAGGCGCAAGTTTTGCCAGTGCAGAATTAAGCGATCAGTCAATAGACGATCGGCCTGCTGTGCAAGTAGGCGATCCATTTTTGGAAAAGTCGTTAATTGAAGCTTGTCTAGAAGCGTTTAAAACGGGTGCAGTTGTCGCCGCCCAAGATATGGGAGCAGCTGGAATCACGTGTTCTACTTCAGAGATGGCGGCAAAAGGTGGAGTAGGAATTGAACTAGATTTAGACAAAATTCCCGCCAGAGAAACGGGGATGGTTCCTTATGAATATCTGCTTTCGGAATCTCAAGAACGAATGCTGTTTGTTGCCCATAAAGGGCGTGAGCAAGAATTAATCGACATTTTCCATCGTTGGGGACTTCAAGCCGTTGTCGCTGGTACTGTCATCGCTGAACCCATTGTGCGGATTCTTTTTCAGGGTGGAGTAGCAGCAGAAATTCCCGCCGAGGCTTTGGCGGAAAACACCCCACTATATAACCGTGAATTGCTGGCAGAACCGCCAGAATATGCTCGTCAAGCTTGGGAATGGACTCCTGATTCTTTACCTGCTTGCACAACCTCTGGCATAGAACTCAAAGGAGGTGTGCAAAATTGGAATGATATTCTGTTAACTTTGCTCGATACACCCACGATCGCATCTAAGAACTGGGTATATCGTCAATATGACCATCAAGTACAGAATAATACAGTCATACTACCAGGTGGCGCTGATGCGGCTGTTATCCGGTTGCGCCCTCTTGAAGAAATTCCCAATCTCAAATCTAAAATCCCAAATCTAAAATTAGGGGTGGCAGCAACAGTCGATTGCAATCCTCGTTATGTTTATCTTGACCCCTACGAGGGAGCTAAGGCAGTGGTGGCAGAAGCTGCACGCAATCTTAGCTGTGTGGGTGCAGAACCTCTGGCGGTGACGGATAACCTAAATTTTGGCTCTCCAGAAAAACCAATTGGTTATTGGCAATTAGCAGAAGCTTGTCGCGGTTTGGCGGAAGGTTGCCGAGAATTGGCGACACCAGTCACAGGTGGAAATGTCTCTTTATACAATGAAACCCTTGATTCTCAAGGCATTCCCCAACCCATTTATCCCACTCCTGTAGTGGGGATGGTGGGCTTGATTCCCGATATCACCAAAATTTGTGGACAAGGTTGGCAAGCATCCGGCGATGTGATTTATCTTCTCGGATTGCCTCTAGCATCCAAAATCAGTTTGGGAGCATCTGAGTATTTAGCTACTATCCACAATACTGTTGCCGGAAAACCGCCACGGGTAGATTTTGACTTGGAACGCCGCGTCCAAAAAGTTTGTCGGGAAGGAATTCGTAATGGTTGGATACGTTCAGCCCATGATTCTGCTGAGGGGGGAGTGGCGATCGCACTTGCCGAATGTTGTATTGCTGGAAACCTTGGTGCCGAAATCAATTTAGAAATAGCAACAACGCAGTTAAACCGCCTGGATGAGGTACTGTTTGCCGAAGGTGGTGCCAGAATTTTAGTTTCTATAGCATCAGAACAACAAGAAATTTGGGAATCATACTTACAGGAACATCTGGGTCAAGAATGGCAAAAACTCGGTATAGTCGATAATTCCCACACAGGCTTGGGGGTTTTCACCACTGATAACCAAACCTTAATCAAAGTTACGATCGAAGAGATGAACGATCGCTATTTCCATGCGATCGCTAGGCGTATCGCCAACCAAACCACTATTTCTGAGTCCTGAGTATTTAGACTTCACTCAGAAATCAGCACTAATCACTCAGAACTATTAGCGTCTCTGGGCATATTTACGGTACTGTTTTAATAGATGGTTAAAGATTTATTAAGAAATCAACAACTATCTATAGACATAATCCCAGTGACTTGACCCCCCCCACCAGGAGCAAAGCTAGCATGATCTCTATTCATTCTGTCACTTCGGATGAATACCCCGACCCTACCAACAACCCAATCAATAGTCATGAAAATCAGCCTGACAAGCCAGAAGAAGCTTGTGGTGTTTTTGGCATATACGCACCAGGAGAAAACGTTGCTAAACTGACCTACTTTGGATTGTATGCCCTCCAGCATCGGGGTCAAGAATCAGCTGGGATTGCTACCTTTGAAGGTACAAAAGTCCATCTCCACAAAGATATGGGCTTGGTGTCTCAAGTTTTTAATGAAACCATCTTGGATCAATTGCCTGGTAGCCTTGCTGTTGGTCACACTCGCTATTCCACCACAGGTTCTAGCCGCAAAGTTAATGCCCAACCCGCAGTCCTGGAAACTCGCTTAGGTTCACTAGCTCTTGCACACAATGGTAATTTAGTCAATACAGTGCAACTACGTCAAGAGTTGCTTGAGAAAAAATACAACTTAGTCACCACAACAGACTCAGAAATGATTGCTTTTGCGATCGCAGAAGCAATCAACGCTGGCGCAGATTGGCTAGAAGGTTCAATTCAAGCATTTCATCGTTGTGAAGGAGCCTTTAGTTTAGTTATTGGCACTCCTAACGGTGTTATGGGTGTCCGTGACACCAATGGCATTCGTCCTCTAGTAATTGGGACTTTAGCTGGTAATCCAGTTCGTTACGTTTTGGCATCCGAGACTTGTGGTTTAGACATTATTGGAGCCGAATACCTGCGAGATGTAGAACCAGGCGAATTAGTTTGGATTACTGAAGAAGGTTTAGCTTCCTATCATTGGAGTCAACAGCCCCAAAGGAAATTGTGTATCTTCGAGATGATTTACTTTGCCCGTCCTGATAGCATCATGCACAACGAGAGTTTGTACAGCTATCGGATGCGCTTAGGACATCAACTAGCTAAAGAATCTTGTGTCGATGCCGATATTGTCTTTGGTGTTCCTGATTCTGGCATCCCTGCTGCGATCGGATTTTCTCAAGCTTCTGGTGTAGCTTACGCTGAAGGACTGATTAAAAACCGCTATGTTGGACGAACCTTTATTCAGCCAACCCAAACCATGCGGGAGTCAGGTATTCGGATGAAACTTAACCCGCTTAAAGATGTGCTGGCGGGTAAACGAGTAATTATTGTTGATGACTCGATTGTGCGGGGTACTACCAGCCGTAAATTGGTTAAAACTTTGCGGGAAGCGGGTGCAGTGGAAGTACACATGCGAATCTCTTCCCCACCAGTAACTCACCCCTGCTTCTATGGCATTGATACCGATTCTCAGGATCAGCTGATTGCTGCTACCAAGTCAGTAGCGGAAATTGCCAAGCAACTGGAAGTAGACAGCCTTGCCTATCTCAGTTGGGAAGGAATGCTAGAAGCGACACGAGAAGATACCAATAGTTTCTGCTCTGCCTGCTTTACTGGAGATTATCCCGTGGCGATTCCTGAGCAAGTGAAGCGTTCTAAGTTGAGTTTAGAAAAGGTAGTGGTGTAGGAATTGAAGAAGGGAATAGGGTACAGGTTACAGGGTACAGATTATTCTTTATCACCTGTCACCTCTCCCCTAATCCCAATGCCCCATCCTCACTCAAGATAAAATAGGTAAATCACCTAAATAAAAATGGTCTATGAACCAGCCAATATTTGAAAGAGTGCGCTGGACTACCGCCGATTTAGAATTGTTTCCAGATAACGGGAACCGTTATGAAATTATTGACGGAGAACTGTTTATTACTAGACCGCTTCATTGGAAACATCAAAAAACTTGTGGGAGAATTTGTACTTCTTTAGATAATTGGTCACAGACTGCTAGTCTGGGAGAAGTTGTGATGGCTCCAGGCATAATTTTTGGCGATAATGATAATGTTATTCCCGATGTTGTCTGGGCTAGCAACGAAAGATTACCTCTGCTTTTAGACGAGGCGGGGCATTTGACTGGTGCGCCAGAACTGGTAGTAGAGGTGTTGTCTGCTGGTATTGAAAACGAAAAGCGGGATAGAGAATTTAAATTAAAGCTTTACTCAGCAAGAGGTGTTAGGGAATATTGGATTGTGGATTGGCGCAACCAACAGGTGGAAGTTTATCGACGTGAGCAAGCGAGTTTAAAGTTAGTTGCTACGTTGTTCAGTGATGATGAGTTGAACTCACCCATATTGCCTGATTTTAGTTGTGCGATGTCTACGACGGGCTACGCCTACGCATCCTTATTTACTTAATACAAGATTTACTTAATACAAGTTTACATAATTGGCTTAACTGTGCTGCAAAAACTCAACCTTGGGCAATAACGGGTCAGTCACAATACCCACACCGCTAAAACCCCAACGTTTGAGCAGGTTTCCCAACTGTGTACGTGGAATAGATTCCACAGTAAAGCGGTTTGCAACTTCTGCTGCATGGGTGTTGAGATAGCTAAGGGCATCAAAGTTTTCCTGAAACAGCAATAAATAACCTGATGTTTCGGTGTCAGGACGAGCTATCAAATAATTACCGTCAGTTTTTGAGCGCACCAAGTAATAGACTTCGGACAGCATGGAGATGGAGATGGGGAGAGTGGGACTAAACCAATGACAAATGACAAATGACAAATGACCAATGACCAATGACCAATGACTAATTGAGATTTTCTAGCCGAATGCGTGGATCGGCAGCTTTTAGCATCAAATCGGCGATTAAATTACCAGCAATTAGCAACACTGCGCCCATTACCAAGCTTGCCATTAACAAATATAAATCTTGAGCTTGTAAAGCCTGTAAAGTCAACCTCCCTAAACCGGGCCAGTTGAAGAAAAATTCGGCAATGAAAGCACCGTTTAATAAACCAGCTAATTCAAAACCCAATAAGGTAATCAAGGGATTTACGGCGTTACGAAGTGCATGAACGTAGATGACGCGGTTTTCTGGCAGACCTTTGGCACGAGCCGTTTGGATATAATCTTGACGCAGCACATCCAATAATTCGCCACGAGTGATGCGTTGTAAACCAGCAAAACTAGTAATTGAGAGGGCAATCGTAGGTAAAATCATGTGCCAGCCGACATCTAAGATTTTGCCAAACCATGTTAGTTCTGAGTGATTGATGCTAGTCATGCTACCCACTGGGAATAACGGCGAGGTGATTTGGGCTAAAACCAGCAGCGCTAAGGCAGTTATGAAACTGGGAAAGCCTTGTCCGGCATAGCTAATAACCTGTAAAAGCCTATCTGATAGCTTATTTTGGTTAACAGCAGCAAAAATCCCTAGAGGGATGGCGATCGCCCATGTGACAATTAAAGATGCGATCGCTAATAGCAAAGTAGCTGGTACTCTTTCCCACAACAGCGATGCCACTGAACGTTGATAAATAAAACTCGTGCCAAAATCTCCTTTTGTCAAGATTCGCCATAACCATAGCCAAAATTGCTCTGGCCAAGACTTATCAAGACCAAACTGCCGCTTTATTTCCTCAATTCTTTCTGGAGATATCTTCGGGTTTTGCCGCAGCGTATCTACATAATCCCCTGGAGCGAGTTGAATAATGAAAAACGACAATGCTGATGCCAAAAACAGAGTCAGTAGCGCCTGCAATACCCGCTTTGACACATAAATAAAAGTTTCGCTCGTGATTAGCCTGACTAGCCAATCCCGACCTGTCTCCAAGGAAATTCTCGTAGATGTCATTTGTCCTTTGTCCTTTGTTATTTGTTATTTGTTCTTTGCTAATGACCAATGACTAATGACAAATAACTAATATTCAATTAGAGAGATAATCGGCACGTCTGGCAGATATTTACGCCCTTCTAAATCCCGTAGCTCGATAATAAACCCAAATCCTACTAATTCGCAGCCAATCTTCTGCACTAACTTTGCTGTTGCACTCGCAGTTCCACCCGTAGCAATCAAATCGTCCACAATCAAAACTCGACTGCTTTCATGTAAAGCATCTTGATGCAGTTCCAGACAGTCAGTACCATACTCTAGGTCATATTCAATTGAGTGAACTGCTGCTGGTAACTTACCTCTTTTGCGGATGGGAATAAAACCAGCCCCTAATTGATAAGCCAGAGGTGAGCCAAAAATAAATCCTCTTGACTCTATACCAATTACATAATCTGGTTTTATTTCAGCTTCATTGCATTTTTGTGTTAAAAAGTCAATAGTATAGCGTAATCCCTCTGGATCGCGCAGTAATGTAGTAATATCCCGAAATAAAATTCCGGGTTTGGGAAAATCTGGAATGTCACGAACGAGAGACTTCAAATCCATAAAATGGGAATGGGGAATGGGGAATGGGGAATGGGGAATGGGGAATAAGTGAGAAGAGAAGCGGGGTAAGTATTGAAAAAAGAAGTATTGATTATTGATCAATGCCCAATGCCCAATTCCCTAATTCTCTAATTCCCAATGCCCAATTTTCAGATACCTGAAAAATCGTACACTATAATGTCATACGCTGGGGGTCAAGTGGGGGTCAAGTGGGAGTCAAGGCTGAAGCTTCGCCTTTTATTGACGATAATTAGAATCTAAACCAAGCTAGAAAAGGTATTACATTCAGAAATGAGGTGAATTAACTTATGTTTTAAAACTTTGATTTCAATATAGGGAAAACTTTGAGTAGAAAGAGTTAAGTAATGTATATATCAGGTAGTCATGCTACTGCTACAAGTCTAATGCTCAAGTCTTGGCTACCGATCTTAAATTTGTTTTATCTAGTCTGTTGGAACCGCACAAGGTATTTATAGAATGAATGTCTCAGCAAGTTTAACGCCGTTCAACAGTCCAACTCAAGATTCATTGCCTACGATTCTGGACACTTTGCCAGATCCTGCGATCGCTTCCAAGACTTGTCCTCGGAGAACGCGGTTGCAAATTGACCTGATTTTATTGGCAATTGAAGCTTTAGAGCTTGGTGGTTCGGAAGCAATCTTGAGTTTTGCTCAAGAGTTGGATCTCAAAGGAATTGTTAAAGACAGGGTGAATTTATGGCGGATGCGTAGCTCTAACCCGCTACGGAGAGCGCATATCCGCCGTCCCTTAACTATCATGGAAGCAAAAGCTCTGGTAGTCATTGCTTGCTATATAGCGCGGCGTTTAACTGTTGTCATTCGCCAGTTATTAATGATATGTCAACAAATGGAAGAAAAGCAGATTCCATTGGAACAGAATTTGCGTCTATCTAATTACCTAGAGCGGTTTAGAGCGCATTTTAAGAGCCGAATGAATGCTCGACGTTCTGGTGTACTAGCATTAACTTCTGATGAAAAATTAGATGAGCTAGCTATAAATTTGTTAGGACAATTACTATTTTGTACTGGTACAGCTGGAATGCAGCGATTCTGGATTAGTCTTTTTGACGGTGAAGTGGAATGAATATTCAACGTAAGTACAGTCTTCCTAATTGTACACTGCTTTTAGAAGGGTTAAGTGATGTTACTAGGGCTGCACAGTTTCAGGAAATGCGCCCGGAATTATCAATATTGGTAAATGCAGAATGCTATTTATCTGGCTATAATCAGCCTCTAACGGGAGGGCGGGAATTTTTTGAAAGTTTGGTGAGGGCTGTCAGTGGGTATGCCCAAGAATTTTTAAGTAGCGTACCTAATCCTCAAGCACACAATCAGGAATCGGAGCTAGTAGAGTTTCGGAAAGTTGATAGCAACCGACACAGATTAATCATCCATTCCGAAGGAACTCCAGAGGGATTCGATCACTCCAACAATTCCAAACGTCCGCCAATTGAAATAGATTTGAATACGGTGCAGTTGTTTGATTTAGTGGAAGCAGTGGATCAGTTTTTTGCTGATACCCAAACTTTACCCGAACTTTCTCTAGAACTACAACCAGTTACCAGACGCTATGGCGGTGCTAGTCAAGCTTTGGTTAGACAGGCTGTACCTGCTGTTGTGGGTGTGTCAAGTTTAGCAGTAGCTGCGATCGCCTTTAACTTGATTCCACCTCCCCAACTGCGTCCACCACAGCCAACAACAGATGAGCAAAGTAGCTCTACAATAAACAATATCACTCCTCCAGTATCAGCTGCTGCAACACCCATCCCTGCTGCAAAACCCACACTAACGCCTACAGCTAATGGAAAGCCGGCAGTTAAAGATTTAGAAGCACTTTTAAATACAGTTCCAGAAATTACCGATCCATCCCAGTTACGTGCATTGAATCGTCAAGTTTACAACCAAGTTCATCCAGCTTGGGCTAATCGCTCAGGATTGCAACAAGATTTGATCTATCGTTTGGGTGTAGCTGCGGATGGTGCGATCGTTGGTTATAAAGCGGTGAATAAAGAAGCGAATCTAGAAGTAGGTAAAACTCCTCTGCCTAACGTACTTTACAATCCAGCTACCCGCCCTCCTATTTCCAATGAACCAATCGCCCAATTTCGTGTAGTATTTACTACACAAGGTGTCCTGCAAGTTAGCCCTTGGCGGGGATATGCTAGAACGCCAGAGGTAGTGGGTACAAAAATTACTGACTCCAATATAGTCAAAAATTTAAATCAAAAGCTTTATAGTACAGTTCGGCAAACTTGGAGTGGCAAACCCACCTTTACGCGAGATTTGAAATATCGGGTAGCAGTCAACAAAGATGGCGTAATTGCTGACTACGAACCACTAAACCAAGTTGCCTTTGACTATTTTCGGGAAACACCCCTTCCCAAGATGTTCAACGCTATCTACGGCTCTAATGTAGCAGCCCCCAACGATAAAGAACCTCTCGCTCACTTCCAAGTGATATTCAAGCCTAGCGGCAACCTGGAAGTTACACCTTGGAGGGGATATCAATAATAATTCGTGATTCGTAATTCGTAATCCGTAATTTTTAACTATGAAATTACAAATTACGAATTTACCGCGTAATTCTCCGCATATAATTTCCCCACAACTGAGCGGCTTGAGCGCTGCTACCAGATGTGGGGGAATTGTTGTCGTTTCCCAGCCAAACACCAGTTACAAGTCGCCGACTTGGGATAAAACCTATGAACCATAAGTCAACGTTTTTATCAGTCGTGCCTGTTTTACCAGCTTCTCCGAGTCCAATGGCAGCACTACGACCAGTGCCTCTGGTGATAACACCACGCATCAAACTAGTCATCTCGTCGGCTACACCACTTGGCAAAACTCGTTTGTTAGCATCTGGATCTTGGTCGAAGGAGTAAATTACACGGCAGGTTTTGATATCATTGCGATCGCTGCAATCACCACTGTCTAAAATTCGGTTAATCGCATGAGGAGGATTCCACACTCCACGATTGCCAATAGAGCCAAAAGCACCAGTCATTTCCAAAACATTGACCACGCTTTGACCCAGTACTAAGCCAGGAACCGGATCGAGGTTTGACTTAATTCCCAAATTCTGAGCCATCGCCACTACTTTATTCAGCCCGATTTCTCTAGCAACTCCCAAGGCGATGGGATTTTCTGAAAGAGCCAGCCCGGTGGCAATATCTAAACTACCAGCACCGGAACGACAGGGTTTGTAAGTGAAGCCTTGCCAAGTTAAAGGAGCGCAGGAATAACTCTTAGATGGTGAAATTCCCTGTTGAATAGCGGCGGTGTAAGCAAAGATTTTGAAGGTGGAACCTGGTTGTCTTTTGGCTTGAACAGCGCGATTGAACTGACTTTTTTTGTAATCAGTTCCACCTACCATTGCCAGGATACTACCTGTACTGGAGTCAAGAGTTACCACAGCCCCTTGAGAGAAATTAAAATTTCCACCACTATTGTTGACTGAATTCCGCAACGCTGATTCAGCTTGGCTCTGGATTGCGGGATCAAGCTGGGTTTCAATGATGTAATTCCCTTCGTTTGCGGCTCCCTCGCCCAAGATTGATTCAAGTTCAGAGAAGACGTAACTGTAAAAATAAGGAGCAATCGTCTTAGCTTGTTGTTCACAAACTTTAGGACTAACTTGGACAGTAGAGCGTCTAGCTCGGTTCGCATCTTCAGGTTTAATTTTGCCCATTTCCAGCAATCGCTTAATCACACGATTCCGGTATTCAGCTGCTTCTAGCTTATTTGGCCCATCCCCACAAAAATCGAATGCGTTGGGAGCAGGTAAAATTCCCACCAAAGTTGCTGCTTCTGCCAAAGTTAATTCTTTAGCAGGCTTCTCAAAGTAATACCGGGCTGCATCCTCAAAGCCAGAGGTATCTCCCCCCAAAAAAACCCGATTTAAGTACATCAGCAAAATATCATCTTTGCTGTAAAAGGTTTCTAACTTCAGGGCGACAACTGCTTCCCGTAATTTGCGTCCAAGGGTATCCTGTCTACCTACATACTCTCGGAACAAACTGCGGGCAACTTGCTGCGTAACAGTGCTGGCTCCTTGCTGCACATCTCCGCTACGGCTATTGATCAACACGGCTCGTAAAATCCCCAGAGGGTCAACCCCAAAGTGCCAGTAATAACGACTATCTTCTGAAGCTACTACGGCAGATGGCAAATAAGGGCCAAATTCCTCTAAACGCTTCATATCTACGTGAGAGATAGTTCGAGGCTCTCTCAGAGGGGTGGCTCCATCACGGGCGTAAACAACTACTGGAGCGCGTGTAGCTGTAGGTAGGGGTCTAACTGAAAATTTCAGCCATTCTACGCCAATTACTAAGGCGAACAAGGCGCTGACACCACCAACACCATAAGCTGTCCAACTTGCAGCTTTGACATACCAGGCTGGTGGATCGACGTATTGCAGGCGCACAGAAGCGGCGAGTTCTGGGGGCCCCAGAGTCAGAATATCGCCGTGACGTAGTTCTAGAGAATTAACACGACGCTTGCCACGATAAATGCCATTGGTGGAGTTTTCGTCTTTGATGACGAAAACTGGTGTGCGCTGAGTAGAATTCCGCGATAGCGATAGGTGAATTTGGCTGACAACAGGGTTACGGACGACGATATCGCTGGATTTGGAACTACGACCGAGAATATAGCGATCGCCCAACAGTGGATATACCTCTGCTTTATCCGCCCCCGCATCCTGTACCCAGAGTTCCGGTACTTTGGCATTAGGCTTGAGCGCCAGTTTGGAAAAATCAACCCTAGCTTGGATAGTATGGACTGCTTGAGTCAGTTGACCAATTAACGTTTGTGGCTTGTGAGGGGGTTGGGGAGAACTCATCGGCTATTCACATCACACTTTTTAGTGAAGAATGGGGCGAATTACAATTTTAGATGTTAGTCTTTCATCATTTTACTCATAAGCCAAAGCATAAATTAGCTATACGGGACTTTTTGCTCTAATTTATACTGGACATTACTTTTTTCTCTGGGTTGACTCGTTATTTTTATCACTTCATTACAGAGAAATAAAATTTTTTCTCCTTCCTAAAGGCTTATTTTATCTACTCATTTTACTTTAATGACTACAAGCATAGATTGAAAGCTTGTACTTATAAGCACTAGTTAATAACAAACGACAGATTTAATTTTTACCAATTTTACATATCCACATATTCTGCAACAAACTTAAATATATTCATTTAGGAAGATTTTCTAAATCTTATTATCTGTTTTAATGGGCCGAGTGTTCCGTTGAGGTAAATTTCAGAATGATGGGAAAATCTCTGACCCTGATTGGTACAGCTCTATCTTTGGCTCTCACCACTAATATTGCCGTAGCCGAATCCAGTAAATCCCCCATAGCTCAATCCAGTAGCGAATCTACTAGCGCACCAACGGAAATCAAGATGTCGCCAGAAGGTATGAAAATTCTGTGCGAGTATTTTCCGCTTAACTCTCGCTGTCCCGGCGGCACAGCACTTACCCCTGGTACGGCTCCTGGTAGCACTACAGCACCAGCAGAAACCACACCTAGCACGACTCCTGGTAGCACTACAGTACCAGCAGAAACCACACCGAGTAACATCACTCCTCCCGAAAGCACTCCGGCACCAGGAACTGTTACCCCACCTGACAGTGGAACTCCCGAAAGCACTCCAGCACCAGGAACCGTTACCCCACCTGAACCTGGCGCTCCTAGTAACTTAACTCCAGCACCAGGAACCGTTACTCCATCTGAACCTGGCGCTCCTAGCAACTTGACTCCAGCACCAGGAAGTGTTACTCCAACTGAGCCTGGCACTCCTAGCAACTTAACTCCAGCACCAGGAACCGTTACTCCATCTGAACCTGGCGCTCCTACAGAACCAGGTGCCAACTCTCCCAGTACTCCATCTACTGCTCCTGCCCCAGGTAAATAAATTAAAAGCTGGATACGTTTGACATACTAATTTACCATCAGCGATCGCCTGTGCATCTTGACTTTCTGCACCAGTTATGAGAACTGGTGTAGGATATAAATTCAAATCTCTGGAACCCATAAATCAAGTCTTCGCATATAGGACTGAGCAATAGTTTCAGTAATTAATAGCCTGGGATTAATCATCCCAGGCTTAATAGTTTAATCCAACCTACCTGTTGAAGTTGGTGTTTTTTGGAAGGAAGCAATTAACAGAAAAACAATACCAATACTAATAAAAGAATCTGCCACATTAAATACAGGAAAGCTAATTAGGCGAAAATCAAGAAAATCAACGACATGGCCTAAAACAAAGCGATCGATACCGTTGCCCATAGCTCCACCTAAAATTAAGCCATAGCCCAACTGATCCCATAAATTTAATGTTGGGCCAAACAAAGCCAACGCTATCAATACCAAACTCACTCCTAAAGATAGCCAGCGCAACCACTCTACTTTCCCACTTAACAGACTAAAGGCGGCACCAGTGTTAGTAACATAGGTGAAGTGAAATATTCCAGTTAAGAGTGGTAGTGTTTGCCCCAAACTGAAGGTTTGTACCACCCAGTATTTTGTTATTTGGTCTAGGAAAAAAGCTATAAAGGCAGCAATCCAGAAAAGGCGGTTTTTTAAACGCATGAAACTAGGGGCTAGAGACTAAGGACTAAGGACTAAGGACTAGGGGATGAGAAAATTGTAAATTTCTTGCCCCTAGCCTCTAGCCCCTTGATGACTAATAAAACATTAAGTGACGCAATATATATGCTATTACAGTAACGGCACAGACCACACTTAATTGCCCTGGTATTGCAAACCAAGAGTATCTGAGGATTGCTTGCATCAAAGGTAAATTTTCTGTGCCTTTCCACTGAAAAATATAGCTAATAATCAAATAACTAATACCGCATAGATGCAGAGTTAACAAGCCACAGATGCAACTAAAGGCGAGAGTTTCTAGTCGAGGTCTAGCTTTAAAGGCAACTAAGCCACAAATCCAAGCTCCAGGAATAAAGCCTAGTAAATAGCCAAACTGAGACAACTTAACATAACCAATACCACCTCCATCGGCAAATACAGGTAATAAAGTTAACCCCATCACTAAATAGGCAATTTGCGAGAGCGCACCGGCATTTTTGCCCCCTAAACAGCCCACTAACAGTACTGCGCCAATTTGAAAAGTGACACCTAAAGAAAAAGTCTGAATTCCGTGCTTACTCCAATTCCAAGGAAAGGTGATGCCATAAGCTTCTAAGAAGGTACCACCCATTGTCAGGAGTAAGCCAATCATAGACCATAGTAATTGATTGGAAGCAGCAAACATTTATCAGGCAACCAGGAAAAGGCAAAAGGGAAAACCAACAGCAACTAGGATGTTCATTAGTATTAAAATGAAATTTGTGCTGACACCTCTAAGAATTAGCATATTTTTTTTTGCCTTTTTGGTATGTAACTTTTCAGTTCTACTAATTATGACTTAGGTGTCTATAGCTGTAATTTTATTGACTGAAGCGTAGTCTGATTCTGGTATTTGACCTAATACGTGGTAAAGTTAGCAAAATTTAGTATTTAAACTAAGTTTTTAGATTCAGAGCCAATTTATGCTACAAATTGTTAAAGATAGTTCTTTAATTCACTTTTTTTAGCGATCGCTCCGCAGACTCTACATAAAATAGGCAATTTATAGTTTTCCTTCTGCTTTATCTAAATTAGTTCACTGTCTAAACTTAGATTGTTTAGTTATGACTTTAAGTCTGCTTAGACCTATAAGCAGCAATAACTTTCATAAAATTCTAAAATTTATTAAGCTTTAGATAATAACACAATTTGTCATTTTTTTATAGATTTTTTATCATTTGACCAAAAAGTGACGCTATCAATCAAGTTTTGCCAATATTTATGTAACCAAGTTACTGTGGTACTATTTGTAACGTGTAACTAAAGCAGCAGTATAAATTTTATCAAGCAAAAGTAAAAACGAGTGTTTGTTCTTCATCAAAAAAAAACAAGCTTTTTTTGCTTTGTTAACCTATCCTTTACCTTTAGCTTAATCCTTTAGGGGTATTCTTAGAGGCGCTCACCTGAAAAGTTACCCAAACATTGATAGCGATGCCATCACCTTTTCGTGTAACAAAAATTCATCGCCTCACAGCTTCAGTTTCAGTGTTAGCACTGACAATCAGCCTAGCTGCATGTGGCGGACAGCAAAACCCAGAGAATACAGCCACAAAGGATACTCCTTCTGGCACTGCTACAGATACGACTGCCTCCAGTACAACCAAATTAGATTTAGGTGGAAATCTCAAGTTAAGCGGGGCTGGTGCGTCTTTTCCAGCACCACTATATGATACATGGTTTACTGATCTAAACAAAAAGTATCCAAATCTGCAAGTTGACTATGCCTCAGTTGGTAGCGGTGCCGGAGTTGAGCAATTTATCAAAGGGACTGTAGACTTTGGTGCCAGTGATGTTGCCATGAAGGATGAAGAAATCCAGAAGGTGCCAGCGGATAGGGGCGTTATTTTACTGCCTGTCACTGCTGGTAGCATCGTGCTAGCTTACAACTTGCCAGATGTTGCAGAACTTAAACTACCACGAGCCGTTTACGCTGATATTCTACTGGGCAAAATAACTTCTTGGGATGATCCCCAAATTGCCAAGGCTAACCCAGGTGCAAAGCTTCCTAAAGAGAAAATCACAGTAGTTTATCGTTCAGATGGTAGCGGAACAACAGGTGTGTTTACAAAACACCTCAGCGCTATTAGCCCGGAGTGGAAGACTAAAGTTGGTGAAGGCAAAACTGTCAACTGGCCTAGCGGAGTTGGTGCTAAAGGGAATGAGGGTGTTACCGCCCAAATCCAACAAACACAAGGTTCTATTGGTTATGTCGAGTACGGCTATGCCAAACAAAATAGTCTTAAGTTTGCTGCTTTGGAAAACAAAAGTAGTAAGTTTATTGTACCTACTGAGGAGTCAGCCTCTAAAACTCTGGCATCAGTAACTCTACCGCCTGATCTCCGCGTCTTCATTTCTGATCCAGAAGGGGCCGATTCCTATCCCATCGTCACTTACACCTGGATTTTGGCTTACAAGAAATATCCCAATGCGGCAAAAGCTAAGGCAGTTGAAGCTGCGATCGAATACGCTTTAACTGAGGGCCAAAAACAGGCTACAACATTAGGATATGTTCCTCTACCCCAAAACGTGATCGCAAAGGTGGCTGCGGCTGCTGATCAAATTAGTCCAGACTATAAAATCGCTGTTGGTAGTGGGACTAGCGCTAGCAAGTAGCTACAGTGAAGGCATGAGGCATTGCTAGACAATAATTTTTAAGCTGGTTATTAAACTAGTTTTAAAAGACGATGAGGCAACAATTTTGTTTAGATGGTTGCCTCCCATATCTTCCTCTGATTTAATTGTGAAAGTCGGTAGTCATGACTACAAATTCTCAAAATCTTTCATCAGCGACAAAAAATCGCTCTGATGTAGAAAAATCCCTAGATCGCGGTTTTATCTGGCTAACTAAAATTTTTGCCTTTGGGGTTGCTGCCACTTTATTATGGATCGGCTTACAGGTCGCAATTGCTTCTTGGCCTGCCATCCAAAAGTTTGGTGCTAGCTTTTTAGCTAACACCACTTGGAACCCAGTTAATGATAGCTACGGGGTGCTACCTCAAATTTATGGAACTCTCTTGAGTTCTTTTATCGGTTTACTGATAGCTGTACCGATTGGAGTTGGTACTGCTATTGTACTAAGCGAGGATTTTTTACCCGCAAAAGTGAAGTTGGTACTGGTTTTTGCAGTAGAACTGCTTGCAGCTATTCCCAGCGTTGTTTATGGCGTGTGGGGTATTTTTGTTTTAGTGCCTATCTTAACTAACTTGGGAAAATGGCTCAATAGTTACTTTGGCTGGATACCATTTTTTAGCACCCCCCCTACAGGGCCAGGAATGTTACCGGCGGGAGTCATATTAGCAATTATGACTTTGCCCATCATCACAGCCCTATCGCGTGATGCCTTGATTTCTATACCCCCCAGTTTGCGCCAAGCCGCCGTAGGACTAGGAGCAACCCGATGGGAAACTATATTACAAATACTTATTCCAGCAGCCTTTTCGGGGATAGTTAGCGCTGTGATGTTGGCACTCGGTCGGGCAATGGGAGAAACAATGGCTGTAACAATGTTGATTGGTAATTCCAACAACATTAGTATCTCCCTGTTAGCACCAGGCAATACAATTTCTTCTCTACTGGCGAATCAATTTTCCGAAGCTAGTGGTTTGCAAGTTTCGGCTTTAATGTACGCTGCTTTAGTTCTATTCTTCTTGACCTTGGTAGTTAATATCATGGCCGAGTTTATCGTTCTGAGAGTCAAGCGACTGTAGCTTAGTTTTGGGTTGAATTATGACTTCTAGTTTTCCAGAGCGCAGTCTAACTCGCGCTCCTATGTCTCAAAGGACACTGTTTAATACAGTAATGACAGTAGTTGCATTTATCTGTGGGATATTGGCACTTGTGCCTTTGCTAGCAGTACTTTCTTACGTCATTATTCAAGGCTTTAGCAGTTTGAGTACCAGCCTCTTTTTTGAACTGCCACCCAAAGCTTTACAACAGGGAGGAGGCTTTGGTAATGCCATCTTGGGAACACTATTAATGGTAGGAATTGCTGCCTTGATTAGTATCCCATTTGGTGTTTTAGCGGCAATATATATCACAGAATTTAGTTCGGCGCAAGTAGCGAGATGGGTACGTTTTGCAGCTAACGTCTTGAGTGGAGTCCCGTCAATTATTGCTGGGGTATTTGCCTATGGCATTGTAGTTTTGACACTAGTAAAGTTAAACTTAGGATCATACTCTGCTTTAGGTGGAGGGTTTGCACTGGCAATTTTGATGTTGCCAATTATTGTCCGAACCACTGATGAAGCCTTGCAGTTAGTCTCGCAAGATTTGCGACAAGCATCTGTAGGGTTAGGGGCAACTAACTTTCAAACAGTAACACAAGTAGTTTTGCCAGCAGCTCTACCTGCGATTGTAACTGGGGCAACGCTAGCGATCGCCAGAGCATCTGGAGAAACCGCACCTTTACTATTTACTGCGCTATTTTCCAATTTTTGGCCCGATGGCTTATTCCAACCAACAGCTTCCCTTGCTGTTTTGGTTTACAAATATGCTATTTCTCCGTTTAAAAATTGGCAATCACTAGCTTGGGCGGCATCTTTGATTTTGGTATTGATGGTTCTAATCACAAGTATCATTGCTCGCTGGGCTACTCGCAAAAAAGCTTAGGGAAACGGCTTACACATAGCGGATTTGTATCGCTAAAACTAATACTTCACTTAATTTATGGCTACTAATATTAGCACAGTCAATGGTACTGAAACTGTTTTACGCACCGAAAACCTCAACGTTTACTACGGCAAGTTTTTAGCTTTGCAAAATATTTGGTTAGATATACCAAAAAATCAGGTTACAGCCTTTATCGGCCCTTCTGGTTGTGGTAAAAGCACATTGTTGCGTTGCTATAACCGCCTCAATGATTTGATTGAGTCATTTCGGGCAGAAGGTAAAATACTTTTTTACGATAAAAACTTGTATGCATCCGACATTGATCCTGTAGAAGTACGTCGGAGAATTGGGATGGTGTTTCAAAGACCAAACCCATTTCCCAAATCAATTTATGAGAATATTGCTTTTGGAGCCAAAATTAACGGCTACAAAGGTAACATGGATGAATTAGTAGAACGGAGTTTGCGACAAGCGGCTTTGTGGGATGAAGTTAAAGATAAGCTGCGGCAAAGCGGCTCGTCTTTATCGGGTGGACAACAACAAAGGTTATGTATTGCTCGTGCGATCGCAGTCCAGCCTGAAATTATATTAATGGATGAACCTTGCTCCGCTCTCGACCCTATTTCCACCTTGCGGGTTGAAGAATTAATTCATCAGCTGAAAGAGCAATATACCATCGTTATTGTCACCCATAATATGCAGCAAGCAGCGCGGGTTTCTGATAAGACAGCCTTTTTTAATGTCAAAACTACGGAGTCAGGAGGTCGTAACGGCTACATGGTAGAGTACGACGCAACAGAACTAATTTTCAACAATCCTCAGCAGCAAGATACCAGAGATTACGTTAGCGGTAGATTTGGATAAATGACTGCACATTGTTGATATTAGAGCAATGAGGGATACTCGGAAATCAAAGCTGTGCGAGATTCCTCTAGTTTTTTGTTTATTCGCCAAAGTTAGCGTAGGCATAGCCCGCAGCAGGCATAGCTTGATAGATTGTGGCTGTTTCTCGATCAAGAAAAGCAACAATTAAGCTGTTTAATACAAGATTTGCATTAATTGGGTGGGGTACGACACCCACTCCAAAATTTTTTAGTAAATAGTAGGTGTATTTACACCATGCTGCACTAGCTGATTTTAGAGTTTTTTCTAAGCGGGCGGCGGGAATCGAACCCGCATTAATAGCTTGGAAGGCTATAGTTTTACCACTAAACTACGCCCGCAAATTTCCAACTTTATAAACATAACACAGTTGTTGAAAAAATTCAAGCGTCTAATTGGAATTAGCAGGCTGGATTTTGATTCGTACAAACAAATTGCTCAAATCTGGTTTTGTGCCATCGTTGTTATGAGCGGCAAGAAAGTTTTCTGTCTTGAAAACATCATTGAGAACTCGTTCGTATGTGCTTTTTTGACTTTGTAGTGTTGCAGGTTCTATTTCTAGAACTACAGCCTGTTGAAAGTTGCCATTGCGATCAATTATTAAACTAACAAGCATTTGTGCTGGCTTAACTTCGGAATCGCCAGGTAGAAAACTTGAGTCTAGTTGTTTTGTGTTGCTTCCCGTGTATGAAGCGATAACGTCGGGTAGAGCATCTTGTCGAAATCCTCTTGTTTGTATGAACTTAATCATTTCATCTCTGAGCAAAGGGGCTACTATTGCTACCGATGCTCCCCCAGTAGGAGTTGGTGGAGTTTGTCCAGTAGGAGTTGTTGGAGTTTGCCCAGTAGGAGTTGTTGGAGTTTCCTTAGTAGGAGTGGTTGGAGTTTCCCTAGCAGGAGTGGTTGGAGTTTTTATGTTTTCAGCTTCCGAAACTGGTGGAGTTGATGGAATACCTGTTGGTAGTGCCGTTCCCTTTCCCAGTTTGATTTCTTGACGGCGGTTCCAAGGTAGATTGCCGATTGGAATTGTAGGTGTCGGTGTGGCTATCGGTTTTGGCGTGGCTATCGCTTTCGGCGTAACTATTGGTTTTGGTGTAACTGTCGGTTTTGGCGTGGCTATTGCTTTCGGTGTAACTGTCGGTTTTGGCGTAGCTATCGCTTTTGATGTAGATGTAGAAACTCTCTGTTGTCTATTAGGTTGAGAGGGGTAAATTCGACTCTTTTGCTGAAGATTATCAGCAGGATTTATTGCGCCAACAAAATCTTGATTTTTGGGCGTATTTCTTGCTGTTTTTGCTGGTGCTGGTACAGACTTTTGAGTTATGGATGCTGGCTTTGGCGAAACTCTTTTGACTGTTGATTTTGATTGAGGAGCAATATCTATCAATTCAATGGGAACAGAAGATTGAATTTGCTGAGGAAACCACAGACTAAAGGCATTAGATGAGCGCATCAGCCAGAACGCCAGCAAGTGCAGAGAGACTGAACCTATAACGACAGAAATCCACAAAGCTGGTGGATCGGTGTGTCGCCTCCAGACTTTGGTTGAAATTGGGGTTTTGTCTGCAACCGATGGTGTCATATTATATAAACTGGATATGATTAGGCACTCTTACTCATTGCTAATGCTTTAAAATACCAGTCTAAATTTTAGCGATTAACCATTACCTCTGGTGTAACAGCAAAGGTCAAAACTGTTTCATCTACTCCTTTAAGTTCTAGTGGACTACCTTTAGTAATTTCTTCTTCCTGCAAATAATCTGCCACGGCAGCAGAAACCAAGATAGTACCGGGAAGAGCGGCAGCTTGCAACCTGGCAGCAATATTTACACTTGGGCCAATAGCAGTATAGTCCGCACGTTCAGCACTACCAAACATCCCCACAACAGCCGTACCTTGATGAATACCACACCGAAACTGTACGCTAGTAAGTCTGTCACCATCGAATACACCTTGCTCTCGCCAGCGTTGGTTCAAGTCAGCCAGTGAGCGGTGCATTGCTCTTGCTGTATTGATGGCACGACGTACCTGTTCATTGGGGGTTAGTTCTTCCGGCGCTCCATATAAAGCTAAAATAGCATCTCCCATAAATTTATCTACAGTGCCGCCATTACCAAATACAACCTTGGTCATAGCTTCTAAATATTCATTTAGTAATTCTGCGACTCGTCGGGATCTGAGAGTATTTGATAGCTGTGTAAAACCCACGATGTCACTAAACAAAACTGTAATTAAGCGTGGTTCTGGGCGCAAATCTAATGTTAAATCTCCGGTTGCGGCTTTTTGCACCAATACAGCCGGTAAAAAGCGCTTTAATACTGATTCTGTTAGATAAGTATTTAACTCCACAATTCGTCGTTCATTTTCTTTTAATGCTAAAAGATTCCGAACTTCCGCCAAAAGTTCCCGATCGTTGAATGGTTTTGCTAAATAAGCATCCGCCCCATGTTCTGTACCTTCGATGCGGGTTTCTTCGTCAACTTTCGCTGTCAGTAGAATGATGGGCGTTCCTTTCAGCTTTTCCTCATTGCGGATCATCTGAATCATCTCAAGTCCGCTCACCAAGGGCATCATTAAGTCAGTCACAATCAAGCTGGGTATAATTTCCTTAGCTAAACTGTGCCCTTCATAACCGTTACGAGCTGTGCGTACATGATAACCGTTACGGCGGAAAATTTCAGATACATAGGTTCGCAAATCTGGGTTGTCATCTACAACTAAAATTGAGTGCTGAGTCTTAAGTGCTGAGTCTTGAGTATCAATATTAGGAGAATTAGGAGAGAAATTTATTGTAATATCTTCAATATTGTCTGTTGTTGACTCTACCAGTTCTAAATCAGCCAATTCTACGCTAGCGCGACTTGTGTTCACTTCGGCAGGGGTTTCTAGTACTTGCTGTACAGGTAAATGAGCATTTCCAGTCACAAGCCATAAACTAAAGGTAGTACCTTGTCCATAAACTGATTCCACAGTGACATGGCCACCATGCAATTCTACCAATTCTTTAACTAAGGCTAAACCTAAACCACTGCCTTCATAGGAACGGTTTGCTGAACCTTCAGCTTGGCGGAAGCGCTCAAATAGGTGGGGAATTTGTTCTTTAACAATGCCAATTCCCGTGTCTTGTACTTGTAATATGCAACGATCTTGTTCAGATTTTAGTCTGACGCTGATCGTGCCACCTTCGGGGGTAAACTTCATGGCATTTGACAGAAGGTTATAAACCACCTTGTCAAATTTTTCCATGTCCAAGTACACCGGAGAACATTCATCTAACTGGGTGGCGAGATGCAGTCTCTTTTTCTCACAGTAGGGACGAAAAGATTCCACAATTTGGCTGACAAATTCGACTAAATCGCAGGGATGGAAACTAGGCTGCATTCTCCCCGCATCTAGGCGTTGTAAATCCAGGAGTTGATTTACCAGTCGTAGCAAGCGCCGGGAGTTACGCAGGGCGATCGCACTTTGGGAGTAAGATAATCCTTCACCAGCCGCCACCGCCGACTCTAAAGGGCCTTGAATCAAGGTGATCGGTGTGCGAAACTCATGGGAAATATTTTGGAAAAATTCGGTTTTTTGTTTGTCTAACTCCAGTAAGCGTTCAGCTTGTTGGCGAGTTTTTTGATACAAGTGTGACTGTTGCACAGCGATCGCTGCTTGAGCTGCTACTGCTTTCGCCAAATCAATATCAGATGGCAGCCATTGACGTACTTTTTTACCTTCATGCAAGGTAATACTACCGATACATTTACCATCAGCCAATAATGGTACAAACATTAGCGATCGCGCTGGCATTTTTAACGGCAAATTAAAACCCTGTATATCTGAGGGAGAATGACTCACATTCCCAATTACCACAGGTTCATGTGTCTGTAGCATTTGTTGGAGAATGGGATTCTCTTGTATAGATGATTGAGAATAGGGTAATCTCTGGGCTGATAGATGGTTATTGTCTTGGGTTGGCGATGCCTGTGGCGAGCTGTGCCTACGTAAACTTTCCAAATGTTGAAAACTATCATACAAGGCAACACACTCGACAAACTCATCTTCTTCTGTCCACAAAGAGAGGACGCAACCATCGACTTGTAAGGCTTGTCCAAGTTGTTGAGTAATAGCCGCAAAGATATCTTGGGGGTCTAGACTAGAGCGAATCGCGCTAGTAATCGTATTAATTAAACTCTCTCGCTTGGCAAGGGCACGTACTTGTTCGTAAGCATAAGCTTGAGACAAAGCTAAGGCTGCCTGATCCGCTACCATCAACACTAGCTGCACCTCATCCTCTCCCCAGAAGCGGGGCACAGAACACTGGTGTAGTGCCAGCACTGCCATCAGTTCTTGTTGGCAGATCAATGGCACAACTAAACTAGAACAAATATTAGCCGCAGCAAAAGCTTCCCCACGTTCGCGCAGTTCGGGAGTATTACCGTGAATACGTTCATCATCGGTTATATCGTGAATCACCTGGACTTCGCGGGTTTCCCACACCGTCTGAGCCAAGACAGTCAGAGGGGTAGAGGGGGAGAGGGACACAGCAGAAGAATTATTTGCCTGCACCTCTGCTGGTGTATATTCCCCTGCTTCTTCTGAAAGAGCTTTCTGATAAATAAATCCTTTATCCGTCAACTGCTCATCTTGGAAGGGACGCAATAGACAGACATCCACCTCCAACATGTGACCCACTGTATCTACAATTGCCTGCAAAATTTGTCTGTAGTCTAAAGCACTACGAATCGTATTTGTGACAGTATTCAGTAGCGACTCTTGTCGGAGTGTGCGTGTAAGTTCGCGGGTGCGGGCTTTGAGGACATTGTGAGTATCCAAAGCTTGGCGTACTACAGCTTTAAGTTCCTCAGCTTCCCACGGTTTGGTGACATATTTAAAGACCTTACCAGCGTTGATTGCTTCCACCAAGTCTTCAACATCGGTGTAGCCAGTTAAAATAATTCGGATAATATCTGGATATTGAGTTGCTGTCAGGCTCAAAAATTCTGTACCGCTCATCATCGGCATTCGCTGATCGGAGATGATCACCGCGACCTCTCCCTCTTGAGCCAGCAGATCGAGGGCCGCAGGGCCAGAGGTTGCCCTTAGCACCTTATAGTCGCGATAAAAGGTGCGGTAAAGCAAGTCAAGGTTGTCTGGCTCATCATCGACAACCAAAATTTTAGGCTTACTGTTTGCTTGGGATTTCATGCACCGCTTTCCTGCTGCAACGGCAGTCGGATAAAGAATAATCTGATCAGGGAAGGATTTTTCTGAGTCAGGTAAGAGCAGAGCATTTCCACCAATAAGGCTCTTTGGCTACATGACTGCTGAGTGTAGGAGCGTTTACTCACGGTAATTCGTTTCAATTGCTTATACCTATTACCGTTTGCTTTAGTGCAGTGTAATTGCTTTCATAGTCAGTTATAGGGTTATAGAGTCGATCCTTGCTAGTCAAATCTTCTTTCACCTCCTGCGAGCAATGTCTAATACTACATACAGCACTCATAGCTAGCTGAAAAATCCAGATGAAGCTGCATATTAAGTTTTCCCTCCGCAGCAGTTGTACTAACACTTGCACGTAAATTTTATTTATGGTAGTCATGGTAGAGTCAGCAAAATTAAAACAATAAGATTTAAAACCAAAGTATACTATTAGACAAATACCTCTTTCTAATTTAGCAATCAGAACTATCATTAAGACAAGTGGTATTGGTGAATAAGTCAGGGATAGGAATCTGCAATATTCCTGCCTAGCATCTGTACAGCCTGTTTCTATTACTTAGCAGCAAAGTCTTGTTAGTGTAGCGTCAATTGCATAAATAAGTTCAGTATTACACCTAAAGATGGTTTACAACTAAAGTTTGTTGTTAGTGTACTTACTTAACAACTTTATAGGTAATGCCTACAGGTAAGTTATGCTATACATCTACCCATTAACCTAAATCTGTACGATTTACAGATGTTTTTGTGGTAAACAGAGTGATATACTCCCTATCTCAAGCAAGGGATGCATCTAAATCCTACTGAACTTAAGATTCTAGCTTTATGAAGCTGTAACTTCTAAGACTCTTTCAAAAAGACGGACTATAAAGCCCCAAACTAAAGTGTAAAACTTTGTATGCTTATAAGCAAAAGCAAATGAGCAGTCTTAGGTCAGTTCAATCTACTGGGAATATATAAAGTTTTTATGCGGTTAAAAGGGTGTTTGAGGATATTTGAGAAAATTTTCGTTGAATAAAATCAATACTAAACTAGCCTTGAAATATCGGTCTTTTCATCCATACCAGCAACAGCCAATCGATCCAGCTTGCTGCGAATTTCAGATTCGTACAGCTACACCTACTGATTTGATCGGTGTTTCCCAAATTATTGCTGAAAGCTTTCACTCCCAAAAAGGTATGTGGGGATGGGCTTTTCCATTGTTACGTCTGGGTATTTACGAAGACTTAAGGCATCGGATGACATCACCTCCACCCCGTCATGTTTGTTTAGTCGCCTTAGAAGCTAACAATGGTGGGGCTAATAACTTAGTAGGAAGTGTGGAACTGGGTGTACGTTACAGCGATTCGTGGGGCCAGGCTGGCATAGGTTTTCCTTACTTATCTAATTTAGCGGTTCACCCAAAATACCGTAGACATGGCGTGGCTTCAGGGTTACTGACTAGCTGTGAAAAAGTTTCCCGCGAATGGGGATTTCAAGACTTATATCTTCACGTTTTGGAAAATAATCATCAGGCAAGGCAACTTTATTTTAAGGTGGGATATCGGGTACATAAAGTGGAATCGAATTGGAATACATTTTTATTAGGACGCTCAAGCCAGATGTTATTGCACAAGCATCTGAGTGCTAATTTCAGTATCTGAATTTTTGTAAATTTTTATTTTCTAATTTAGTTTGGAGAAAATCTATCACCAATATCGGCAACCAAAGTATAAATTAACCTAATTAAAAAATTAGCCAATATTAGCTAAATGGGTTGATATGTATAGCTTTAGATAATTGGTTTAAGTAGATTTTATTGAGATTTTTCGTGGATATTTTTATTATTTATTTTAATAAAAATATAAGATTGAAAAAAGTTACCCAAATAATTAAGTGTTACAATTTGTCTGTTTTAACTTGTCATTAAATAACAACTATTTTATATAGATAGAATAAATGGATTACAATAGAATTTAGCTGTACAAATACCTTATTAAATAAGCGATCCCTCATAATAACTTTGTAATTAAGATATTCGTCTTTATAAAAACTTTAATAAAACACTCTCTAAATTTGGCGACAAATCTGGTTATATCTCATAAAATATGATCACTCAATTACTAAGCAATGTGTATTTATTACTATCTTAGTGAAATTGGCCAAAAGACTCTTGATAATAAAAGAATTCAAAAATCTGATTTGACATCAAAGCTAGTTACTTTTTGAAGTGCATACTACTACCAAATTCGTTGAAAGTTTAAAAAACATGGATAGCGAACAGCATCGACGCTATCAAATCTCTATGGTATCAACTTATTACCCTAAAACTAGTTTCCTTGACTCTGTTGTCATGCCAGATGGAACTGAGCAATCGCAAGGCTCGGATATCCTTACACGTTTACACAGTGGAGAAGTTTTCATCGTCAATAGTCGTAGACGGAATGGATTAATTCTCTTTAAACGCTACCATGCAGAGTTTGCTGGGCCTGGGGCTGCTGTGGGTGGGGATTACGACTGTGATTGCCAAAGGGCACTGCCCATAGGTAATCTGTCTTTATTAACTCCCGATTCTAATGAAGAACGGCAGAAAGCTTACTTGATTAGACGGCAGTGGATTCGATTGATCAAACAAATTACAGAAAACCCAATACCTGGGCAGCGAGTTCAGAAAATTCTCGATCAATTTGAACAATACTTTCCACCAGAAATAGTAGCTCTTTTGCCGGATGTTGCTTTTGCTCTTTTGGTAGGTGTGCTGCCACAAACGGTAGGATTAGTACGTCGTTTGGGCAGTGAGATGGATAGCCGATTTAATTATTGAGTGAATTGCTAAAATTCCAAATCTTCTAAAGCAGCTTGGACTCTAGTAACCGTGCGTGCGTTTTCCTCTATTGTCCCAACAGTAATTCGTAATCCTCCGCTAATGTGTCGTACAAGAGTGCCGAGTTTTCTAAGTTTCTGGTGGAAAGTTTTTAGCACAGCATCTTGTGAATTTAAGCCATTGGGTTTAAGGCGTAGGTAAATAAAATTAGCAGAGCTTGCGGTAATTTGTAGTTCTAGTTGTTGGGATAAAATTTCGATGAGTTTGGATCGTTCACTCAAGGTTTGGGGAATTGACTCTAGTAAGAGGGTGCGGTTTTGTAAAGCAACTAATGCTGCTGCTATGGAAAAGCTGGGAAGATTGTAAGGTAAGCGAACTTTTTCTAAAATGGCGATCGCTTCGGGATGAGCGACGCAATAACCAACACGGAGAGATGCCAATCGGAAAGCTTTAGAAAAAGTGCGTAATATTATCCAGTTGGGGCGCTGTGCTAATTCACCTACTAGGGTAGTTTGACTGAATTCAAAGTAAGCTTCATCAATTACTACCAAAATATGCTCGCTCAGACTTTTTAACCATGCCAACTCTGCCGTCGTCAAGCTATTGGCAGTCGGCGAATTGGGATGTACTACGAAAACTACGCGAATGGGGGGATTTTGAGTTTGTTCGATCGCAGACTGTGCGGCTTTTAAGTCAATTTCAAAATTTGTTTCGTTTCTACCCACCGTTACGACAGGAATTCCCAAAGTTTGTGCCAAAATTCCGTACATAGAGAAAGTAGGATTGGCAACGAGAATTGAACCTTCTTTTCCTAAACAAGTCGCAATTAATAAAGAGCGGATTAGTTCATCAGAACCATTTCCAACAGAAATATTGGCAGCAGTATTGGATAGTGGGAGGGCGGCTGATTCATTGACGTATTCTGCGATCGCATCCTTAAGAGTTTCATGTCCACCATCAGGATAACGATTTGTTTCAATTACTTGCTGATATGTCCAGGCTAGCTTCTCTTTTAACTCAGGTGGTAAATCGTAGGGGCTTTCATTTGTATCCAGGCGATCAAACTGTGTGGGGACAGAATCGGCTGTATCACTGCTGGGATGGGGTTTATAGGCGGTAAATTGGGCTAAATCTGACCGGATGAAGGGAAGCATAATTTTAGTCATTAGTCATTAGTCATTGGTCATTTGTCATTTGTCATTTGTCGTTAGTAATTAAACAAAGGACAAATGACTAAGGACATTAGTTATATGAGAGTCTAATATTTTATAACCTCAAGGTAAATGGCAAAAGAGACGAATTGCCTGCCAAATTTCTTCCATAACATCACCCAAGGCATGGTCACTGTCGAGTTCGACTAACTCCACCCAAGAACGGCAACGCACAAAGTCTCGACTAGCTTCGATGGGAATAACTTCATCATTTTTTCCATGCAAAATTAGGGTGGGTATAGAACGTTGCAAAAATTTTTCTTGGTATTGGGCAGCATCTATAACGAAATCGTAACTTAAAGGAATTGATCGCTCCTCTGCATAGTGGTAGACCATGATATATTTTTCTTCCTGCCAACGCTGTACTTCTTCATCGCCTAGTTTGGGCAACCAATGGGATAAAAATCCAAAAGCTGGTGCTAGCAGCACAAGGCGTTCTACTTGTAAATATTGCTGTCCCAAGTGTGCAGCGGTCAAACCACCTAAACTTGAGCCAATCAGGGTTACTGGTGTAGAATCATTACTAAATTCTGCGGCAACTTGAGCGATCTGACGAGTGATTGTCAACTGTGAAAAATCGCCAGCATTGAGATCGGGGATTTTGAGCTTCGTTTGAATTTTGGCAAAGCGATCGCCTATATCCCACGCTTTGGCAGAATTAGGACTGGAAGCGAAACCGTGAAGATATATATATTGCAAAGCTGTAAATAGTTAGGAGTTAGGGCTAATAAGTTAAGAATTTTAAGTTATGAGGTTTTTTATTCAACCTATAACTCATAACTCTTAACTCCTAACTCTTTCTTATTACCGCATTGTGACAAATTCTTCGGCTGAGGAGGGATGGATACCAACGGTGGCATCAAAGTCTTTTTTAGTTGCGCCCATCTTTACAGCGATCGCTACACCTTGGATAATCTCAGCTGAACTATCACCAACCATGTGAGCGCCTAGCACTTTGTCAGTGTTGCTATCAACTACCAACTTCATCATTGTCTTCTCTTGCTTCCCAGGCAAACTATAGTACATGGGGCGAAAGCGAGTGCGAAAAATTGTTACCGCATCACCGAGTTTTTCCCGTGCTTCGGCTTCTGTCAAGCCTACTGTTGCGGCTTCTGGGTTAGAAAATATGGCTGTGGGAACAGTTTCATGACTGAATTCGCGGCGATTATTGCCAAACTCACTATCAGCAAAAGCTCGTCCTTCACCAATGGCGACGGGAGTTAAATTGATTCGGTCAGTGACATCGCCAACGGCAAAGATATTCGGTTGATTAGTTTGACTATATTTATTGACTGCGATCGCACTTGTGGTCGGATATCCAGGCCCTTCGATAGAACTAGCGACAACATCAACTCCAGCGTTTTCTAAACCTAGTCCATCTACATTGGGAGTTCGACCAGTCGCCACTAAAAATACGTCCGCGATTATTGGTTCTTGGTCTTTCCCAGATAAAGTAAGTTTAAACCCTTCCGTCACACGTTCAACTGTTTTTACCACATTATTCTTAATCAGCCGAATTCCGTGGTTTGTCATCCCCTCTTCAATTTCTGTGCGGACATCTTCATCAAACCCATTCAAAATCTTTTCACCTCTGGTAATTTGTGTCACTTCAGAACCCAAACCGCGCATAATACAGGCAAATTCTGTGCCGATATAACCAGCGCCAAGAATGACGATATGTTTTGGTTGTTCTTTTAGATGAAAGATTTCGTTAGAGGTAATGCCATATTCCATCCCTGGTAAATCTGGTTTGATAGGACGACCACCAACAGCAATTAAAATTTTGTCTGCTGTCACTTTGCGTCCATCAACTTCTACGGTGTGGGAATCTAGCAATGTGGCGCGACCGGAAAATAGTTCTACTCCGGCTTTTTCTAAGAAGTTTATGTGTAGTTGCGATAGTCGCCGAACTTCCTTATCTATAGATGTAATGAAATATTCCCAATCCAACTCAGCATTACCGACTTTCCAACCATAGCCTGAAGCTTCATTAAATAGTGCGGGAAAGTGAGAAGCATAGACCATAAGTTTTTTGGGAACGCAACCGCGAATCACACAAGTCCCACCAACTAAATCATATTCAGCGATCGCCACTTTTGCCCCATAGCTAGCCGCCCGTTTGGAAGCCGCCAAGCCTCCAGAACCCGCACCAATTACAAATAGGTCGTAATCAAAAGTCATAAATTTATGTTCTCTCTAGCAAAAAGTTAGTTACTGGGAACTTACACACAGAATGTCATTGAACTATATAAGGATATCCGGTGAACCCTGTGTAAGTCCTATCCTTGATTTAATCTAGCGTTAGCAGATGTTCTCTGGTCGTAGGGAATATCACTTTTTGCTTTGGTTGCTGTAGAGTCAGTCACTAAAATTGTTCTTGCTTAGGTGTCGGTTATAAGTCTGTGCTACTGCATTGGAGCAGCTAAGTTGTACAGGACTTACGCAAAATTATGATAAAAAGAACCGCGTTTGCAGAGAGTCTTGTACCCCGGATTAGCAGTTTTGTTTTATGTGCTTGGAGAGCCATTTGGGGTTACAGGTGTTGTCTCTGTCGGAGTCGGGGTTACAGGTGTTGTCTCTGTCGGAGTCGGGGTTACAGGTGTTGTCTCTGTCGGAGTCGGGGTTACAGGTGTTGTCTCTGTCGGAGTCGGGGTTACAGGTGTTGTCTCTGTCGGGGTTGGGGTTACAGGTGTTGTCTCTGTCGGGGTTGGGGTTACAGGTGTTGTCTCTGTCGGGGTTGGGGTTACAGGTGTTGTCTCTGTTGGAGTCGGGGTTACAGGTGTTGTCTCTGTCGGGGTTGGGGTTACAGGTGTTGTCTCTGTCGGGGTTGGGGTTACAGGTGTTGTCTCTATTGGAGTCGGGGTTACAGGTGTTGTCTCTGTTGGAGTCGGGGTTACAGGTGTTGTCTCTGTCGGGGTTGGGGTTACAGGTGTTGTCTCTATTGGAGTCGGGGTTACAGGTGTTGTCTCTGTCGGGGTTGGGGTTACAGGTGTTGTCTCTATTGGAGTCGGGGTTAAAGGTGTTGTCTCTATTGGGGTTGGGGTTACAGGTGTAGTTGAAGTGTCAGGTTTTGTTGTAGTTGAAGTGTCAGGTTTTGTTGTAGTTGAAGTGTCAGGTTTTGTTGTAGTTGAAGTGTCAGGTTTTGTTGTAGTTGAAGTGTCAGGTTTTGTTGTAGTTGAAGTGTCAGGTTTTGTTGTAGTTGAAGTGTCAGGTTTTGTTGTAGTTGAAGTGTCAGGTTTTGTTGTAGCTGAATTGTCAGGTTTTGTTGTAGTTGAGGTGTTAGGTTTTGTTGTAGTTGAGGTGTTAGGTTTTGTTGTAGTTGAAGTGTCAGGTTTTGTTGTAGCTGAGGTATCAGGTTTTGTTGTAGCTGAGGTATCAGGTGTAGGAGTTAGTTGCACAAAAGAGGGATTTTCAATTACTCCCTCACCTTTTATCGGTGGCTGTGCTTTCAAAGCCGCAGCAGTTTCGGCTTGAACACTGGTGATTGCAGGATCAGGCGTAGGCACAGGACTTTGCCTGTTCAAATCAAGTTCCCGAACTAGTTGGCTCGTTTCATAAAAATTTCTCAGATCAAAATCATATAACCTTTCAAACTTTCCTTTAACTATAATCACCATTTGCCCTGCTTCTAGCACCTTAGTTTCAGAAGCTTCTTTGTTAGAAACTTCAATGCCACTATTTGTTAGCGCACCCACAATCGTGGTGTCTGTTTGTTGGTTGTAACGTACAAATAATGCTGAACCACGAATTGCTGCTGCTGCATTTGGTGTTTGTATACGTGTTTGCCCCTGTCCTGGTGGGATGAGTAGCAAGACAGTCCCATTTGAAAGTTTAAAGTCACGTGTCTTCGGCAAAAATTGAAATAACGCCTGTTCTCCAACTCGTGCCAGAGAGCCATCATTGAAACGCAAATCTGCTAGGGAAGCTCGACCAGTTGCCACCCCGTCCCCAGGAGTCATTGCGTCTAATTTACGTGCAGGACGTTTCTTTAGCTTATCTTTGGGTATCAGTTGTACTATGTTGCGGAGATCCTGAATCTCTGCTCGCGTTAGAGGAGTTATGGCACTTACCCTATTTGGCAAAGGCAGTACTATAACTCCCCATAAACCAATCACCAATAGTGGAAATGATTTATAAAACATAGTTTGATAATGTGTGAACTTCAACTAATACCAAAAAACTTAAAGATTAAAACTGCTGATAGTTGTTGTAACGATTTATTTATTAAAATTATCTTTGTTTTTAGTCTAAGTCTAAATTTGATAGACAAAAATGAACCATTTGTTTAGTTTATTTAAGTTTTTATCCTTAAGTTGACATTATATACAATAAAGCCTGCTGCAAATTTCAAAGTTAGTACTTGATATCAATAATTAAATGAAAAATATCTTACATATTATCGATTCTCATCAGATCAATTACAGGGACTAGAAGTTGTTAGGGATGTGTTGTGAAGTAACTCTAGGACGATATTTCACTAAAATTGAGCAGAATGGCTTGTACCGGATTATCTCAGATTTGCAAAAAAATCTAAGATGATCCGAAAATTAGCAATATCAGTTTGTAGTTTCAGTATATACTTACAAGGTTAAGATAAATGCACTCAATTGTATTTTCTGAGTCGGAACTTCTGATACAGCTTGTGGGTCTACATTGGCCAAATGCGATCAACGCAATCTAACAGATGCGACTCAAAAACTGGAAGAATTTGTTTTTTTGTATCTTGTTAGCGTCCAGTGGTGGAAGCTGGTGTTGCATTAGAGTAGATGCGGCAGAATCTGTAAATACAGGGATTTGGCGTTCTAAAAATTTAGCAAGCACACAGGTAACTGATCAGCTATGTCAGAAGTTTCAGCAGAGAGTAATTAACTCTTTGTGCCAGCAGTCGAGTGAGTCACAAACTTTAGATTCCCAGATACCGTTAAATCTGGCACAGCAAACACCCGCAACTACACAAACAGATCAAGACCCAACTGAAGAATTTAGGAATACTCAAAAGCAAAATGACCCGCCACCGCTAGAATCGCAGCCAAGTGTTTTGCCTACATCTCCTTCAGATTCAAAAGAGGAACTATTAAATACACCTGATATAAATTATTCTCAAAGACTAGAGAGGCTAATAGAGCTTCTACGATCGCCAAAATCATCTCCTGAGCCTGATAGCGATCGCGAATTGGGGTTACGCATACGGTTACGACCCCTAGAATTGCCTCCTCTTCCACCGATAGAACAACCCGTACCTAAGTTTAAACCCATAGGTTATCTACAGGGTCGTGTCGGTTACTTCCAAACGACTAATATTTTCTCCTCAGATGATAGTCCCATAGAAGATGGTTTAATTATTTCTGGACTGACCCTAACCTCTGCATATTTACCTTTGGGATCTAAGACTTTTTTAAACGGCTCAATAGATGGCAATCTCATTCGTTATATAAATCAGTCACAATACCATTACAACCAGCTAAGATTTAATCTCAGTGTTTACCAGCAGCTATCCCAGCGAATGTATGGAGAACTCAGTTGGAGTAATCAACAGCTATTTTATGCTAATAGCAGCGATCGCTTGGATAGCTTCAAAGCAGGCGATCGTTTTTTAAATGAGAATTCTCTACAACTATCTTTGGGACGGCGAGATCCATTAACTCCAAAATTAACCCTAGACACCTTTTATGAATTAAGTATAAATTTTGCTGACCCCCAAAGTCGCGATCGGATAATCAATTCTTTTTGGGTGTCTCTAAACTACTACTTGCAAGAACCTCTCCAGGTTGGTATTGACTACCAGGTGAACTTCTCAGACTTTACACAGCGTGATCGAGAAGACCAATTCCATCGGATATTTGGGCACTTAAATTACCGAATATCCGATACCACATATATGAATGTACAGGCTGGAATGAGTTTAGGCAGTTCAACCGCCGAAAACATTGATTTTGATGGCTGGTTCTTCAGTATTAATTACTATTTGCAATTAGGTCGGTTTTGAAATTAGTCCTTTGTCAAAAAACAATGACCAATGACAAAAAACAATGACAAATGACAAATGACAAATGACCAATGACAAATGACTATAAATAAGAAATCCAATCACTCCAGCTACCAGCATAAAGTTTACCTTTGTTAATGCCAGCTAATTCTAAAGAAAGTAAATTTACGCAAGCAGTAACACCAGAACCGCAATAAACCAAGATTTCTTCGGCTGTTTCTAGCTGTTCCCACCGACGGCGTTGTTCCTCTTGAGGAAGTAGGTAGCCGGAAGAGTCTGTAATTTCTTGCCAAGGATAGTTGACTGCACCAGGAATATGTCCGGCAATTTTATCAATTGGCTCTCGTTCACCTCGATAGCGATCGCTTTCTCTCGAATCTACCAATACTACCTTGTGGCTATCTTTCCGGGTTTTCACTACATTAATATCCACCACTTTTTCTGGTTGTAGTTCAGCTACAAACGTACCGATCTGAGGTTGAGGAATGACATCCGTAACTGGATAACCAGCTTTTTGCCATCCAGTAAAGCCTCCATCTAGTACCGCAACTTGCTCATGTCCGAGATAGCGTAACAGCCACCATAAACGAGATGCAAAAGCAAAACGCGAATCATCATAAGCTACCACCAGAGTTTTTTGGTAATTTACCCCAATTGCTGCAAATTTGTTAGCAATATCATTGGGTTCAGGTAAAGGATGTCTCCCGCCATGCTTACCCACTGGACTGGAAAGATCCTGATTTAAATCTAGGTAATATGACCCTTTAATATGGCTTGTTTGGTACTGTTGTTGTCCTAGTTGTGGATCGGCTAAAGAAAAGCGACAATCAACAATAACAACTTGCGGATCTTCTAGATGTTCAAATAGCCAAGCTGGTGAAATAACAAATTGGTTATTGGGCATTGGTCATTATTCAGTTTTTTTGTAAGATGTCAGACTTAGAAAATTTTACACCTAAGCTCACAGCAGATGGTTCTTTCACCTTTGTCTCTGACGATTTTGGTGAATCCTTTCATAGCCATTATGGAGCGAAGCAGGAGAGTTTTTTCAAGTTTGTGGAACCTACTCAACTGGCTACAGTTGCTCAAAAACCAGTTTTGCGACTATTGGATATTTGTTATGGTCTAGGATACAACACAGCTGCTGCTTTGCAGACAATTTGGGCAGTGAATCCCAGTTGTTTTGTTGAAGTAATCGGTTTAGAACTGAATCCGGCAGTGCCACAAGGTGCGATCGCTCATCACTTGTTCGACAATTGGAACTGTAGCTATATTGAAATCTTGTCCCAGCTAGCTTTTGAGCATCAAGTGCAAACAGATCGCCTGAAAGCAAAGCTACTAATTGGTGATGCTAGAACTACGATCGCGCTAGTACATCAATTGGATTTCTCGGCAGATGCAATTTTCCTTGATCCCTTTTCGCCACCACAGTGTCCCCAATTATGGACTGTTGAATTTATTAAACAACTCTCATTGTGTCTACATCAAGATGGTTTATTAGCCACCTATTCTTGTTCTGCTGCTGTACGCACAGCACTTTTGTCTGCTGGTTTAGCGATCGCTTCTACCCCACCCGTAGGCAGGCGATCGCCTGGTACTGTGGCAGCACATTCTGCAAGTAATGAGTCTCAAAACCGCTCAATACTTACTCCCCTCTCGCAAGTCGAAAAAGAACACTTATTAACTCGTGCTGCTATTCCCTATCGCGATCCTGGATTGAGCGATTCAACCGAAGTCATAATGATGCGGCGACAACAAGAGCAACAAGCTTCTTCACTCGAACCTACCTCACGTTGGCAAAAAAGGTGGCTATTGGGAACACAAGGCAGGGATTTTATGGGAAGTAATTTGTAGTTGCGATATTTACGATAGTTACGCCTACGCAATTACAAACTATTTCTTCAACCCTTAATTTTTAAAACATCCTCTAAGCTCGACTTTATCCAAAATTAAGAATTCGGTTTTCTTTATCCAACAAAAACTTTGGCTTTTTGGCAAATACTTTTTCCGCATCACAAATTATCGATTAACTTAAAAAAGTAAAACGACAGTCCCACAGAGGTTTCAACGATAGTGTTCGTGCAATTACTCCGCAGAAGTATCGCATTGCGAAAAAAATGGATAAAGTCGAGCTTAGAGCCAAATAAATTTAATTTATGATAGTATATAATTTTACATTCTCTCCAGCAGTCTTTGGGTATTGCAATAACTGAGTAAGTAAAAATATGTATACTTAATCATTACTATAAGACTTCTAACTAAAAACCCTCAACTTTGATATAAAGTAACCAAATACAGGACTTTCTGGCGCTATTTTTATTTAAAAATATCCGTGAAAAGCCTGATTTAACAATTGTGAAAATTTATCATACTGGAATTAGAAGCAAAAAATTTGACAATAAGACATTCATTGTTCATAAGATAAAATATACATGCTGCGAAAAAGTCAGATAGGCAGCTTGAAATAATGCGTAATCCCTATGAAAACTCTAGCTCAGATACATTCAGATATTAAATTTCTTTTTCAAATCTGACACTGTTAACTTGTGCAAAAACTTGGAGTGCCTTTGTGATTCAATGGAAATCCAACCATACAGGCTTTACAGAACAAATTGTTAGTGAGTCAAACCCCATTAGCACAGTAAAGAGTATTGGTTCAAATCATGTTGTAGGATCGCAGAATAATGTGGAGGCTTATTCTTTAGGCTTATCTCAGGAAGACCTGATGCTTGAAGATAGCCAAGCAGTATCTTCTTGGATAAAACCTGATATTAATTGTGGTGATGATTCATTGGTCTCTAGAACACTACAAGTCAAAGGTTCTAAAGTGAATGGGTTTGATTTAGATCCGCCGAAGGTTTTAGTAGTTGACGATCATGCCGCCAGTCGGATGACTGCTGTTGCCCTCTTGGGGATGGAAGGATACGAAGTCATTGAGGCAGACAGAGGTTCTACTGTTGTAGGATTGGTAACTCAAAAACAACCAGATTTGATTTTGCTGGATGTGATGATGCCAGGAATGGATGGATTTGAAGTTTGCCAATTGCTGAAACAGGATGAGCAGACTAGGCTAATCCCAGTGATTTTTATTACAGCGTTAAATGACAGGCGATCGCGGATTCGGGGAATTGAAGTTGGGGCAGATGATTTTCTCACCAAACCTTTTGATCGTGTAGAGTTGGCGGCACGTGTGAAGTCCTTGGTACGGCAGAAGCGTCTGAACGAAGATTTAGACCATGCCGAACAAGTATTATTTTCCATTGCTATGTCGATTGAAAGCCGCGATCCTAATACAGGCAACCATTGTGAACGCCTGGTAAAACTAGGACAACTTTTTGGTGAATACCTCAACCTCTCACGCTACCAAATTCGAGATTTGATGTGGGGTGGTTATCTCCACGATATCGGTAAGGTGGGTATTCCCGATGCTGTGCTGCTGAAAAAAGAACAACTCACCGCCAAAGATTGGGAGGTAATGAAGCAGCACGTTTTGATTGGAGAAAAAATCTGCCAGCCACTACGCAGTATGCGGGGTGTAATTCCTATTATTCGTCATCATCACGAACGCTGGGATGGTTCAGGCTACCCTGATGCACTCAAGGGGGATGATATTCCCTATCTGGCACAAGTATTTCAATTAATTGATATTTATGATGCTTTAAGTAGTGAACGACCTTACAAAATAGCCTATACCACAGAAGAAGCACTTTCAGTGATGCTAGAAGAAGCTAATTCTGGTTGGCGTAATCCCAAACTAATGCAGCAATTTGCACAGTTTATTCGATGCTGTCAGGAATAGGGGTATTTGTAGCTACCCTAATGAGCAAAAATTGGTATAATCCTGACTCATTGTATATTTCAGTCTTCTATGATTAGCTTGGTATGATTTGAGCCTACATCTTAAAGTACCAACAGCATTAATCATAATTTCACTGATAGCTGATAGCTAATTATGGTAGTTGTAGCAATTCTAGCGGCGGGACGCGGCACACGGATGAAATCACGCTTACCCAAGGTTTTACATTCTTTGGGTGGGCGATCGCTAGTCGAGAGAGTTATCGAAAGTGTAGAACCACTTTCGCCCTCACGACGAATCGTAATTGTCGGGTATCAGTCCGAAGAAGTGCAAACCGCCATGCATTCAATTCCCAACTTGGAGTTTGTCGAACAGACTGTACAACTGGGAACAGGTCATGCCATCCAGCAATTACTTCCACACTTGGAAGATTACACAGGGGATTTGCTGATACTTAACGGCGATTTACCGTTGATACGCAGTGAAACTCTCCAGCAGATGTTACAAACTCACGCCCAAAATCAGAATGCTGCCACCATTCTTACCTCGCACTTACCAGACCCCACGGGCTACGGGCGAGTTTTTTGTAACGATGAAAATATTGTGCAGCAAATGGTCGAACACAAAGATTGTACTGCTGCTCAAAGACAAAATCAGCGGATTAACGCTGGAGTTTACTGCTTCCGTTGGCCAGATTTGGCAAAGGTGCTTCCCCACCTTCAGGCAAACAATGCCCAAAAAGAATACTATCTCACTGATGCCGTCACTCAGGTGGGACAAGTGATGGCAGTGAATGTGGAAGATAACCAAGAAATTCTCGGCATCAACGATCGCCTGCAACTGGCAACAGCCTACGAGATTTTGCAAAAACGAGTCAAGGAAAAATGGATGCTAGCGGGTGTCACCCTCATCGACCCCACAAGCATTACCATTGATGAAACTGTGAAATTACAGCCCGATGTAATTATTGAACCCCAAACTCACCTGCGGGGAAATACGGTAATTAAAACCGGAAGTCACATTGGGCCCGGAAGTTTAATTGAAAATAGTCAGTTGGCTGAAAATGTCACGGTGCAGTACTCAGTGGTGACAGATAGTACTGTGCAGGCGGGAAGCCGAATTGGCCCTTATGCTCATTTGCGCGGTCACGTAGAAGTCGGTGCTGGTTGCCGTGTGGGGAATTTTGTGGAATTAAAAAATACCCAATTAGGCGATCGCACGAATGCAGCACATTTGTCATATATAGGTGATACCATCGTCGGCAATCAGGTGAATATTGGTGCCGGTACAATTACTGCCAATTATGACGGCGTGAAGAAACACCGTACAAAAATAGGCGATCGCACCAAAACTGGAGCCAATAGCGTTTTAGTTGCTCCAATCACCTTGGGAGATGATGTTTACATTGCAGCTGGTTCTACCGTCACAGAAGATGTGCCTAATGATTCTCTGGTGATTGCCCGTAGTCGTCAGGTGGTGAAACCAGCTTGGCAAAGGAAAAGTGTTGAAAATGAAACCAAAGATCAACATAAATAATTCATCGGTGTTAATCACGGTTGATCTATGGTTTGAGAGCATAAACCAGGATTTTTGCAAGATGTCTAATCTAGCTAGATTAGTAGTGAAGCCAAAATCTCAAAAAATAACATGGAAGAACTGCTAGAACTTAGGCAATTTCTAGAACAAGGCAAAATCCATGAGGCTTTGCTGTTGGTGGATGAGTTAGAAGAAATGAGCCTCAGTGACAAAATCAATAAAATTGATAGTTATGGTGTAATTCTGCTCATCCATTTAATTAAACAAAAGGCTGAAAAACGTTCGACTCGCTCTTGGGATGTTTCGATAGAAAATACAGTGCGTGAAATCAACAAAATAAACAAGCGCCGCAAATCCGGTGGTTATTACTTGAATCAGGCAGAATTAATGGATATTCTGCAACAAGGATATCAAGTGGCACTGAAAAGAGCGGCGCTAGAAGCTTTTGAAGGGCGTTATGAAGCCCAAGAATTGGCTGCAATGGTTGACCAGGAAGAAATCTTAACTCAGGCGCTAGAATTTATTCAACAATAGCCAATCAATTCACTATCATTCCATTCCAAAGTGTCACCAATTTTTTCGCCGTCATGGTAGGCGGCGAGTAAGATTTCGCTAGTTTTTCCCCAAGCGATCGCTCCACTAGCATCTAAAGCGATCGCTCCTAAATCTCGTTTATTCTGGTGTGCTTCTCCAAAGGAACGCTGCATAGCCTCCTTCAGGGACATCCCATCAGTGACACGTACTACAATCCGGGGAGCTAAACACTCATCGATGATATCTTCCCCAATGCCAGTACAGCTAACACCAGCATTATTAGTAGCATAATTACCTGCTGGCATCGCAGAATCACTTACCCTTCCAATTCGCTCAAATCCCTTACCACCAGTAGAAGTGCCAGCAGCTAGCCTACCAGAGACATCTAAAGCTACTACGCCAATGGTTCCGCGTCCAGCATTGCTGGTTTCTAGCAGTTCGGGTTCTGCTATCACGCCAGCCATTGTGCTTTTAAAATTATCCTGGCGCTCTTGCATCCACTCTTGTAATCGCAAATCAGTTAAAGCGTTATAGCTGGGAAGTTGCATTTCTCGCGCCAACTCAGCCGATCCGAAATCTGATAGCACTCGGTCTGGCGAGTTTTGTAAAAATTGTGCTAACTCAATGGGATTTTTCACCCGCGAAATATTAATTACACCACTAAACCGCCCTAATGCCCCATCCATTAGGGAAGCACTCATACGGATTTGACCATCAGATTGTAGTACTGAACCAGTACCAGCATTAAAGCGGGGGTTATCTTCGAGCATTTGGCAACCCTGCACCACCGCCTCAGAAGCAGTTGCTCCTGACAATAGCAGAGAATAGACTTCTTCTATTACTGTATGGAGCGATCGGCGCACGGTCTCTAATCCGCCTTTACCGTGGAGAGAACTACCAGCTCCCCCATGAATAATTAATTTAGGTTGCACCTGTAACTCCATTAATCCCCTGCGCTATTTGCGTCTGTGTTGCGATTAGTTTCATTTTGAGCTTCAGAACGGCGACGACGACAACGTTCTGAGCAGTATTTCACATCGTCCCAGCAATCTTGCCATTTTTTACGCCATGTAAAAGGACGTTGACATACCGGACAAATTTTTGTAGGTAGGTCAGATTTAGAACGAACACGCCCCATATAAATGCTGTGTATATGAGAATTTGATTTCTGAGAGAGATGGAAGATAATTATAACCAGTTTGCTATGAAGGGAGAATACTTTCGGAGAACAAATGTTATGTCAATCTATCGTGAGACTTATTTTTTGGGTATATGCTACTGTAGGTAATTTGCTTCGGCTTCCGAGTAACTTTTTTAAGTAAAGAGAGATTTTGAAAAAAATACTAAGAATCATGACCAATTAACGGCAACAGCAAGCGGCTAACTACCCGATTATCTGGTAATTGATAAAAATTCAACTCTCCCCCTAGTTCCTGCATGAGGTTTTGGCAGATTAGCAGATGTAAAGCTGGGGGTTGGTCGAGGTTGGTGGGAGCAAGCACATCTTTGGGTGTATTGTCATGTAGTTCTGTTAGTAGCTGTGGTTCGATCGCACCGTTGTATGTAATCGACAGTTCCAGCGATGTCTGTTGACCCCCTCCACTTGTAGAAGAATACTTTGCCTCCGAGGGTTTTGACGCATCTAAACGACGACACCAAATGTCAATTCTGCCGCCAATTGGAGAACGGTTACAGGCAGTAACCAATAATTCATGGATAACTAATTCAATTTTGACAATATCACCAGCGATCGCCATTGCAGATTGAGAGCTAGAAGTAGGAACGCCTCTGGCTAATGGAGAATTCTTTGCTGATTCTTGCTCCTCAATTGTTTGTCCCAAGCCATGTACACCAATCCACAGCTTTTGTTGTTTGAGTAAATTGTCGATGCGTTCGAGCGATCGCTTCAGTAAACTAGCTATGGGCATAGTTTCCCAACTGATATGTAGCTGCCAGTTCTCAAGTTTTAGCATTCCACTCATGGAGGTGGCTGTGTGGTCTAATTGTCTTAGCAATAGCTGGTAGCGCATCTGAGTCAGTTCATTCGCAGGAGTACCCAAATCATGTATTTGTTTCAGGGATAGTGCCGTTATTCTTTGGATTTCCTCTAGGCGACGATGTTTGTACCAGTTGAGTTGTCGTAATTCCTCTGTTGTGGATTCTAAAAGTCGGTTAATTTGCTTTTGACGACGCCACCAAGCTAATTGAGAAATCAGAGTTGCGATCGCATTCAGGTTTTGTTGTGACCAGCGACGCTCTTGATAGTCTGCTAATAACACTACACCTGTGATTTCATAATCAGCATTGGTGCGTAATGCCATCACCAAAATTTGACCTTTATCTGGAGTATTCAACCATTTTCGAGTTTCCGAGGGTAAATTATCCACCTTCAAAGTTAGGTAGTTCTCCGTAACCAGTGCCCACTGAATTAAGGCTTCAGACTGGATAGGAATAGAGGCATCGGAAAAAATCCCAAATTGACTATTTTCAATTACTCCAGGAATAATTTCTGCCAAATTTTCACCAGGCGACCAGGATAGCAGTAACGCCAGGGGACAACCCAGAATTGATGCTATTTGTTCGAGTGCTGTATGTTCTAAATGCTTTTTATTGACCTCAACTTTGCTGTTCTGGGTTTGTGTCAAGATATTTAAGCATTGCTCAAACGCCTGGGAAGTTTTTTGCTGCTGGGTAGTGCGGTTGTGTAATTGCCACTGACGAACAATCACACCTATCTGTTGACTAACAGCCCACAGTAACTCTTTTTCGAGAGTTGTCCAAGAACGATAGGTTTCGTGAGTGATGACCAAAAGTGCTGCTGGGATATGACCGTTAGTACATTTACAAATAAGTAGCGATCGCACTCCACTTTCTAGTAAAGAGGGCCGCCAGTTAAAAAAGCGTAAATCTTCATCTAAATTCTCAATCTCCACCGCTTCAGTTGAACGTTGCAAAAGCTGTCCATCTAATTCTTTGAGAGTATTCAGGCTAAATGTCAACGGTCGGCGATTTTGAGGCTGACTTTGGTAAATAAATTGATAATTATTCTGTTCAGGATCGTACTGCAACAGCAAAAAACGGGTGGCTGTTAGTCGAGCTAAAACTTTTTTAGCGCAGCTGTGTAAGGTTTCCTGAAGGTCATGTTCGCTATAGATACCTTGGGCAACTTGACTAGTCAGTTGGGCATCTTCTTGAATCTGTTTAATAGTGCTTTCCATATTTTCGTTAGGTGCAATCAGGGAGATTAAACCAGCTACACCCTGAACAAAATTTTTGTCTGCCTCCGTCCATATTCGAGGTTCATTGCTTTCCACCGCCAGAAAACCGAGCAAGTTCTTTTGCCAGATTATTGGAGCGGCCAGGAGCGATCGCACTTTCAGCTTTTGCAGTAATTTTGCCGTAAAATGGCTTTTCAAAGAACTGCGGGCATCACCAATTGAAACAATTTGGTTCACTGCTAAAGCATAATAAAAGTCACTCAAGTCTTGTACAGTCATTCCCGCAGCTTGCTGAGTGCTGGAATTGCGATCGATTTTGACAAGCTGATTGCTCATCCGACACCAAAAGTAGCGTCCTTCCCGCTCAAACCAGTAAACATTTGTCCGGCTAGGAGAAATAAATTTATGAGTTGCTTGCACCCCTGCTTCCAGCCTTTGATTAAGGTTATTCAGGGTGCGTAAATTTTCAAGCAATTCTAATAATGGCTCATCGGTTCGCTTGGTTTGTTTTTGCTGCTTATGTATCTCCTGTTGATAAAGCAATGCCCCCAATTCACCTAAAACCATCATCAAACGTGCTTTTGCTTCCCCTGTCAGTAAATAGCCCCAGCGTTCTGAACCCAGTAACAGCAAACCTAAGCAACGGTCTTTATAGCGAATTGGTAAAAGAATCGTTCCTTGGATCTGCAATTTTTCAGCGATTTTGCGCCATTCGGCGGCGCGAATTTCAGTTTGTAAATCAGCTATGCCCAAGGGATGCTGTTCAATCACCACTTGCTCTAATAAATCCCCAGGACTGAGAACAACCTTTTGGTATAAAAAGCTTGTGTCACGATCCGGTGAAATACCGCCTTTGCCGAATAATATGTGATTCAGGCGATCGTAAAGAGCAATCCAAATCAGTTTGTAGTCAAACTGTTCTTTAAGATAAGAAATAGTAGTTTCAATCAGAACGTCAACATCATCTTCTTCTCTGAGGCTCTGGAGGACGCGCCCCAAAGAGAGGATCTGCTGTTCGGCGGCTATAGGTTTTTGCGGCTGCCCCATCTGATTTATTGGTTAACATAACTTGTAATATATAAGATGCCCAGAAAACCACCCTGAGTAATATCGCCATAAGTGTTTAATATTGAACCAGAACAGCTTAATAGGCGGTTATGTACCCACAAGTACCTATAGCAAAACAAACCGTTGAATTTTTCTTAGTTTGCGTCAGATTAAGTAATTTACCTTAAACAGCAAGAAGGCTCACACTGAACCCTACGGATTCAGTTTTGAGATGAATTGCGCGTGAGTTGACGACAGCCTTCTGAACGGGAAAGTGAGGTTTTTATGACCGATAGAAATCTTGCTGCAATGAGCAGAGAACAATTAAGAGACTACGTGAAAAAACATCCACAAGACCAGGCCGCTTTCCAAACGTACATGGACAGACTACAAAATGAACCTGGTATTGAAATAACTTCAATGGATCAATTTGAGCAGCTACTCCGCGAGAGAATTAGACAATCTCAAAAGGAATGATCTGCGCTAGTTCCAAAAATCAAAGCTAATGGATATTTATAAATTTGCAATTAGTCCGCTTTTGTTCAATGTGGTCAAAACAGACCCGGAATGGTTACACCAGCAGACGATTCGCAGTTTTAGCTGGCTTTCACAAACCCCTGCTAGTTGGGCAAACCAACGCTTACAAAAATCTTTATGTCTGTACGATTCACGCCTAGAACAAAATTTATTTGGGCTAAACTTCCCAAATCCAGTAGGATTAGCAGCTGGGTTCGACAAGGATGGAGTCGCTGCTGGTATTTGGTCTAATCTGGGTTTTGGTTTTGCAGAACTAGGAACTGTAACTTTTCACGCACAACCAGGAAATCCGCGTCCCCGTTTGTTTCGCTTGCCGTTGGATAAAGCCGCTCTCAATCGGATGGGCTTTAATAATCTTGGTGCAGCAGCAATGGCGGCCCGTTTGGCACAGGAAAAACAGCAGTCTACCAACTTAATACCCATAGGGATAAATTTGGGTAAATCTAAGATAACTCCCCTAGAAGAAGCCGCACAAGATTATCTCGATAGTTTTCGCTTACTCAAGGATTTGGGAGATTATTTTGTTGTTAATGTCTCTTCCCCTAATACGCCGGGGTTGCGATCGCTCCAAGATGCTTCTATGCTCAGTGCCATCTTGAATTTATTGCAACAAGAAAACGCTACACATAAACCAATTTTTGTCAAGATAGCGCCAGATTTAGAATGGGAAGCGATCACTGACATTATCTCTTTGGCTAAAACCTACCAACTGGCGGGAATTATTGCAACTAACACCACCATCCGCCGTGATGGACTGAAAACCCAGGTGATTAACCAAACAGGCAAATCACCTCAAGAAGAAGCTGGCGGAATTAGCGGTGAACCATTGCGCGATCGCTCCACTGAGGTAATTCGTTTTATTTGGCAGCAAACCCAAGGAGAAATCCCAATTATTGGCGTTGGTGGCATTTTTTCCCCAGAGGATGCTTGGGAAAAAATTACTGCTGGTGCTAGCTTGATCCAGGTTTATACCGGCTGGATTTACGAAGGCCCACTGATGGTACGCCGGATTCTAGCAGGCTTGCTTTCCAAGCTAGAACAAAGCGGATTCAATTCCATCAAAGAAGCTGTGGGCTTAGAAGTAAAAAGTAAAAAGTAAAAACCAAACCTTTAAAGTTTTTTCTTTTGCCTTTTGCCTTTTAACTTTTGCCTTCTTATTCCTCTTCTACTGGGAAAAACTCTTTAGTTTTTTCTGAGTATGACCAGGCAATACCATCAGGATCTTTACTGCGACTCCATTCAGGAAACTCTGGATCGTTTCGTCGTTTATAAACTGTGCTGGAATAGACATTTAGTCGTTTGGCAAGTTCAGATTGGATCAGAGAGCCAAAAATTAACTGTTTTTCCAGCGATCGTTTAGCTTCCTCATGGGTTAGGGTTGGCTGTGGTATTGATTCGGTTTCTGTTTCTTCCTCCTCAAGTGTTGTTGGTGGTGGTGCTAAGAGCGATCGCGCAGTTTTAGTAACTGGTTGAGCCGGAAGTTCTTTGACAGGCTCACTACTGTCAAGAATATTGCCGAGAATGCTGGCAGTTATAAAGTAATAAGACTGTCCCGCTTCTTCGGAATTCACTATACTGGCACCAAATTCCGAGGCTTTACCATCCAAGTAGCGTTTTGCCGTTGTTCCGGGAAAATTGCCCTTGATTGCCAAATCCATAGGCGTAAGTCTGCCCTGATTTTCTCGAACCAACTGATGAAAAATTGGGTTAACTCGTATAGTCCACTGTTGCCATTGATATTCCTGCCAAATCTTGAAGCCAATTCCCAGCACAATTAGCGCTAGCAAAATCCTCCAGGTAGCAACCAGGAAAATAATCAAAAACGAGATGGGCAAAAGTAGAACGAGAAAAGCCTTGCCGTTGTCTTCTATGGGTTTTTCACTCATGCCGATTTTTGCCAAGTGAATTTGTGGAAATAATATTATATATATTGGCAAAAATTGTGACACTTTTTTGTATCTTTTGGCAAAGTTGCGGCAAACTTGCCGGCAAAACCTTTACCTTGTAGGTGTTATAGCCTATTGAAACTGGAACTTCTCTTATTGGTCTGCGATGCCTACGGCGGTAAACTACGCGCAAAAGTTTTTACCCAGAGAAAAAAGAAGGCTTTTAACTCAACCAACAACTCTATAAATTTAAATTGTCAGTCCCTTGACAACAGATAATACATATACTACATTAATAATACAAGTCAACTTTCATCAGAGAGTTAACTTGCGCCAGTAGCGGATAGCTCAAATGACAGAGCGCCCACCTTGCCCGGAAGGGCCTACGTATCAAGGGTTATCGTATATAACTTAAACACCCTCGATCAAACTTCTGGAGGTGTAGGTAAAAATCCTACTTCGCTACACCAAATTCAGTACTGAGTCACGAATTTTAAATGTTTAACTAATAACTTTATATGTGGTGGGTAGCTCAGTGGATAGAGCGCCTAAATATCCTTATTCACCCCTTGCCTGAAAAGGCCGACGAATCGAGGGTTATCGCCTGCCAAGCGGGAGGTCGCGGGTTCAATTCCCGCTCCACTACACCAAATCTAGTGCTGAAATTTTTAACTTTTAATTTTTAATTTTTATGTGGCGGGTAGCTCAGAGGTAGAGCGCTAAACATCCTTTTTCACCCCTTGCCTGCAAAGGCCGACGAATTAGGGTTATCGAATAGGGTTCGAGAGGTCGCGGGTTCGATTCCCGCTTCGCCACCTTTCATTTTTGCCCGCGAGGGCCGGGAGATGAAGCGATGAATTACAATTTTTTCACTAAAAATAAGACTAAAACACCCCAAAATCAGCCTATCCCCGGACGAGAAGCAGAAATGGTTCAGGGACGCTCCGGCGGCTGGATGTTTGATGCTGGCATTTGGAAAATGCTGCGTCGCTGTCTTTTGGTTGGCACAGCAAAAAGCACTTACTACGCTGGTAAACAGGAATTAACTGAGGATTTTGTAACAGTTGTAAGACTTGCTGTTGCCGAAAATCCCGGTCGTGTAGCGGAAGAAATTTTGTATGCTAGCGATGGACGCGCCATCAATAACAGTGCGCCTATCTTAGCTTTGGTGCTGCTGTCGATGGGTGAAACACCAGAAGCAAAACAGGCTTTTGGTGAAATCTTCCCGCAAGTTGTTCGCACTGGTAGCCACTTCTACGAATGGCTCAACTACACCAAATCTCTGCGGGGATTTGGTAAAGTCGTGCGGGAAGCTGGTAAAACTTGGCTCTCAAGGGAAGATGTCAAGGGTTTAGCTTATCAACTGTTGAAATATCAACAGCGTCAAGGCTTTTCCCACCGAGATGCCTTGCGGTTGTTCCATGTCAAACCGCCTACAGAAAATCACCGTCAACTATTTGAGTGGGTAGTTAGAGGCTGGGAAGAATTGCCAACAGACATTCCCTCAGAGGCGTTAGCGCAGATTTGGTGGTACGAATGGCTGAAGCGGAATCCCACCCAAACCCATGAAGCTATTTCTCAAGGACGCTTAACCCACGAAATGGCTGCACCTGTGGGCAAAATGGACAAGCTTGCTTGGCAGTTGCTATTTCAGGAAATGCCAATAAGTGCAATGTTACGTAACCTGGGTTCTTTAACTGAACTAGGTGTGTTGCGAGCCGATGAAAGCGACAATTTGCTGCGAGTGGAAGCAGTTCTTAATCGCAGAGAACATCTGCGTAAAGGTCGCATCCATCCGATTGATGTTTTGAAAGCACTTAAGACTTATAAATCTGGTGGAACATTAGGACGCAGTAAAAAGACCTGGAATCCAGTTCCTCGGATTGTGGACATTTTAGAAAAGGCAGTTGAACTGTCTTTTGATGTTGTGCAACCCACAGGTAAAGTGTTCATGCACGCCGTGGACATTTCTAGTTCTATGGGTGGCTTGGTTGCAGATATGGGGCTGAGTTGTTGTGAAATTGCCACCACAATGGCACTGGTGACAGCAAAAGCAGAGAAAAACTATACGATTCGCGGCTTTTCTACCGAATTCCGTGAATTAGGTATCAGTGCCAAAGATAGTTTTAGTTCTGCGGTTCGCAAAGCTAGCAACCAAAACTTCGGTGGAACAGATGCGTCTGTAGCTTACGACTGGATGATTAAGAATAAGTTCAAAGCTGATGTAGTCTGCTTCTGGACTGACTCGGAAAGCTGGGCCGGGTATAAGCATCCAAGTCAAGCGCTGAAGGAGTACCGGAAAAAGGTAAATCCAAAAGTCAAGGCGGTGTATGTCACATTGACACCTTACCAAATTACTTTGGTAGATCCTGAAGATTCGCTATCTTGGGATTTGGCAGGGTTCGACCCAGGTACACCTCGGATCATCCAGATGCTAGCTACAGGTGAATTGTAGATATTGCTGAAGGGTAAAGGATGAAAAACTTTATCCTTCATACTTCATGGCGGGTTATCCTTATTCGCAACTTGCTTTTCGGGGCCGAAGAATTAGGGTTATCGGTTACGTCTCCACCATTGTGGGGATTAGCGGGTTCAAACCCCGCACCCGCCTTTGTTTGATTTAGGATTTATGCAAATAAGAAGGCGATTTAATTTTTGAATGGTCGTTTTTCTATTTCAGCGATGGGTAAGAGTAGGGTGTCTTCGATGTGCGATCGTATCTGTCAAACTTCCTAGTTGCAATTATGCTAATTCAATCAAAAATCTTGCTATGAATGTGCAGCAAGATTTTTCACTTATTTCTAGACTATGAATTGCTTTTTTTACTTCCTCTATTTTTTGCTCAAATGGCAGTTTAGTAAGTATTTTTAGTGCTTTATTTAAGCTTGTTTTGCTTTCCCCAAAAGCTTCTTTACTTTCATTATTTTTTATAATTTGATGTAAAAATATTCCTAGCTCGTGTAAGGTTATTCCCCTAAAATAATGACGACAAGCTAAAGAGAGAAGTACGTTAATCATTAATTTATCTTCTTTAAATCTTGTTGCAATCACTAAAGCTGTTTGAAAAAAATCTTGGCTTACTTTAAAACTCCTTTGGCAGTATTCAAATTCTTTGTTACTTTCTATAAGTTTTCCTTCTCTTTCGTCAATTATTCCTAATCTGTGTGTAGTTAATGCAAATTTATAAAGTACTATCCCTAAGTTACTATAACAATCAATATATTCCAAAACCATATTTCTGATAGCTTGAAAAAAAACATTGTTTAATAAATTTGGCTCTTGTCTTAAGTCCTCAAAACAACCTGCACCATAAAACTCCATAGAATGATAAACAATTTCTAAGGCAATAGTTTCCTGCTTAGTAAGTTCTTGTTTTACTACTATTTCTGCATTTTCTATATTTAGATACATTTGTTCTTGAGCAAAAATGTTGAATGCTGATACAAAACTTTACATAAATAGTTATACTAATTATCAAAAGCCTAAATTAGTCAACAAAATATCATCTCCTCAAACCAATGAACATAACTGATTTTTTGACACATACAAGATTGTAAATAGCGGAATTTATCTAATAGTGTATATCCCCATTGTGCGGGAATAGATACAAGCTGTAAAATCAAATAAGCTATCAAGCTAACATAAATTTGTATGGTGATACCATTGACGTTTTTGGTAATTAATTTGTCAAGTTTTAAGTGCATTTTTAAAAACTTCCACAATAGTTCAACGCCCCAACGTAATCGATAAATATCTCTAATTTCATCATCATCAACAGCTGCATCTCCCGACTCTGGTAAATTAGTTACTAAGCGAAACTCAGTTTTCGTTTCTAAATCACAAAAATTAATCACTCTATAAGCTTGAGCATCATCAGATGCACCAACTTTGATTAATCCAGTCACATCGTCAAACTCTAGTTTCCAATTGTTTTTAATCCGCAAAACAAAGTATTTGTTTTCTTGTACCAATTCTTGGATAAACTTTAATCCCGCGAAGCCTCTATCCATGACCCCAACAGCATTAGTTGGTAGACTAGACATCATTTTAGAACCAAATTTATAATCATGGTCATGTCCAAAGTTGATGAAGTTATCTTCTGGAATTCCTGTAGATAAATTCAAAGAACTAAAAAGTTTAACTTGATGATGACCCAGAAACCATAATAATTTACTTGTCAGGGTAATAATTGTTGAATCAATAGGACAAATAGCGTATTTATCATGTAACTTTTTGTGAGTTTTCTTCTGTACTACTTCATTCAATTTCTGATAAACTTCTTGAAAAGTTTTTTGGCTACGGTGAGAATTCGCTTTGGAAAAAGTAGAAATGTCTACATCAAATCCTGTGTTATTTAATCTTTTAAATAAATCTCTCATACTTGTTAAACTGTTATCCAGGGCATAAGATAGCCAGCACTCAAAGAACAAACGACTGTTCAATACTGGATAATCATTTTTTGGCAGTCCTCTCAGGATACCTTTGACAATTTCGGGAAATGAATTTATAATCACAATCAAACTAATATATTTTAAGCCTTCGCCCAAAATTACCATATTTTGGGTTATTTTTATCGGATTTTTTCTAACATTCAACACTTCTGGTTCTTGAGTATCATTCACTTTCGTGCAAGTAATTTTTGGGATAATTGTTTTGCAATTTTCAGATATTAATGTAGATAAAAATATTCCAGCTTTACCGTGAGATTGTTTCCAATCATCTGTTAATTTAAGTCTTTCTATCGCTTCTTGGCGGATAAGTTCATATAAATAGTATCCTTCACTGTTAAACTTCACTAAAGCTCTGTTTTTTAAATCCCTGAGAAATCGGAGTTTCTTTCGCTCATTTTGCTCATCCCAAAGTAAGCAAAAAATTCCTTTTTCAGATATTACAGGAATATATTGATAACGGTAACATCCTAAGCGACATAAAAGTTTATAGGCTTGGGGATTATCTTGTTGAAGTTTGTCAAACTGGCGTTGAACAAGTTTTTCTAGATTTTCTAAAGTTGGATGCCTCAATAGATAATCACGATTATCCTGCCAGTAAACTTTTAAATTTCCTTGTGATTCCTTTAAAATTTCAGGACTCAGGAGAGACATAGCAAAGGCATTTCCGCCATAAGCTCGATTTATTTCATAAAGAGCATCAGTATCTATAGTAATGTTGAAACTAACAAAATAATCCTCCCAAGCTTTATATTCCAACGCTTTTAGCCAATAATATTGAAAATTTTTCAGCTTGATTAAGTCGGGTTCGTGCAGTAACTCACAGCTTGTGATTAGGGTGACTGACTGCACACTTTGATGAGCTAGTACTGTTAATAGTTCTATATAGTTACTATTATGTGATTTTATGAATTCACCATTTATCAAAGTAAATTCAAGATGATGAATTAACACGCCGATTCTATGCTCTTGGAGCTTGCTTTTAAATTGCTCCATCAAAGTCATAAAATCTTGTTCTGGATTTTCTTTAAAATGATATCTGAGCGTGACGCTAACCCAATCTTCTAATGAGTTGAGGTTTTGGGGTGTAGTTCCTACACGCAGATCAAGATATTCTAAACCTTGAAGCTCAAACCATTTTGTAGCCAAGGTTGTTTTACCTATACCACCCTCTGAGTGAATTAGAATAACTTTTGCACCTTTGTTAACTAGTTCATCGAGGTCTGCGATCGCTTCCTCACGCCCCACAAAATCAGAATTGTTGGATCTTGGTATCTCTGAGACTGACTCTTGAGGCTCAATGTTTGTGGCTGAGTGCTGAGATTGCACAGTTGATTGAGCAAAGATTCTTGTCAGTTCACCCAGTTCAATCTGCAACGCAGCTGCTATTTTTTCAAGCGTGGTTGGTGTAGGGTTAGCAGTCTGTCCGGTTGCTATCTTGCTAATGACACTTTTATCCAGACCAGTTACTTGCTCAAGTTTGTATTGGCTAAACTCTTTTTCTTTGAGTAATTTCTTAAATACTTCTCCAGCTTCCTTATTCTTTTTGGCTCTTGGCACTGCGGATAACCCTCTATGATCAACCTTGTTCAACGGTTGCACGTTCAACTAGTTGCACAACTACAACTATTCAAATTTTAGAAGACGAACAAAACTAGTGAATAGCAAGTAAACCAATAAGCTCAAGGATAATTTAATATGCGTCACAATAACTTACAGCAAGAAGCAATTCAACTTGAGTTGCTTAAAAAAACTTTGCACGGTTGGCAGCCAGCTTTTCCACTTGTTGAAAGCTATGAATGGTCAACTGATCAGCTAGAGCATCACTTCGGTATTTCACGCCAAGAGTTATACAAAATCAGGAGTAAACCCCATCTCTGGCGTTCCTCAATTTTGGTTTTTTTACACCTGCGAAAAAACAAATGGCGGGTTTACAGCCTCAACCCTATACAAATCGGGGGATAAGGTAAAAGCTGATGCCCAGAAGTGCGATCGCATACCCGCCCGAAGCGATCGCAATTTTTTACAAGCACAACCCGAAAATTAGACACAAAATAAAATAGCGTAGGCGTAGCCCGTCGTAGACATCGGTCATCATTTATTCAACTACCGAATGCTTAATTAAACAATGTCCCTAAGAAATTGATAATTGGTTTCCAAAAGATACCAGTCAACACATAAGGAGCGTATTGTAAAAGCGGTAAGCTTGACTGCTTCGACGACTTTATCGGTAAACACTCCAAGAGAAAAGGCACTATACAGGTAAGCCCATAAGCAGTTGCTAAGGCTGTATTCCATTTAGGTTCATCTCCTGGTATGGGGCTATAATAAATACCCAGCATAATGAACGAGATCATTAAAAACTGCTCCCATAAAAACCAGGATTGAGGTGGTAGAAAATAAACTAACTGGAGAAAGCTGTTGTTGTCTATTTTTTGTCGCATCCCCAAAAGTACAGCCCAAGTTGCAGCCCCAACAATACCATCATCTTTCAGTCCATAAATTCTTTGAAAGCGTTTAACGCCTCTCTCAGTTTCACGACTAAAATACCCGTCAGGTTCTTTTTTGAAAAATCCTTCTTGATTGAGAATAATTTGCAGTTCTTTAACTGCATCCTGTAACTTTGGAGACATACTTTTTTGATTGCGGTAAAGCTTTGGGTAGAAAAGGCAAGCCCAACTCAGTGGCCCTACGATTCCATCTACCTGAAGATTATTAGCTTTCTGAAATTTAATTACAGCCTCTTCTGTTTCTAAGTCAAATTTACCACTAATATTTGAGAGAAAACCCTGAGCTTGCAGTCGCTCTTGGAGTTCATTGATTGATTCTTGTGCAGAGTTTGGCGAAAAGCCTCGGTATAATATGGGACGTTTATTGAATACACAGACTTGTTTTTCTTCTGGAAAATAACGCCGGGATTGTTTTAGTCCAAACAAGAGATTTAGAAAGTCAAGTGTTTTATTTGTCATAGTTTTATTCAGTAATTTGTGAAAAAATCATCTGGCAAAGTTTAGAGCTTAGAAGTCGATATAGTCGGCAGCCTCTACGTACTAGAGACAGAAATAAACTTACAAATTAGCTTACTGGTTAAATTTAAGACAGGAGTTAACACTGTTAAAAAAATGTTACTAATTTGTCAAACTTTTGTTCGTTAAAATGTTGCTAACGCCACATTGATAACGAATTTATTGGGTAATATTTATGCCAGGTCAGTCAGAAGATTGGAATTTACCTAAAAGTTGGAATCGCAAGATTTTGCAGGACTGGGAGATAGACCGACTACTGACTAATTTGGAGGTTACACTTCAAAAGCGTTACAGACAAAGTACTAGGAAAGACCTGTTACTTGGGCTACTCTGTGGGTACAGCTTGAAAAAGATTGGTCAAGATTTGCACAAAGAAAACGCTGCTGTCAGAGCAGGGTTAAGCAATATCTATCGGGATATTGAAGTTTTGACAGGAGAAGCAAATAAAAGTGTTAAGTCCAGCAATCTTGTCTACGTTTTGGAAAGACATGGTTATCGTAGAGGGTCTGTTGTAGCTGCTATCCAACGCCGTGACATCCCCCACAATTTGCCAGCACCGACTTACACCCAATTTATTGGTCGGGAGGCAGATATGAAAAAGCTATTAGAACGCCTTTCGTCAGTGCATGGCGCTCACATGATTACAGTACATGGCATTGGTGGCGTAGGTAAAACAGCGCTGGTGTTAGCAGCTGCTTACCTATGCTTAAAAGCTAGTAACGAAAACTCTTCTGACGCACCCAAATTTGATGCGATTATTTTCACTTCAGCTAAACAGCAAGAACTTATTCCCACTAATAGTATCTTGTGGCGGCAACAGGGACAGCGTAATCTACGCGATATCTTTCGAGAAATTGCTAATGCTTTAGACGACCCGACAATTCTTCAATCTCCTCCCAATGACCAATTTGATCGTGTTCGCCAAATTCTCTCAAAACGGAGAACACTGTTGATTGTGGACAATATGGAGACTATAGAGGACAGAAATGAGGTTATTGAGTTTTTATATAATCTACCCATTTGCATCAAAGTAATAATTACTAGCCGCGAACAAATTGCCTTGCTGCCAATCCGTCTGCGAAACTTACCTCCAGATGATGGTTTGCAGTTGATTAGACAACAAGCTGAAGAAAAAGGTATAAGCATCAACGATGAAGACTCTAAGCAACTCTACGATCGCACTGGCGGCATCCCTCTGGCGATCGTATATTCGCTTGGTCAATTATCCGGTGGCTACTCCCTAAACTCGGTATTGAATCGATTAACCTCGGCTACAGGTGATGTGGCTCGTTTTTGCTTTGAGCAATCAGTACAAGGAATCAAGGGACAGCCACCGCACAAGTTACTCATGTCACTGGCGATTTTTCCTGACTCTGCCATACTCGCAGCTGTGGCTGAGGTTGCTGGACTAACAGCTGCTCCTGATGCTGTAAATAATGGCTTGGCACGTTTGCAGCAACTTTCCTTGGTGAATCTCAACCCAGAGACTAAGCGGTTTGATATGCTCTCTCTGACACGTGAATATGCCTTAGCAGAATTAGCCGCTTACCCAGATTTTGAGAGGGAAGCACGAAGGCGCTGGGTGAGATGGTATCTTGATTTTGCCCACAATTATGCCGGAGAAGATTGGGAAAAGTGGATACACTACAATAAGTTAGAACCAGAAGAAGGAAATCTGCGAGCAGTACTTCATTGGTGTGAAGACAAAGAACACTATGAAGCAGTTAGGGATTTATGGCTTCTCTTAAGCCACTATGCAAATCTCTACGCCTATTGGGACGATCGCTTAGATTGGTTGCAATGGCTCATAGAACAATCAGAACGGCGTGGTGAATGGTCTTGTTTTGTAAAAATCATCGTCCGCAAAAGCTGGCTACTAATTCGAGAGTGTTCCTCTGTGAGTCTGAAAGAAGCAGATAAAATTTTGCGCCGGACGTGGATTTTGCGTGACCATGCAGATTTATGTGTTCAGGCTGACTTAGCCGAAAGTATGGCTAGGCTGCAAATTAGACAGAAGGATTATCAAGATGCACGCCACTGGCTAACTGTAGAAGAAAAATTGGTGATCGAGGCGAATCTAGAAGAGCGACAGCACATCCGCTATTTTATTCCCGTTCTTTATCATCAGGCTGAAATCCATTATTTAGAAGGTGAATATCTTTCAGCAAAGAAGCTCTTTCAAGAGGTGATGAAAAGTGCAGAAAAAATTAGTTGGCATCGGGTGATCAATTCTGCTCAAAATTGGCTGGCTGATATTGCAATTGAACAAGGCGATCGCGATCAAGCTGAAAAACTATTAATTCAAGGCTTGACTGTTGCTGAAACGACTCACAACAAGCGACGTTTGGCCCGCTATCGGCGTTCTCTTGCCCGTTGGGAGAAAAAGTGGGGAAGTGCAGAGAAAGCCTACAAATTGTCAATTAAGGCTATTGATGGTTTTAAGCTCTTGGGAATGACACGGGATGCACAGGAGATGCAAATTTTCCTTGATTCACTGTAATCATAGGCGCTTATGTTGCCCACCCGACAAGATGGAATAATTTATTTATTTCTTGGAAATCCCTAAAAGCGCGATCGCATATCCACCAGAACTAGGCAAGATATTTTTTTACAAGATAATGTAATATAACTTAGCAGTATTCGAGCGATGCCTAGGTTGGTCTGCGCCTACGCTATTCCTTTTCAATCTAATTGCAAGCAAAGCGGCAATTTGCTACATATCAAAATGGTTCCATCCAAACTTGTCCACCCAAAGACAGTAGATTAAGTTTTGTCTGAATAACTATAAGGAATGAAATAGCTCTGCTTTCCAAAAAGTAAAAAAGGAACAGATTTTTATGGCATTTGATTACAACCTGTTTGTCATTGGTGCTGGGCCTGGTGGATTGGCAGCAGCTAAAAAAGCAGCTAGTTACGGTGTCCGTGTTGCTATTGCCGAACAAGAATCCATCGGTGGAACCTGTGTAAATCGCGGTTGCATTCCCAAAAAACTGATTGTCTACGCTGCTGACTTCGCCCTACAAAAGCAAATAGCCCCCAGTTATGGATGGAGTGAGTGCCAAACATATTTTGACTGGACATTATTCATTAAGTCAGTACATCAGCATCTTGACACCCTCAACCAGACTTACTTTCAGCAATTACAGAAAGCTGGAATTGAACTAATTTGCGATCGTGCCACTTTCATCGATGCTCATACTGTGGATATTAATGGACTTAAAGTTACAGCCGACAAAATTTTAATTGCTGTGGGAGGGCAACCCCTCAAGCCCAAAATCCCAGGTATAGAATATGCCATTACATCCCGCGAGATGTTTCAGTTACCTTATCTACCGAAACGTTTAGCAATTATTGGCGGTGGCTACATTGGCGTAGAATTTTCCAGCATGATGCACGCTTTCGGTTGCCAGGTGACGGTGATTGAAAAAGACGAGATGATTTTATCAGGGTTTGATGATGACATTCGCTCTACGGTACAACAAGGTTTGAGCAAACGCGGAATTAAGTTATTGACTAGTAGTACTGTTCAAGAAATCAAATACTCTGATGAGAGTTTGTTATTAACTATTACTGGTAAGAAGCGACAAATAATTACAGCAGATACGATCTTGGTTGCCACAGGTTACGCTCCAAATACCAAGAATCTTGGTTTAGAAAATGCCCATGTTGAACTTGGCGAACATGGTGCAATCAAAGTAGATGAATACAGCCGCACCACCCAAGAAAATATTTTTGCTGTGGGTGACTGCACCAGCCGAGTGCAATTGTCTCCAGTGGCGAAGGCAGAAGGTATTGCTTTTGCCAATACAATTTTTGGCAACAAGGTGCAAAAACTGGATTATGATTATGTGCCCTCTGCTGTTTTTTGCCGTCCAGAAGCGGCTGGTGTGGGGATGACGGAGGCGAAGGCACGGGAAAAATTTGGTGAATCTGTACAATGCTACTGCACCCAATTCCAACCACTTTTGTATCAGTTAACCGAACAGAATCAGCCAACCACTATAAAGTTAGTTTTAAATGGCGATTCTGGGGAAGTTTTGGGCGCTCATCTGGTGGGTGAACATGCAGCAGATATCATTCAAAATCTGGGTGTGGCAATTCGCAAGGGCATTACCAAGGAAGACTTGGATGAAATAATAGGTATTCATCCTACGGTAGGAGAAGAATTTTTTTCGTTAAATCAGGTGCAGGAATGAGTGAAGGGGGCAGGAGGCAGGAAGAAAACTGCCTTCTTTATAGATTTTTCTTCCCGTGTCCCCGTGTGCTTCTCAAGAAGTTTCTGAGGATACCTCTGAGCAAGATTTTGTGGGAGCGTTTAATTGGTCTAAAGTATTTGTTAATGAGTCATCCCCTAGCATTGGGTATCCTCTGTGGGAATTTACCACATTGTCAAAAGCTTTCAGATCCTCAAGAGCCTCTGATGCAGACTGATATCGGTGTTTGAAGTCATCCAGCACCATTTTACTGAGAATATTAGCAACGGAGCGGCTTACCTGAGAGCGTAGTTTATCGCCGTAGGCATCGCTCCATTTTATCTCTCCATCAGCATCTCTATCTAGCTCACGGGGTGCTACACCAGTCAAGGCTCTAATCCCAACCATACCCACTGCATAGATGTCACTACTGTATTGGGGACGGCCAAAACATTGTTCGCTGGGTGCGTAACCCTGAGTTCCAATGCCAATAGTGAAGGGGGTTTGCTCTTCAGTATCAAGCTGTTTTGTGCTGACTTCTTTGACGGCTCCAAAGTCAATCAATACCAGTTTTCCATCTGAGTGTCGCCGGATAATATTACTGGGCTTAATATCCCGATGAATCACATTATTTTGATGAACAAATGTTAATGTTTGCAATAAGTCTCTGACAATTTTGATCGCGGCAATTTCATCAATTGCTCTACCTGGTGGCAATTCCTGATTCAAAGTATGACCAATTATCTGTTCTTGCACTAGATAAAATTCTTCATCTTCTTCAAAATACGCCAAAAGTTGAGGGATCTGATCGTGTGTTCCTAATTTTTCTAGGGTTTGCGCCTCTGAGTGAAATAAACGTCTGGCAAGTTGCAAGGCTTCTGGTTTAGTGCTGGCTGGTTTTAGTTGCTTGACAACACATCGCGGACTCCCAGGACGTTGGGTATCTTCGGCAATGTAGGTTTCGCTGAATCCACCGGAACCGAGAACTTTGACAATTTTGTAGCGTCGAGCCAAGACTTTTCCTGATAAGGCTAAATCTCGTTGCTGGATTAAGTATTGCAAGTCATATTGTTGACTGATAATCTCTTGAACAACGGGAGATGTTTGATACTTCTGGAAAATGTTTACTAATTGACGTTTTCTGATGCTTTCTCTCATGACTGAGGTTCCCAGGTAGGAAAGTCCGGTCATGGCGATCGCAATCATTGGTACAATCGTAGGAAAAATTAATTGACCATAGACAAATAACCCATAGCTAATTCCTAACCAAGCGCCAGATAGGGCGAGGCTATATAAAAATCTATTGATGCTACGCTTGTGTCTGCTAATCATCAAGGCTGCACTGCCAACTAGAACTAGCACAAACAAACCCTGCAATGGTGGAGTGTTAATTCCTGGAGCGATCGCTTTCCCTAACATCAAAGTTGCGATCGCATTGGCATGAATTTCCACGCCCGACATCGGTTTAGCGCTGTTGCTAGCAGCGACTGGATAATAATCATTATTTAACTTATCTGTCGCACCAATCAGCACTATCTTGTCTTTGAAGACCTTTCCCTGCTGCAAATAGGTGTTCCAATTTTCCGGGTCGAGTACGTGCCAAAAGGGTATTTGCTCAAATGTACCCGCAGAACCCCAAAAATAAATGCGATCGCCTTTTGGTCGCGGATAATTTACTCGTGCTGTCCTGAGTACTGCTTCATCAAAAGAGGGTAGCTTCTCGATCAAATTATCTTCACCCAACGACTTAGAAAACTCACTCGCCAATCGATGAACTTTCCCATCCACCTCTACGGGGAAATTAACTGAGCCAATGGAAACTGACCCTGTACGAAACATCTGTTGTGGGTCTGTCAGTTGTGTAAAAGTCCCTTGGTGCGTCTGAGAATTTTCGTAGACGGCCGCTAAGGTAACTTTACTGCCATATTTTTGCAATACTGCCTGGAATTGGCGATCGTCAGTAACTCCATAACTACTTGGCGTGTCAAAAACTACATCTATCGCTACAGACCGGACACCTGCTTTAATTAACTTTTTAATTATCTGGGAGTATGCAGCACGTTTATAAGGATAAGATTTCAGTGTTTCTAGGTAGGCATACTGTTTTGGATTTGTTTTATAGTACTGTTCGGGAACTGATATTGACTGATCGTCTATTGCTAAAATTACGATGTCTTCTGGAGGCACAATCGGCCCACGCAGTTGAAAAAAGCCAGAAAGCGCCTTATTTTCCATCAATTTAACCGATTCGCCACCAGAAGCACTCAGCAATGCTGCACCCATTACGCAAGCTCCAGCGAGGAGATGACCTAAGTTAATCATCCATCTAGACTGGCGAGCCGATGCTGTTGACGTTACTTTTGTCGGTTTACTTGACAGTCTATTGGCAGCAGAGACATAGTTTTTAGTTAAGGTAGATGTAGGTTCTTCTGCCATATCGTGTTACTGATTGATTTAAGTCCAACACTTTTATTTATTCAGACCACGTTTTAGTGCAAGCACATTGAAATAAGACTTAAATGATAATCTTATACATTTGTAAAGTATCTTCTATTCATCAACAAACCTTTATTGGCAGAGCTAGCCCCCAAGAGATTCCTACTCAGGTACTGCCTAAATTATTGTTTTTCTGTTAAGTGAGTTACAACTAGTGATTGTCTCACAGATCAGAGCCGGATCTATTTCGCCTCTGCTAATTGGTTGCGGCGAGATTTGATCCTAACCTAACCAACAGGTACGCTCCTAACTGGGTGTTTTACCAGAAGCTGTCCCAAGGCCGTCTTCTGTCTTTGGCGCAATATTGGTACTCCCAGAAAGCATGTCCTGATACTGAAAGCTCTACCTATAGATAGGCATAAACTTATATCCTACCCTAAGCTTATGCTATACCTCTTTAGGAGTAAACTTTAATGTTATACAGCGATAAATGCTGTTACTGGTTCAATTTTATTGGTAGATTTTGATCAGAAGGTAGCTCTTGCAGTGCTGGAGGTGAATAAGGTTTAGCACCCAGCATCTCAACTCCAATGTTGCATCCGTTGTTATGCCTTGAAAGAGGTAGGATAAAAGCTATAGATGAAGAGCTACTTTATAGATATTAGCAAACTTGCTATTTGAAAATTGCTATAATCTATTGTTCCATCTAAATTCATATATATTATTAGGTGTAAATTTGTATGGGTTCTCCAATGAATCGTCTGTCTATTTTTGTAGACGGAAACAATATGTTCTATGCTCAACAAAAAAATGGGTGGTTTTTTGACCCACGGCGAGTCTTAGAATACTTTAAACATGAGCAATCAGAAACAACATTAATTAATGCATTCTGGTACACTGGCTTAAAAGACCCACAAGATCAACGAGGTTTTAGAGATGCTCTAATTAGTCTAGGATATACAGTCCGAACTAAAATCCTTAAAGAATATTATGATGATACTTCTGGTCGTTACTCGCAAAAAGCGAATTTAGATATTGAAATTGTTGTAGATATGTTTAATACAGTAGACCAGTATGACCGAGTAGTATTATTCAGTGGTGATGGAGATTTTGAACGAGCAATCGAACTATTACGCTCAAAAAATACACATATTACGGTAGTATCAACAGAAGGAATGATCGCTAGAGAACTACGGAACGCTACTGATAGATATATAGATTTAAATGATATCAGAGATCAAATAGAAAAAACTGAAGGTTAATAGCCTTAGCAATTATTTACAAAGGTAAGAGTAAAAGAAAAACTAAGGTTGAAGATATATTGAGCCACAAGTAAAAATTAAACAACAAACCGCAAATGACAAACAAAACAGATCGAATTATCATTTTTGATACTACACTGCGAGATGGAGAGCAGTGTCCGGGAGCGACTCTGAATATAGACGAAAAGCTAGTTATTGCCAAGCAACTAGCGCGTCTGGGTGTGGATATAATTGAGGCAGGCTTTGCCTTTGCCAGTCCCGGAGATTTTGAAGCAGTCAGCAAGATTGCCCAAATTGTGGGGACAGAAAATGGTCCGGTAATTTGCAGTTTGGCAAGAGCGATTAAAGCAGATATTGAAGCGGCCGCAGAAGCATTAAAACCAGCCGTAAAGGGCAGAATTCACACATTTATTTCGACTTCTGATATTCATTTAGAGTATCAGTTACGGAAGTCACGGGCAGAGGTGTTAGCGATCGCCGAAGAAATGGTAGCTTATGCCAAATCTTTCATGACAGATGTCGAATTTTCGCCGATGGATGCGGCTCGTTCCGATCCAGAATTTTTGTACCAAGTGTTAGAGCGAACGATCGCAGCTGGTGCAACAACAGTTAACATTCCCGATACCGTGGGTTACACCACCCCTAGCGAATTTGGGGCAATAATTAAAGGCATTATTGAAAATGTCCCCAACATCGACCAAGCGATTATTTCCGTTCACGGTCATAATGACTTAGGCTTGGCAGTTGCTAACTTCTTAGAAGCCGTAAAAAATGGCGCAAGGCAACTAGAATGTACGATCAATGGTATTGGTGAACGTGCCGGCAATGCCTCACTAGAAGAATTAGTAATGGCGTTGCACGTGCGGCGGCAATATTTTAATCCCTTTTTAGGAAGACCAGAAGAATCTCAAGAATCCCTGACAAATATCGACACCCGACAAATTTATAAAACCTCACGCTTAGTTTCTAATTTGACGGGAATGTTGGTACAACCAAATAAAGCGATCGTCGGGGCGAATGCCTTTGCTCATGAGTCTGGAATTCACCAAGATGGTGTCCTAAAAAACAAGCTCACTTACGAAATTATGGATGCCCAATTGATTGGCTTAACAGACAATCAAATAGTTTTGGGCAAACATTCAGGTAGAAATGCTTTCCGCACTCGGTTGAAAGAATTGGGCTTTGAACTGTCAGATAGTGAGTTAAATAAAGCCTTCGTTAGATTCAAAGAAGTAGCAGATAAAAAGAAAGATATTTCTGATTGGGATTTGGAAGCGATCGTTAACGATGAAATCCAACAAGCACCCGATTTGTTCCGGGTAGAGTTGGTGCAAGTTTCCTGCGGTAGCAACGCCCGTCCTACTGCTACAGTTACCCTGCGTACCCCAGAAGGTGAAGAATTAACCGATGCTGCGATCGGTACTGGGCCAGTGGATGCAGTTTACAAAGCCATCAATCGGGTGGTGAATGTGCCCAACGAATTGATTGAGTTTTCTGTGCAGTCAGTAACAGCCGGTATTGATGCCATTGGCGAAGTAACAATTCGTTTACGTTATGAATCTAAAGTGTTTTCTGGTCATGCAGCGAACACAGATATCATCGTGGCATCCGCACAAGCTTATGTAAATGCGCTGAATAGGTTGTATTCTGCGTTGCAAAGACAAGAAAAGCCAGAGGAAGTAACTGCACAGAAAGTCTGAGATCGGCATCTGTGAAACTGCTAGTTTTTAGCTGATGCTAACAAACTCCTCTCCAACTTTGGGGAGGAGTTATTTGTGAGTTCCAAAAATTTGTTAGAAATTATGCTGACAGAAAAACATATAACTATTAGAGAAGCTACTACCAAAGAAGACTCACTGATTGCAAAACACTCTTACCAAATGTGGCTAGATATTGGTGTTGATGAGAGTAATATTATTTTGGAGTGGCAGAATATTACCCTCAAATTTATAGAAGAAGCGCGTCGAGATTTGTTTTATAAGGCTTTTATTGCAGAGATTGATAATACAGTTGTCGGTTCTGTAAGTTGTCAACTATTTGCAGGTTTATACCCGAATGTTTTCAAAGATGAATACCGCAAATTTGGATATGTTTGGGGCGTTTATGTCGAACAATCTTACCGCAGACAAGGAATTGCCAAATCGCTAACTAATAGAGCAATTGAATATTTAAAAGCGATCTGTTGCACGCGGGTGGTTCTTAACGCCTCGCCATTGGGCAAACCAGTTTACTCCAGCCTCGGTTTTGCTGAAGGAAATATAATGCAATTAGATTTGATTTAACAAAAAAGAATTCAGAAATAAATTCTGTGTAACTAGCGGATGAATAAACCTAAATCCGATAGTATAAGTTTTTCGCTCAAGAAGCATCCGTGTTTGCTCATTATGAATATTGTTTGCTTTTTTAGATTTTTCGATTGACTTGTATGCATAAAACTTTATTCTGAGAAGCGATGTTTATAATCAGTCAGCTTGTATGAGTAGCGAAAAGACAACAGAATTGCCACTCTGGGTACAAGATAGAGATATAGTCATTGCTCGTGATGAAGAAGTACAGTGGCGAGAAGGAAAACGCCCAGATTATTCTTACACCAATGAATTTCTTCATCAAGAGAGTAAATTTCAGCATCCAGAAGGTTCTTTAGAAGCGATCGCTCAAAACTTAGTCCGAAATTTTGAGATGGAAGCTTCTAATAAATCTAATCCTGAACAGTGGCTTTCGATTGTTACTGATAAGTTCAAAATGAGTACCAATGGGGGACAACAATTCACTGCTGAGGATGTTGCAACCGAAGGGACTTATAACCTGTTTTTGGGTGAAACTGAGCAATACAGTTCTGAAACAGAAACCTTTGAATCTTCATTTCAAGTTTTTCATACAGCCTTTCCTAATGGCTTTCTTTGGGAATTAACAGAAATTCTTTCGGGGCCACCTAATGTTACATTTAAGTGGCGACATTGGGGAACATTTAATGGTTCCTATAAAGACTATGCACCCACAGGTGAAACAATAGAAATCGTAGGAGTTAGTATTGCTCGTGTGACTGATGATTTGAAGATTGAGTCTTTAGAGCATTATTTTGATAATAATGTCTTTCTTCAGAAATTAACGGCAGGTGGTTGTCCTTTCCATTCTAAAAATCAGAACAATCACTAATTTTCATTTAGTTATAGTCTATCGAATAGCACGCTCATCGGCGCTCTTAGCAAACAGCAGTGAGCGTCGATCGAGTGATTATAATCATCGAAAGTCTGCAATAGAAGGGAATGCAGAGAAATTTAAATAAGTTGGAAAATACCGTTTATGGTATTCGTGTTTGCACAGTAGTAGCTGCTGTGTTGACTGAAGGTGTAAACCCAGCCAGTTTACCTGACTTCTGGGGTACAAAATCTGTTTCTTTGCTATTTTGAACCTCAGATAAGTAGCAATCTCGCACTGCTAACAACAAGCCTTTGATGGCATCTGGTGCGCCTGTTTTAACTAAATCGTCCGCCTTTTTGAAAAAATGCGATCGCCATTTACCATCGTTATTGCCATACAATTCTATTAAATACCAACCTGCAAGATACTCAGCTAAAGGGTCAAGACAAAAACGGATTCTGTCTTTAGCAGAACCGATAGTTTGAATCAGGTGCAAACGCTTTTCCAGATAATTGAGGTGTGCTTCGGGGTCATCAATACCCAAAGCTGCTAATGCAGCAATGGCATCTGCACGCTTGGCATTTCCTGTTTGATAACTTTGCTGCAAGCATTCCCAGGCGATGGTTTTGGCAATTTAATGAACAGTGCGGTCATCAAATTGATTGTCTGTAACATCACGATTGAGTTCATTGATATAACCCAGCATTAAATATCGGTGTTGATGTAAAACCGATGTTTTAATTCTTCATTCATCTCGCTACATCTTTTATTTAATTAGGTTGAAAAATTATGGTTCTTCAGGACTTATTATGCTAAATAATTAGTGATCCAGAGTTAAAAATCGTCAATTAGTATATAAAGTTATGAGTAAAGTCGTTGATATGGTTGACATTGAAACCATATATATTGTTAGCTGTAAATATAACAATAATATTTTTAAGTGTATTTACAGATATGCTCAACAAAAGAGGAATTAAAATTCTAACAGAGCTTCTGGATTTGAAAGATGTAAAAGTTATATCACAGCGTCTTCATGCGGGGATTGGAATTGTTTTACAAACTGAATCAATTAAATCATATAGTATTTGTCCTGACTGTGGCATAAAAAGTCAGAAATTGCATCAAAATCATCGACACATTGTTAAAGATTTACCATTCGGGGATAAATCTGTTTTTTTAGAAATTAATAGGCGACAATTTAAATGTGAAAAATGCAGAAAACCCTTCAGTGAAGACCTAGATTTTGTTAGAAAGAAAAGAACTTATACAAAACGACTTGCACATAAAACAATACAAGAAGTATTAGAATCGGACATACGTAGTGTGGCTTCTATTGGTATAGTGACAACAGATGAAATAGAAAGAATGTTAAAAGACGCATCTGAAGATAACGGTGATTTAAAACCTGAAGACTTAAAAAGACTTGGAATTGATGAAATAGCTCTAGTGAAAGGAAAGGGAAATTACTGTGCTGTATTAGTAGATTTAGATACGTCTAAGCTGCTGGCAATTTTAAGCGATCGCACTCAAGAGGTAATCAAGAAAACCCTTATAGAATGGGGAACTGAAGTTTTAGAACAAATAGAGGAAGTCAGCATAGATTTATGGAAAGGATATAAAAACTTAGTTACAGAATTAATGCCTAAAGCTCAAGTCGTTGCAGATAGATTTCACGTTATGGTTCAGATAAACAAGGAATTATATACCCAGAGGAAACAAGAAAAGCGGAATGTCGAACAGTTAATAAAGAAAGCAAAAACATCATCAAAAAAGGCAGAACATGAAAAAACATTAGCAGGAATTAATAAAAGTAAATACGTTCTACTGAAAAACGAGTCAGATTTGAATGAGGAGCAAAAAACTAAGCTGATTCAAGTAAAAGAGGCATCTTCTATTCTCAAAGTAATGCATGAATTCAAAGAGAAAATTAGAACTATTTTTAATAAGACTAATAATTGGTATACAGCAGTCTTTAAACTGGGTATTTGGCTCTCAAAAGCTAAACAATATTTTCCCAATAGCAACAATACTATTATCCGTTGGTTTGATGAGATAATCGCTTATTTTGATAATAGAACGACTAGTGGTGTCGTTGAAGGTATCAATAACAAACTCAAACTAATTAAGCGCTCGGCTTATGGGTTTAGAAATTTTGAAAACTTCCGAGTAAGATGCTTATTAAGCTGGCATTTTAATTGATAGTTTAGCATAACAAGTACTGAAGAACCAAAGATTTTCAAGTCTATAGTAAGCAAAAGCACTTGCATAATAGCTTGTTGGACTATGATTAGCACCAAAAATCTTACTACCTATTTCTCTGGATAAATCTCCATAGGAACGTGATACTCTATGAGGCTGGTCAAGAAACATAGCAGCAAAAGTTTTAATTTGGTCGGGAATTGTAATAACACGATTTTTCGGTACATCTGCTCTATCGTGATACTGTTTTGAACGTCTTTCATAATATAACTGTTCTCCAGCATGAAAGGATTCAAACGAGTTGTAGCATTGTTCTAATTTCTTTTGGAATTCAGATAAAGCTGCAAGTTCTTCTTTTTTAACTGGTGTTTGATGATTAGTTGCTTTGATTATGCTATTTATTACATCATCTTTGTCTGTAACAATTATCTTTACTGGAATTTGTAAATTATTTATACCACTTAAATTCCTACAGTTAAATAAAACGTGGCTTGTTTGACACCCATTAACTATTTGATAATCTCGAATATTAAATCTATTGCCAACAGTATCTAATGATTTAGCTATTATCGTTATTCCATTATTTAAGACTGAAAATCTATCTAATTCTCCTGATTTTAATGTAGATTCGATATCATGATTAACATCATTACTTCCTTGAAAAGCTCGAATATTATCATAAAAAATGGATAATCTAATATTATCGAACTCATCAACTATTAGTTTTCTAAATTCAGAAAAAGGTAGAGTACCTATATACAATTCAGATATTCCTGAGATTTCAGGTAATACTACTCTGCTAGCAAAAATAATATCTGTACTTAATGCTAGTTTTGTACTTTGATAAAGCTTTCTAATTTCATCAGCACCTAGTGCCTGAATCTCTACTTTTTCAAAGATGTTTTTATCTTCAATTTCATGTTTTTTAGCGCTCATACGCCTGACTAAGTTTTTGTCATCAGTCCATTTACCTGTTGTGATATAGTACATCTTGCATAAAGGTCTTCCCCGTACCATCATACTACTTTTTTTTGAGTATATAAGTATATATGTGTTGCTATTTTTGCTTTATATTCAACCATTTCATTGCGTTCTAAAACTGGTTCTTCTTCTGCAAAAAAATCTGAAACTCCCTCAAAGAACTTTAACATATCTCCACTATCAAAAGTGTTTGATGTTTTAGACTGAATAAAGATAAATGTTGCTTCCATACGTTTATTGATATCAGCTAAATCATCAACTTCTTCAATAGAGTCTACAAGTTTACCATTTACAATAATAGCGATGCCATCAAGCCCAGTATCATTTGAACTGCCTACAGAAACATCTTCTACTTTAAAAGTCTCAGGATACTCTCGTGAAATTACGCAGTAGTTACAAAATTTTTCAAAATCTATTGCTTCTCCTTCTGATTCTATTTCATGTTCTTTTAGAAAAGCTTCTATCAAACTTTTGGTAATTCTATCCACAAAAATACCTCCGTAAGATGCTTAATCAGTGATGCTTGTGGCTGATAGTAAATGTACACAAAAAGGCTACTAGTTCAAGTATATATAATAACGTAAATAACCAAAAACAATGCAAAAGCCTTTCAAACAATTAATTGTATCCGATCATAAAACAATGATCTGGAAACCCGTGATTGTTAGAATATGCATTACTGTTGAGTTGATTCTAAAGAAATTAGCTGTTGGCAAAACCCCAGAATAAATCCTAGAATCTAATTCACGACTCATACGCGAAGAAATTTGAGCAGCTATTGAGAATTGAATGTCTACACAAAGCGATCGCTTAGTTTTTGAGGTTTTCTGTAAGGCGTAGGCGTAGCCCGTCGTAGACATCGCTCCTCATCAACTATCGAAGCATAAAATTAAAGCATGACTATTCATAAAACAGATATGCTAAAAACGCTTTGGGCTACTGTTCGGCATGGAAAAATCGAATTGCTGGAGTCAGAGGAATTACCGGAAGAAACAAGAGTGCTAGTGATGCTGCTTCCTGATGATGAAACTGAATTTTGGCTTCAAACCAGTCAAACATCACTCTCATCAGTTTGGGATAACACTGAGGATGATGTTTATGCCTAACTACTCTAAAAATGACATCATTTTGGTTCAGTATCCCTTTTCAGATTTGTGTCAATTAACTGCCAAATAAATCTCTCGTTTAGTTGGTGTTGCACCTATTAATAATGATAGTGGGCAACACAAAGGTAAGTTTCAACATAGATGAGGTTTATTTAGATAGACAGGTTTTTTATTTCCATTTTCCCTTTCCCCTTTTCCCCTTAACCGAGAAGTATTGGATGCAGAGGTGTAAAGACATTTTGTATAGACGTTCCTGGGAAGGTCTATACCCCTAAACTTATTTCAGGTTCAGGATAACTTTCTGTAAATTACCTGTAAAAGCAAACGGTACTTGATAGGTGTCAACTACAGGTGTACCTGTATCTCGACCAACATCAAAGGTTTCATCTAAAGCCACACGATAAGGTATGGTTTTTTCAATTCGACCTTGAGCTACCTGTTGATTGTCAATGAACAATTTCCCAGTTCCTCCTGCACCAACACCACCGTCATAATCAAAATCAAATCCTATTGTTGCTTTCCCTGGGGGTAATTTTTCAGGAGATTGAATAATGTATCGCTCTGCATTTGCAAAATTGTAGGTATAGGTTGGTTTACCATCTTCAAGAAAAAAGCCCCAACCAGCAAAGCGTCCACCTTGAGTTAACAAGACACCCTCAGCACCATTTTCTGGAATCTCTACATCAGCCTTGATGGTGAATGATCTGTTTTTGAGGTTTGGAGCGCTACCTTCGGGGATTGGTACTGCACCAGGATAGTAAATAAATGTAGTGCGTCCTGCGTCTAAAGAGGGGCGAATTTTGACATCAAACCGTTCAGAAACGCGATCGTCTAATGGTAAAACTTTGTGTTTACGAGCTTCTGATAAAAACAACTTTTGCAGTTTTTCCAGTTTCTCTGGATTTTTGTCTGCTAAGTTATTTGCCTCGCTGAAATCTTCTTCAATGTTGTATAGTTCCCAAGGATCTTGCTCGAAATCAGCATTGATTGTCCCCTGCCAAGGCAAGCGCGGGTGACGAGCCGCAGCTATCCATCCGTTATTATAAATAGCTCGGTTTCCGAACATCTCGAAATACTGAGTTTTGCGTTGGGAAGAAGCATCAGGATCATCAAATGTGTAGACTAGGCTAGTACCTTCAATTTTCTGTTGTTTCACCCCGTTCACTTCAGTCGGTACAGTAATTCCTGTCGCTTCGAGAATTGTGGGTGTAATATCAATGACATGATGGAATTGGCTGCGGAGTCCACCACGATCTTTAATTTGGTTGCCCCAAGCAACAACTAAGGGATTACGAGTACCACCAAAGTGAGAGGCAATTTGTTTTGTCCTTTCTACTAAAGCCGGACTCCATTGGTTCGTATCACCACCCATAAAACCGTAAAAATACTCAAATCCTAAACCTGTCGGCCAGCGATCGAAAGGCCCCACTGCACTGGTTTCATAATCTGGTGTATTGTGCCATTTGCCAAAAGCCGCAGTATTATAACCATTTTGACGCAGCACTTCCGCCACAGTGGCCGCACTCTTGGGTAAAATAGTCGTGTAACCTGGATAACCAGTTGCTAACTCTGCCACTACACCTGTACCCACAGAATGATGATTGCGCCCAGTTAACAAAGCTGCCCTGGTAGGTGAGCAAAGGGCTGTAGTGTGAAATTGGTTGTAGCGTAATCCTTTTTCCGCTAAACGAGTCAGATTGGGAGTTTCTATAGAACCACCAAAAGTACTTGCCTGCCCAAAACCCACATCATCCAGTAGCACTAATAAGACATTAGGAGCATTTTTAGGAGCAGTGATTGGGGCGGGAAAATCGGGTGTTGACTCTTTGTAAGTTGTGCCAATTTCACCTTCAAAAGACGGTGGACGAATAGGGAGAACCTTTGATGTAGCTGCTAAGGCAGGGTTACTAACCATCAACAAGATGATGACCAGAGATAGAGCAATCGCCCGGAAAATTAAACTCAACATACAATAACCTTTTATAGCTATTTTTTTCTCACGCAGAGACGCAGAGGTACTCCAAAGGACTTAAGAATGCAATCTAATGAAAATTGCTTTAAACCAGGTTCTTCACCAAGCGAAACCCGATATGGCTAGTTCCTGTATCGGGGGCTTGAGACTCTCGTGCGGCTGGACGGTAGCGGCTACAATAGTTCGGCGCACATAGATAAGAGCCACCTTTGATTACATGAAGAGCAATCTCTGTGGGTTTTTTGGGGTCAAAACTTTTACTTGCTCCTGTAGGGTTGACACTGTGAGCTTTGTTGTCATGTCCTAAGCTGAACCAGTCGGAAGTCCATTCCCAAACATTACCGGTCATATCGTAAAGTCCATAACCATTGGCCGAAAAAGAGCCTACTTTTGCCGTTCCTATGTAACCATCAGCTTTGGTATTGAAAAAAGGGAAAATCCCCTGCCAGGTGTTGGCTTTTTTCTCCGAATATTGATTACCCCAGGTATAAGTTGCACCATCTAAGCCACCACGAGCCGCATATTCCCACTGTGCTTCTGTTGGTAAGGATTTTCCTGCCCATGTTGCATAAGCTAGGGCATCCTCGTAAGCAATATGCACAACTGGGTAGTTTTCTTTACCTACAACAGTGCTATCACTGCCAAAGGGATGCTGCCAGTTAGCACCAGGTGTCCAATGCCACCAACTGAGAAATTGGACTTGCTTAACACCTTGTTTTGGCTGATGAAACACCAGAGAACCTGGTAATCTCTGCTCATCTGGTAAGTCGGGAAACTGCTCTTTTGGCAAAGGGCGTTGTGCAACTGTTACATACTTTGTTGCTTTGACAAACTTAGCAAATTGGGCGTTTGTCACCTCGTATTTATCAATGCAGAAGGATGTAACTTTAACATTTTTCGCTGTTCGCTCTTCCACAAAACCCGAATCATCCGCTCCCATATTGAAAATACCTCCAGGAATGAGTACCATCTCTGGAGGACAGAGATTAACGGTAACTGCTAATGCGGATAAATTGCTCAATAGTGATATGAGTGCAACTAGCTGAATCAGCAGTAGCGTTAAAAAGCAATGTTTTTTTCGCATTTTACGCCGATGAAACTGTTAAACCCAGAATACGGAAAAATCTCTGTTGCAAAATAAAGTTATGAACTCACTCCTACTAGTTAAATTATTTAGCGTTGCTGATTAGATATATAAATCTTGGTGTAGAAATGTTGCAATGGAACGTCTCTATATAAGGTTTTGAAATCACGCAAAATCATTTTCATACCTGAATTCAGCAACGCCAATTGTTTGACTGGCAAGCTTACCAGCGCTTAAAATACTAATTATCGATTGATTTACTGTACTATATCAGGAGTATTCCATAGTCTTTACTAAAAAACAAGTATTTCAGCAAATATTTCTTCTCAAAATTTAGAGTCAAAATACCCCATAATTTAATACTTGTTCATAGCTTAGTTCTCTTCGTAGCGCGTTCATTGTCGGGGCGCTCAATCCTATAGGAGGGAGTATTCCCAATCAGACTTGTCCAAAATTTATGTGCATCACAAAACTAGCACCCAAGCTGTCGAATATTTAATTTGCACGCCAGATTTGATAGATTATCTTTGCGGAGTTCTTCATGTCAAGCCATCAATTACCTTTCCAGCGTTTAGATGAAGAAGTACAAGCTTCTTCTGGCGACTCCCTCACCATCGCCCGGAAACAAGAAGTTGTGCAACTTCTCAAGCAAATTAGCGATCGCACCCTAAAAAATGACATTATTAGTCTGGGGATGGTGCGAAATCTGCGAATAGTTGATGATTATATATATTTGCGTTTGTATATTGGTTCCCATCAACATCAATTAGAAACCGAGATTCAAACTGTATTATCATCTCTAACTTGGAGCAAAAAAACTTACATTCAACTCTGCACCATTTCAGGAGTAAGAACAACTCTAGCAGTTTCCAGTGGTAAGGGGGGTGTGGGGAAGTCTACCACTGCGGTTAATTTAGCAGCAGCTTTACAATTAGCTGGGGCAAAAGTCGGTCTGTTGGATGCTGATGTTTACGGCCCCAATGTTCCCCAAATGTTAGGACTGGGTAAATCTGAAGTGAAAGTTATTGATACTCCCAAAGGTCAAAGGTTTGTGCCATTAGAAGCCCACGGTATTAAAGTTATGTCTGTGGGACTATTGGCTGAAGCAGACCATCCTTTAGCTTGGCGCGGCCCAGTTTTACATAAAATCATCACCCAGTTTATCCATGAAGTTGAGTGGGGAGAACTGGATTATTTATTAATTGACCTTCCTCCTGGTACTGGTGATGCTCAAATTACTATCGTGCAAGAAAGCCCAATTTGCGGGGTAATATTGGTAACAACTCCCCAAAATGTGGCAATTTCGGATGTCCGCCGCAGCGTTTATATGTTTCGTCAAGTTGGGGTTCCTGTTATCGGTATTATCGAAAATATGAGCTATTTCATGGGGAATGGTGGCGAAAAAATTCCGATTTTCGGTAGTGGTGGCGGTCAAAAGTTAGTAGAAGAACTCAAAGCACCCCTTTTAGGGCAGATTCCCATTGATCCCCTCATCTGTAACGGTGGCGATATTGGAGAACCCCTAACACTGGTTGACCCTAACTCCAAAGCTAGCCAAGTATTTGTACAAGTTGCTGGGGCGTTAGATGCTACTTTTTCTGGTTCTATGTGAATATTTTATCAGAAAAGTACGGTAAATTGCTAGTTTTAGCGTAGTATGGAATGTGCTTATAGTTCTGAAGGTCAAAGACATCGTTTGGAACGGTAATAAATCCTTAAAGTTCCTCCCCACTTCTAAAAGCTTATGGACATCAATACCCAACGGATAAAAACTGATGTACTTGTCATTGGTGGCGGTACAGCCGGGACAATGGCAGGTATCAAAGCCAAACAAGCAAATCCTGATGCAGAGGTGCTGATCTTAGAAAAGGCTAACATCCGACGGAGTGGTGCGATCGCAATGGGTATGGATGGGGTAAACACCGCAGTCATTCCCGGACATTCTACTCCAGAACAATACGTGCGCGAAATCACCTTAGCTAACGACGGTATTCTCAACCAAAAAGCCGTATATCAAACAGGCAAATTAGGTTATGAAGTCATCCAAGAATTAGAAAGTTGGGGTGTGAAATTTCAAAAAGATGTCCAAGGCAACTATGATTTAAAACAAGTGCATCGTGTGGGTAAATATGTCTTACCCATGCCAGAAGGTAAAGACTTAAAAACCATTCTCACTCGCCAAGTCAAACGCCACAAAGTCAAAGTGACAAATCGTGTCATGGCAACAAGGGTATTAGTTAAAGAAGGTCGTGCTGTTGGTGCAGTAGGATTTGATGTCAGAAACGGCGATTATATTGTCATTCAAGCCAAAGCAGTGATCTTGTGTACAGGTGCTTGCGGCAGATTAGGATTACCTGCTTCTGGCTATCTCTACGGCACTTACGAAAATCCCACCAATGCCGGAGATGGCTATTCAATGGCTTATCATGCAGGAGCAGAACTCAGCAATATTGAATGCTTTCAAGTTAATCCTCTAATTAAAGATTATAACGGCCCTGCTTGTGCTTATGTCGCCGGGCCTTTTGGCGCTCATACTGCCAACGCCGAAGGAAATCGCTTCATTAGTTGCGACTATTGGAGTGGTCAAATGATGTTGGAAATCTGGAAAGAATTAAACTCTGGTAAAGGGCCAGTCCAACTGAAAATGACCCATCTTGATGAAGATACCATTGCTGAAATTGAATCAATACTTTGGGCAAATGAACGACCGAGTAGAGAACGCTTTCATCAAGGCAGAAATGAAGATTATCGCACTCACGGCGTAGAGATGCACATTTCCGAAATTGGCTTATGTAGTGGTCATAGTGCCTCTGGCGTGTGGGTAAATGAAAATGCTCAAACAACCGTCCCTGGTTTATATGCAGCCGGAGACATGGCCAGTGTTCCCCATAATTATATGATTGGGGCATTTGTCTTCGGTCGCATAGCCGGAACTCATGCCATTGAATATATTCAAGATTTAGATTTTATCGAACCAGATGTAGATTTTTTAGAAGCAGAAAAATCGAGAATTTATGCCCCATTAACTCGCCCTAATGGTGTACCTCATACCCAGGTTGAATATAAATTAAGACGCTTAGTTAATGATTATCTGCAACCACCAAAATCAGGCAATAAAATCGAGATTGGTTTAAAACATTTTGTGCAATATCAAGAAACATTAGATTTAATGGGCGCTCGTGACCCTCATGAATTGATGCGTAGTCTAGAAGTTCACTTTATTCGAGACTGTGCAGAAATGGCAGCCAGAGCATCATTATATCGTCAAGAGACTCGTTGGGGTCTTTATCATTACCGCTTAGATTATCCAGAAAAGAATGATGAAGAATGGTTTTGTCATGTCAATTTAAAGAAAGATAAATTAGGGCAAATGGTATTGTTTAAGCGTCCTGTAGATCCTTATATCGTAGAAGTAGATGCAGTCAAAGAAGTCTACAATGTTGCTGTTAAATGAATATCCATGAAAATGCTCTATAAAGCAATAATTTTTGATCTCGATAATACACTGTTGAATTTTGAGCTATGTGAACGCCAAGCTATTCTAGGAGCGAAATGGATTTTTGCTATTACAACAGAAAAAATCAAAATTTACCAAAAGAAGTCCAACCAAAATTTATGATAAGTAAACTATTAAAATTGCTAGAGTTGCTTAACTAATAGTGCGATCGCTCTCTCCTGTAGGTTGGGTGGAACGTAGTAGAACCCAACACATGATATCGGGATAATGCCTATAATCAACCTACAATCGTGAAAAAATTCATATAAGCTTACCCCGTTTATTTTACCGATTAGCAGTTTGAGTACGAAATCATGGAGTTATTTTATGGCTTTAATAAATCAAAGAATAGATGTTCCTGTTATTGTTGATGAATCGAAATGTTTAGAAAAATGCACAGCCTGTATTGAAGTTTGTCCCTTGGATGTGTTGGCAAAAAATCCAGAAACAGGCAAAGCTTACATGAAATATGATGAGTGTTGGTTTTGTCTACCTTGTGAAAAAGAATGTCCAACGAATGCCATTACTGTGCAGATTCCCTTTTTATTACGTTAATTGTCTGTGGTGAAAATTAATGAATGATGACCTCAAATATTGGCTAGAAATGCTACGCTCGCTTGATATAAATGATCGTATAGTAGCTGTAAAAACCTTACAGCATTTAGGCGATGAAGAAACAATAGATGCTTTACTCATCGCTTTGAAAGATGAACATATTACTGTTCAAAAAATAGCGATATCCGCCCTTTGGGAAATGGCTAATCCTGTAGCAATACCTGCTTTAATTGAATGCCTTAGTTCATCGGATACAGATATTCGCACTGAAGCGGCATCAGCATTAAGTGAGTTAATAACACAAGATGAATTGTTACTTTTACTAGATAAACTGCAAAGTAATGATGTAAATCTCCAATTAAATATTTTAGTGCTTTTACGGAAAATACATGATATTCAATGTTTACCCTACGTTTTACCATTTCTAGAATCAAAAAATCCTGAGTTAAGAGAAGCAGCCGTTACCACACTGCGATATATCAATCAACTAGAAAGATGTCCACAAGCTTTAAATCTAATTTTTGATAGAGAAGCAAGTGTACGTCGTGCTGCTGCTTTAACTTTAGAACATTTACAAGATGCAGAAGTGATTACAATACTTTGTCAAGCACTCACAAATGATAGTGATTGGCAAGTTCGTCGGAATGCAGCTAAATCTCTGGCTATTCATGAAAATCATCAAGCAATTTCAGCATTAGAAATAGCTTTAAATGATGAACATTGGCAAGTGCGAAAATCAGCAGCACAAGCTTTGCAAAAAATCCCACATATTCAAGTTATGCCGAGATTAATTCAAGCATTAACAGATGAATATGCAGATGTCCGCAAAGAAGCAGTAATTGCACTTGGTAATTTAGCTCATCCTGATGCTATTAATCCCTTACAACAAGCGTTAGATGATCCCGATAGAGAAGTTTCCATCCAAGCGCAACGCGCAATTCAAAAGGCTCAAGTAGATAAAAACTTTCTTCCCTAGTACCATTTTTTATGAAGCTGCAATAGATGAATGGTTTAAGGTTAGATACAAAAAATATCCCAGCAGAGGGCAGTTTTTGGCTTTATCTGCTGGAGACTCTAAATATGAAACTTTTAGGAATCGACTTTAGTAGCGATTGTTATTGTTGCGGCGGGCATTACCACCACCCCAGCTACCACGAGGAGAACTGCTTCTATCCTCACGAGGTTTAGCTTTGTTCACTTTCAAGTCACGTCCCATCCATTCAGCACCATCAAGTGCATCAATGGCAGCTTGTTCTTGTGTGTCTGATTCCATTTCCACAAAAGCGAACCCACGAGGCCGGCCTGTTTCCCGATCTGTGGGTAGTTGAACACGACTTACTGTTCCGTATTCTGCAAAAGCCTGCTTTAGGTCCTCTTCTGTAACCTGATATGACAGGTTCCCGACGTAAATTGACATAGAAGTCTCCGAATTCAGGGAGTGTAGAGAGTTAAATTCGGAGAGACGGTTTTTAGAAATCAAAACTAGTTACTCAACCGAAAATAATCTTTATGTCCATGAGTTTAACACAGCCTTCAGCCTTTGAATATCGTCTAATAGTGAATTTTATTCACAAATCAAACCCTTAAGGCGGGTTTGCAGACTTCTCCATTGGCTGGCTTTTGTTGCTTGTACTATAAAAGTTACACTTTTAATCTGCGATCGCGCAGGTATTTAGTGTTTTGAAAATTAAGCTGTGGACTTAGAGGTAAAGATTATTATCGGCAGTGGGTGCAATGATAACATGACTAGCTGTTTTAAAAGCAAATTAAAAAATATTCATCCTCAAATGCCCCATTAGCTATGGTCGAACTGCGCTAAAATCTTTTCTGCTTGCTGGCACAGTGCTTCGTGATATTCACCATTACTCGCCAGCAAACCTCCCCATTGATTGATATCACCAGTGTTATATTGCAACGGAGCGCCGTCAAAGTGGGTAAACTTACCACCAGCTTCTGTTAAAATCAGTTCTGGTGCTGCCATATCCCAATCTTTGGGCGCAGACTTACCAGAAAGGGAAATGTAGATATCTGCTTGTTGCTCGACAATAGTGGCGATTTTGCAGCCTACACTACCCACAGATTTCTGATTTTGACAGGGTAAATTTTGTAGCAAGTAATCTAAGCGCTGGTTGCGGTGAGAGCGACTAACCACTAAGGTTAAATCCTCAATTGGTTTACTTGACGACACTTGTAAAGGAACAGAACCATCACGGGTTTCTACAAATGTCCCCCCACCTTTGGTAGCGTAATATAACTTTTCTGACTCTGGTACTGCCACCACTGCTAATACTGGGTGCGTTTCCTTGACTAAAGCAATGTGAACTGCATAGTCCCCAGTTTTTTCAATAAAGTCTCGTGTGCCATCCAAAGGGTCAATTATCCATACCCAAGGGGCGGAAGGGTGTGCGCCTGTAGTTGGCGACTGATAGGTTTCTTCACTGATGTAAGCAAAATCTTCGTTACCTAAAGTTGCTTGTAGCTTCTCTAAGATATATTGACTCACAGCTACATCGGCAACGGTAACAGGCTCATTTTGTTTATATTGCACATCTAAGTTAGGGTCTTTTGCAGTGCCGTGGTAGTACGATCGCAGTATATCTGCTGCACCCCAACCTATCTCACGAGCGATCGCTAATATTTCTTGTAAGTCTTTCATTAAATTTACCTTTATTAACCTGATTACCAAAAAGGGGAAAAGGGAAAAGGGTAAGGGGGAAAGGAAAGGATAAAGAACTTTTCCCCAAAAGGTATAAAGCCACTATTTTTAAATAGGTCGAATAAAAAAGAAGATTTTTAAGACACGTAGTGCGATAAAAATCAGTGTCCATATTTGAAACCCCTACTTTTAAGTTACTGCTTCCCTTTCCCCTTTCCCCCTTTCCCTTTCTTCATTCAGCACTTTAAATCCATCCAGCGCCGAGTGCCAAAACATTTACAAGAATCAGCAGCAATATTAGCTGCTAGCGCCAGCGCATCAGTAAAACTTTCCCTTAAAATGTAATCACAAAAAGCACCGTGGAAAATATCTCCAGCCCCTAATGTATCAACCGCGTGTATTTGCGGCACATCTACGATACCAGCTTTAGTACAACTCAAGTATTCAATTGGTTTTTGTCCGTGAGTAATGGCGATGTAAGGAATGTCAAAGCCGGCGAGATAGGCAAAAACGTCTTTGCCAGTCTGACAGTTGGGCGGATAAAAATTAGCTGAACAGATGGCATAATCTACAAACGGCAAAATTTGCTCAAATCCAGGCTTCCAACTGCCACCATCGATTACTACTGGGATATTTTTGGCTTTAGCTGTTTGGGCTATGGAATAACTAACAGCCATCTGATGCCCATCAATCAGTACTATGTTGACATTTTGTAAAATATCGGAAGGGATAGATGCACTACTGGCTTGAGTTTTGACAGCATTGATGGAAACCACGGCTCTTTCACCTGTGGCTTGGGTGACAATGATTGAAGAGACAGGCGGTGCTAAATCAGTGGTAGGCTCAAGGTCTGCGATCGCAACTTTGTAATTTGCCAAATCACCTCGAATTAGCTGTGTCATTGGGTGAGAACCCACTACACCTAAGACTGTAGCTTGATTACCTAAATGCCTGAAAGTTACAGCTGCGTTTGTTGCTGGGCCACCTGCCGCTACAGTATAGTCAGTAGCGACAATCTTCTGATTATTTTTGGGGGCAGATTCAGCAAGGTAAATCAAATCTAAAGTTACTAAACCGACAAATAACCCATGATCCGATTTTGGATTTTGAATTTTCGATGATCCATTTGTCATATATGTTCGTATAGCTGCATAAATAATTATTTTTAACTCCTGCACAGACGCGATGAATCGCGTCTCTACAAAAACTCCTAATCTCTCATGCAAACCGATCCAAAACCAAGAACACTTTACGTTGTCGGTACACCCATTGGCAACCTGGAAGATATAACCTTTCGGGCGGTGCGAATTTTGCAGACTGTGGATATCATTGCTGCGGAAGACACCCGGCACACAGGGAAATTATTACAGCATTTTCAAGTTAAAACTCCCCAGGTGAGTTACCACGAACACAATCGTACCAGTCGCATCCCGGAATTATTAGAGCATTTAGTTAACAATAAAGCGATCGCACTTGTGACTGATGCGGGAATGCCAGGTATTTCCGATCCTGGATATGAACTGGTGAAAGCCTGCATTGAGGCGGGGATTTCAGTAGTTCCCATTCCTGGCGCTAGTGCAGCAATTACCGCTTTGAGTGCATCTGGATTACCAACAGATCGGTTTGTCTTTGAAGGCTTTCTGCCGGCGAAAACTCAACAGAGACAAGAATATTTAGAATCTCTGCAAACAGAATCTCGCACATTGATTTTCTACGAATCGCCTCACCGCTTGCGAGATACTTTACAAGACTTAGGACAAGTTTGGGGGAGCGATCGCCAAATTGTGCTAGGACGGGAGTTAACAAAATTGTATGAGGAATTTTGGCGGGGGACGATTGCCGAAGCGATCGCTCACTACAGCCAACGAGAACCCCAAGGTGAATATACATTAGTCGTGGCAGGAATTCCAGCCAGTCAGCCCCAACTGACAGAAGAGGAATTGAAAGCCGAATTGAAAATGTTAATTAGTCAGGGAATATCGCGATCGCAAGCTAGCCGTCAGTTAGCAAAATTTACTTCCCTTCCCCGTCGCCAACTTTATCAACTAGCTCTTTCTTTAGTCGTTACTCCTGAGTCTTGAAACACTAATAAAAATACTACTAGGGCTTAAGCAAAATTATACCCTGTAGGGGCGATTTATGTAGATACAGAGACGCTTTCCGTAGGGTATTTCCCCTACCGGAGAATCAGTAAATATTCAAATGATATCTAAAGATTTTTGATTTTAGTTCTCTAGATAGATCGGTAATTTTAGAGGCAAACTTTAATATGAAATAGTCGAAAGGAAACGACAAAGCACATTCTCACAAAGGAAAGATTCAATGACTAACATTATTGCTTGGCTGGTTTTGGGTTTAATTGCAGGCGCGTTAGCTAAGTTATTTTATCCAGGAACCCAAGGTGGCGGTATTCTTTCCACAATTATATTAGGAATACTTGGAGCCGTAGTCGGTGGTTATTTGGGTCAAGTTTTACTAGGGAGTAGTTCAGCAGCCGCCGCATCTGTAGGAGCTTTATCTTTAGGAAGCATTTTATTTGCTGTTCTGGGTGCTATGCTGCTGATTTTCCTGTGGGGTTTACTGACTCGCCGAGCTGTATAATTACCTTCAATTAGCTAATAATCTTGGGAATCACTTCTAACTGCAATAAACCGATAAAATGACATTAGAAAAAGAGCGAAGAACTATAGTAGTTTTCGCTAAATGTTCTGACGCACAATTGGCACTTCAGGAACTAAAAGCTTCTAATTTTCCAATGCACAAAGTTTCTGTAATTGCAAAAAATGCAGAAGAACAAAGTGATATTGCTGGTGTTGAAGTTAAAGATAGCACTAGCAATACATCCTCAGAAGACACCGATCGAGCTTTTACTGGTAGTGCTTTAGGCGATTTGAATGACTTATTAGCTGGTCTAGTCTGCTGGGTAGTTCCTGGTGTAGGCCAAGTCATGGTAGCCGGCGCACAAGCGAGAGCGATCGCTAGCAATCTAGCAAGTTGTTTACCGGATGTATTGGTAAGTTTAGGAATTCCTAAAGAGCAAGCAGAGGGTTATAGCGATCTAGTCTGTAAAGGTTATCATTTGGTGATGATAACCGGCATAGACATAGAAATTCGTCTAGCTAAGAGGATTTTTAATCGCCGCGATCTTCAACATTCGGGTGTTTATGAGCCATACTCCACCCCAAATAGCCGTTATAAGCACGCTATTGGTGTTTTTTCTAAGTACCATAATCTCAAAAGAGCGCTTACTGAACTGAAAACTGCTGGTTTTCCGATGAGTCAAGTATCAATAATTGCTAAAATTACCAGCAAAATAAGTGATATTCTTGACATGAATATCAGCAGTTCTCAAGATATTTACCCCACTTTAGGAATTCCTAACGATCTCGCCAGATATTATCAGCATCAGGTCGCAGGTGGAAATTATCTAGTAGTCATAAAAGGCACTGATATCTATATAGCAGGTGCAAGAGCGGTTTTAGAAAGTAACAATATCCAAGATTTTAGTATACATAGCCAATCTGAACTTTATCTGGCTAGAAGCGATCGCTAGAGTATTACTAACTTCTAGTTAAACTCAATAACGTGAAATTTATAGGAAAAGTATATTTTTTTATATAGCTGAAATAGTTTACGTAAGTAGATATTGCCTTTTAAAACCCTAGTTTTCTAGCATAATATTGCTTACAATAACTAAGGTTAAGGTTGTTCTTAATATTGGTGTACAATGGTGATGGTATTTTATCCAGCCGCCAAAACTACTATATTTAGCGTTTATAGAAAATGAAGTTAATTTTCTGCATCCCATCTGCTTAATTGTACTATTCAAGATTTTTGTCTATTCCTAAAATAGTTTAACTTTCAACTATAGAATATTAAAATCTTGTGAAGTTATTTAATCTCCTCCAAGGGTTTTTGATAAAAAGATGATGTCAAATTAAATCTAAGCGACAACAAGAGGTTAGCCTTAGAGTAAAATAATATCTGTTTCAAATAGCAAAATAGTCGTCTCATAACCAATCCTACCCATTTTCGGTTCTGATCCCATTTCCATTTCTACAAGATATGACCAGTTTGCAGAGTTAGGATGACATTCTCTTATGGTTCCCAATCCACCAATAAATTCTACCTTTTGCCCTTTGTAGAATTTGGGTTTTGCTATGTCAATTACTGTGATCATAAAAATCACCCCGTTTTTGTAAAGTCCGATGTTAAATTTATAATCTAAGAACAACTGTTTAAATATCCACCGCAAGATTAAATTGTCAAAAAAGTGGTTGCTTCTTTTGAAAGAGGTTATGCTATTTGCAAATTTCAGACTTGTTAAAATATAAAAATGTTAGAAAAAATTATTTATTTAGAGATTTATTTAAAATAACCTTACATTTGTAAATATATACAGGATGGAAGTGATAATATTTAGCGTGCCAAAAACTAGGCATATCCCAGATCAATCAAACATCATACATTTAGTTTAGATAGTTAGAACGTAATCGAAATAGTCTGAAAAACAGAAATAGTTTAAATACCTGCCTGGAATAATGTTTAACCGTTTGAAGATTGGAACCAAGATTGGAGTAAGTTTTGCCTTGAGTTTGGCAACTCTGACCACCATTGGTCTAATCTCCTACCAAAGCACGAACGATCTAATTGAAACTTCGCGCAAAGAAACCCATACTTACCAGGTACTAAGTCAGCTTGAAGACCTGAATCTGCAATTGACAAATGCTGAAACTGGTCAACGCGGTTACATTATTACGGGCGAACAGCGCTATTTAGAACCTTATAACGCTGCAATTGAATTACTGAACCAAAAAGTTAAGGAACTTCAAAAGTTAACAGCAGATAACCCCAACCAACAAAATCGACTTGATACTTTGCAGCCACTGCTAACTCAAAGAATGGCTGTAATGAAAGATGTCATTGAGCTACGGCAAAGCCAGGGTTTAGAAGCTTCCCAGAAAGCTATCTTGACAGACCAGGGCAAGCAGCTGATGGATCAGATTCAGAAAGTTATCCAGGCGATGAAAACTGAGGAGAATGCACTGCTGAAACAGCGCTCTGAGAGAGCAAGAGCAGCTGCCCGGCAAACGATCGCCAGTATTATTTATAGTATTCCTTTATTTTCTTTAATCTTAGGTTTAATCGGATTTGCCTTAACCAGACATATCTCAGCACCTCTAAAGCAAGTTTCTGGTTTAGCAGAAAAAGTGGCGGATGGGGATTTATCGGTGAGTTTACCAGATAGCGATCGCTACGATGAAATTGGCGTGTTGACGCGCACCTTCAACCAGATGATCGTTAATCTGCGAAATACAACTCAAAAAAATGAAGAGCAAAACTGGTTAAAGTCTAACTTAGCTGAATTTACCCAGATGCTGCAAGGGCAACGAAATCTAGAAACTGCGTCTAGCTTGATATTGTCGAATTTAGCGCCACTGGTTGGGGCATCACAGGGCGTTTTTTATGCAATGGCCTCTATAGACGATCAGCCAGTACTGAAGTTGTTGAGTAGTTATGCTTACAAAGAACGAAAAAACTTAGCAAATCAGTTTCGCTTGGGCGAAGGATTGGTGGGACAATGCGCCCTAGAAAAACAAAGAATCCTCCTCACAGAAGTTCCTAGTGACTATATCCGCATCAGTTCCGGCTTGGGAGAATCACCACCGCTAAATATTATTGTTTTGCCTATACTTTTTGAGACGCAGGTGAGTGCCGTAATTGAACTTGCCTCTTTTGGGTCTTTCAGCCATCTGCATCTGACATTTTTAGAGCAATTGAGTGAAAATCTGGGAGTATTTTTAAATAACATCGCTTCACAATTGCAAACCCAGCAACTACTTGAAGAGTCTGTTGCTTTGACAGAAGAACTGCAAACTCAGCAAGAAGAACTACAACAGAGCAATCAACGTTTAGAAGAACAGGCGCACGAGTTGGAGGAATCACAATTTCTTGTCAAGCAGTCTAACGAAGAATTACAGCAACTAAATGAAGAGTTAGAAGAAAAGGCAGAACTGTTAGAAGTTCAAAATCGGGAAGTCGCTCGCAAGAACCAGGAAGTTGAGCGGGCGAGGAAGTCTTTGGAAGAAAAAGCTGAACAACTGGCTTTGTCTTCCAAATATAAGTCGGAATTTCTGGCGAATATGTCCCACGAATTACGGACACCTTTAAATAGCTTGTTAATTTTAGCCAGACTGTTAGCAGATAATTCTCTTAACAACTTGACCGATAAACAGGTAGAGTACAGCCGGACTATTTACTCGGCTGGCACTGATTTGCTGGAATTGATCAATGACATTCTAGATTTAGCAAAAATTGAGTCGGGTACGATGTCGCTCGATATTGAGCAAATTGCTTTTGCAGATTTGGCGACATCTCTAGAACAGACTTTCCGGCAAGTAGCGCACAATAAAGAACTAAATTTTACTATTGAACTGGATAGTAAGTTACCACCGACAATTTATAACGATTCTAAACGTCTGCAACAAGTGCTGAAAAATCTCTTAGCTAACGCCTTTAAGTTTACTGAACGGGGAGGCGTGAAGTTAGAAATTAGTATGTCTTCTGACGCAGCCGAAATTGAGAATCCGATGATTGCTTTTGCAGTTAGCGATACGGGTATAGGCATTCCAGCCGAGAAGCAGAAGATTATTTTCGAGGCATTTCAGCAGGCAGATGGCACAACCAGCCGCAAGTATGGCGGCACTGGCTTGGGTTTGTCCATCAGCCGCGAATTGGCTCAACTGTTGGGAGGAAGAATTGAAATAGTCAGCAAACCAGGGCAGGGAAGCACCTTCACTCTCTACCTACCCAGACGACAAGAAAAGAATAGTCAAAGTACTTTTACACCCCCTCGACCAATCACTATCCGCCAAGCATCGACTAGAAAAGAAGTACCTTTGGTAGAAAACAGACCCACAACTGTGGACACTTCTCCAAGCACAAAAGTACTTACCACCTCTCCCCACGAAATTCCAGATGACCGGGAAATAATTCAACCGGGCGATCGCATTTTGCTAATTATCGAAGATGATGATAAATTCGCCCGCATCTTACTAGATATGGCTCGTGAGCAGGGCTTTAAGGTTATAGTTGCTTTACAGAGCAAACAAGGTCTAGCACTCGCGCAACAGTTTAAGCCCGATGCAATTATGCTAGATATTTATATGCCAGAAATGGATGGTTGGACGGTGCTGGATCGTCTAAAGCATAAGCCAGATACTAGGCATATACCAGTACATATACTTTCAGTAGATGAAAGACAGCAACGGGGATTACAGCTAGGAGCAATTACTTACCTACAAAAACCTGTTTCTCCAGAAGCGCTAACTCAGGTATTGACTGATATTAAAGGTTTTATTGAGCGTCAGGTAAGAAATCTCCTGATCGTAGAAGACGATCCCGTACAAGCCCAAAGTATTATCGAATTGATTGGTAATGGTGATGTCCAGAGTACAGCAGTGGGTACGGGAGCAGAAGCGCTGTTGATTTTGCGATCGCAGCACTTTGACTGTATGGTACTGGATCTTGGTCTGCCCGATATGAGCGGGTTTGCACTAATTGAGCAAATCAAGCAAGAACCCAGGCTGTTGAAACTGCCAATTATCGTTTATACCGGCAAAGAACTCAGCCGCCAAGAAGAAACCCAACTGCGGGGATTAGCAGAGACAATTATCATTAAAAATGTGCGATCGCCAGAGCGGTTATTAGACGAAACGGCCCTGTTTTTGCATCGAGTGCAAGCAAATTTGCCGCAACCAAAGCGTCAAATGCTAGAGCAACTACATCAAAATGATCCGGTGCTAGCTAATCGGAAAATTTTGATTGTAGATGATGACCTGCGGAATATTTTTGCCCTGACCAGCTTCTTAGAAAGCTATCAAATGCAAGTGCTGTTTGCCGAAAATGGCAGAGATGGCATAGAGAGACTGCAAGCTAATCCTGACATCAATATAGTATTAATGGATATTATGATGCCGGAAATGGATGGTTACGAAACCACCCGCGCCATCCGCCAGCAACAACAGTTTCGCTCACTACCAATAATTGCTTTAACTGCTAAAGCTATGCCAGGCGATCGCGAAAAGTGCATTGAAGCTGGAGCTTCTGACTACATTACCAAACCTGTAGATACTGAGCAATTGCTTTCACTGCTCCGAGTTTGGCTGTATCGGTAAGGGAGCAGGGGGAGAAAGAGTTTTCTGTAAACCAGCTTGGAAGCTCGAACTATTTGTGTCGTAATCTCAGTACAGAAAGTTTTAAACTACTAAAAGCCCACACTGCACCTAATCAAGGGGTCAATGTGGGTAATTTATCCCTGTAACGGGAATGCAGTTAGCGGAACATACTACTGACTGAAGTATCTTCATGAATCCGCCAGATAGTTTCTCCTAAGAGATTAGCTACTGACAACACCACTAGTTGAGGAAAACGATTGTTTTCTGGTATGGGGATCGTATTGGTGACAATAACTTCCTCAAACAAACCACTGGATAATCGCTCCATCGCTGGTGGGGAAAATACTGCATGAGTTGCACAGGCGTATACCTGACGCGCTCCTTCTTCACGCAATAATCGCGCCCCTTCTGCGATCGTGCCGCCAGTGTCGATCATGTCATCCACCAACACTGCCGTTTTGCCTTTAACATCGCCAATGACATTTAACACTTCTGCAACATTATGGGCCTGACGACGTTTGTCAATAATCGCCAGGGGAGCATCATTCAGTTTTTTGGCAAATGCTCTGGCTCGTGCTACACCGCCAACATCGGGGGAAACAACCACAAGGTCGGGCAATTGCTTGCTTGCTAGATAATCCAGCAATACTGGAGAACCGTAAACATGGTCAAAGGGAATATCGAAATAACCTTGAATTTGCGCCGAGTGTAAATCCATTGCTAGAACGCGGTTAGCACCTGCTTCGGTGATCAAGTTAGCAACCAGCTTGGCAGTGATAGACTCTCGTCCTGCCGTTTTGCGATCGGCACGAGCATAGCCATAGTATGGAATTACTGCCGTCACCTGTCGCGCCGAAGCTCGACGACAGGCATCAACCATAATCAATAATTCCATCAAATGATCGTTCACGGGTTGACAGCACGGCTGAATTAAATAGACATCACAGCCCCGAATTGATTCTTGGATTTGAACGTAAAGTTCTCCATCCGCAAATCTTTTGCGAATCATTGGGCCCAAGTCCATCCCCACATAACGAGCGACTTCTTGAGACAACGGTAAATTGGCAGAGCCTGAAAACAGCCGCAAGCGATGATTATCATTCATTCCTGTTGAAGATGCTTGCACTTTGAAAGTTGCAGAACTAAGAACAGCAGATCCTCTATTTGAATTCATAGCAATATTATCATTAGAGATTTAATAGATTTAACTGAGAAATAGCCTAAAAAAAACATCTGTGAGTTTTATTAAAGCTTCCATACAAAATTTAAGCATTTCTCCATAAAATTATCATTCGCTAACTGTCTAATTTTCTTTGGAAGCAAACCATTGATAGCTTAACTGATATCAAGTCCGTCCAGTAGATGTATAATTCAAATTTTTGAGTTGAGACAAATAACCTCAAGCTATCAAAGATTGGTGTACTAGATTGCTTCTTCTAAATACATCATTTATTACTGACAGTAAAGTATTTATAACTTTAAGTGGTATTGAAGGTTGTTCTTAGACAAGGAGCATTTGGAACTAAGTGTTTAAGTTGTATCCTATTATATTCTACGATACTAGCAATAAATAAGTAAACTGGCAGATTTAATTTTAAGTTTTAATTCACACAATAAAATTCCAGAATAGTTGTATTTAAACAAACTCTCATAGGTGTGGTTTTCGTGCAAGGCTGACAGCGCCAAGCTGCGATAATTTTTGTTCTTCTTCCCCGGCCACCTTCTGGGGATCTAACCCGAATTTCTCACGTATTGTGTGGTTAGGGTGGGGAGTGTGGGAGGTGTGGGAGGTGTGGGAGGCAATGCAGCGTTCATTGATGTGCAGTTATTCAATTCCTCCTCTTTCTCCCCACACTCCCCACACTCCCCACACCCCCTTCCCCCTCCTATCGTGGACAGTTCCTAAAGTTGCATAAGACACTTGAAACGAGACTTTGCGTATACTCCTAACTGGGGGTATACCCATTAGGTAAGGTAGAATATCGCTGCATGTAACTGTGTCGCCTCTCGGACTTAATCTTGGTGGGTGACTTCTTCCTCAATTGCTCCTACACTCAATCAATCGCTCATGCAACCACCCATTACAGTTGGCACTGTCTTGCAAAACCGTTACCGCATAATTCAAATTCTCGGACAAGGAGGATTTGGTAGAACCTATCTGGCAGAAGATCAGAGGCGATTTAACGAACTGTGCGCGATCAAGGAATTGATTTCAACAGCAACGGAGGCTTCGGCTTGGGAAAAGGCAAAGGAGCTTTTTCACCGAGAGGCTGCCATTTTATATCAAATCGAACATCCACAAGTCCCCAAATTTCGGGAAAGATTTGAGCAAGACCAACGCTTATTTTTGGTGGAGGACTATGTTGCAGGTCAAACCTACCGAGCAATGCTGGCTGAACGTCAAGCTGTTGGTAAAACCTTCACAGAGGCGGAAGTATTGCAGCTGATACAGTTGTTGTTGCCTGTTTTAGAGCATATTCACAGCCGAGGGATCATTCACCGAGATATCTCGCCAGAAAACATTATTTTGCGAGATAGTGATGCTAAACCTGTGTTAATTGACTTTGGGGTGGTAAAGGAACTAGCAACACGTTTGCGATCGCCAGAAAGCGCTATGCCCGAAACCACTGTGGGAAAATTAGGCTACTCTCCGAGTGAACAAATGCAAACAGGGGGAGCTTACCCTAGCAGTGACTTGTACGCATTAGCGGTAAGCGCGATTGTTTTGCTGACTAGTAAAGAACCAAAGGAGCTGTTTGATGAAAACCAACTAACTTGGAATTGGCAGCGATGGGTAAAGGTGAGTCCGCGATTTGCTCAAGTTTTGAATCGAATGTTGAATCATATACCGAGCGATCGCTATCAGAGTGCTGCTAGTGTATCTCAAGCGCTACAACCTTTAGAACAAGTCAGTCTTCCTCCCCTGAATGCGTCTAATTTGCAGACAATGGCTGTTAGCCGTCGTCCTGACTCAGCACCACCACCAGCTTCGCCGAAGAAACAACCCGATCCTGTGATTCCACCAAGTTCCACTAGTTCAGTCTTGGATAATCCGTTAGCGATCGCGGCAATTGCCACTGGTGTAGTCTTTGTCGCCGGATTTGGTTCTTGGGCATTAGTCAGTTCAATCCGCAGTCAGTCGAAACCATCACCAACTGAAACGCTTCCACAAAATTTCCCTTCACCAGTTATTTCTGGTGGTACTACATTCACAGCCACACCCACACCCACCACTGAGCAACCTATTTCTAGGCGGCTCAATCTAGGAGCAAATAACACAGCCACAGTTACAGATACTCTCAAAACAAATCAAATCATCCGGTATACTTTTTTTGGGCAGAAAGGTGACAAGTTAACTGCGTTGATTGACCCAACAAGCAGCGTATTGCTCACAGTTTTAAGTCCCAATGAACAACCACTTGCTCAGAATACCCAGCCAATAACAGCTTATGAAGGCATATTGCTAGTTACTGGTAGATATACTATTGAGTTAACACTGGCTTCGGGAGTTGCCGAAAGCAATTACAACCTCAATGTTTCATTAGAAAAACCAGTCAAACCAATTCCCACAGAGACACCGATCCCCATTCCTACAGAAACACCCTTCCCCATTCCCACAGAAACACCCTTCCCAATTCCCACAGAGACACCGATTCCCATTCCTACAGAGACACTCCTCCCAATTCCTACAGAAACACCCTTCCCAATTCCCACAGAGAAACCGATTCCAACTCCGCCCACTGGTGAAACGCCAACCTTGCCGCCAGTTAATGAAACACAACCATTTTCTGGCCAAAGAAATTAATGTTAAACACACTACTGATTACTGGAACTGATACCGAAGCTGGTAAAACTGTTTTAACAACAGCCTTAGCAGCCTATTGGCAAAAATATTACCCGCAGCGTAGCTGGGGAATCATGAAACCGATTCAATCGGGGATTGGCGATCGCGAGTGGTATCAAAAGCTATTTGCGCTAGAACAATCTTCAGAGGAAATTACACCGTTATACTTTGAAGCACCTTTAGCCCCTCCCATCGCCGCCGCACGAGAAAATCGCCAAGTAGATTTAGGAGTGGTTTGGCAAGCTTTGTCTAAGTTGCGATCGCAACGTGATTTTGTGCTTGTAGAAGCCTTGGGAGGGTTAGGTTCGCCAGTAACTGACGAGTTAACCGTAGCTGATTTAGCGGGAGAATGGCGTTTACCAACGGTATTGGTAGTACCAGTTAGATTGGGTGCGATCGCTCAAGCAGTGGCAAACGTCGCATTAGCTAGGCAATCGCGCGTTAATCTCAAAGGCATTGTTCTGAACTGTATACAACCCCGAACAGATGCAGAAATAGCTGACTGGACACCACAGCAATTAATTCAATCACTTACTAACATGCCAGTTTTAGGCTGCTTACCCTATTTAGATAATCTGACTGATTTAGATAAACTTGCTCAAATAGCGTCAGATTTAGATTGGGAAACACTGACAATTTGAATTGGGGATTAGGCATTGGAGAAAAACTAGCGAAGTCCAATCACTTTTTACAACTGATGCAGTCACAGTTTTGACATAACTCGGTAATGGCTTTGTCAATAAGACGTGCAATGGTAAGAAAAGACGAAATTAACCTAACTTTAGTGACACACAAGGCAGGATTTACCTGCCTTTTTTAATTTTTGAGACTAAAATAACACTTCATTAGCAGATTTCGTCTGTGCGAAATATGACTAGTTAAAGACGTTTTTAGAATAACCAAATAATCTTTGTTGCCTAACGGTACGCTGCGCGAACAGACTATATTTTGTATTTGCATTTAGATGTCAATACTGCTCGGGTAAAGCATTTTTAACTCGGAATTGGGTTTGGGGAAAAGGTTAAATGTTTTTTCTTTTCCCTTTCCCCTTCCCCCTTCTCCTTTTCCCCTTAACCGACAAGTATTGATTTAGATGTCATCCAAGTGCCATGTCTTAGTCACAGAAGCGTCACTAACATAAGTTACTTTGTCGGTGTTTGATTAAAAGTAAATTATTTACGCCTGATATCATGATGCTTTCTTTTGTGGTGGCGAGTGCAGTCTGTGGCAACGGTAGTGAAGTGAATCTAGACTTTGCTAACCTTAGCTGGATTGACGTGATTATTTTAGGCATCGTTCAGGGAATTACAGAACTACTACCAATTAGCAGTACTGCTCATTTGCGGATAGTACCAACTCTACTGGGACTGAAAGATCCGGGATCTGCTTTTTCAGCAGCAATGCAGTTAGCTAGCTTGACTGCTGTTTTAGTCTATTTTTGGCAAGACTTAAAAAAATTAACCGGAGAGACAGTTAGAGCAATTAGCGGACAAGCTTATCAATCTAGTTCTTTGCAACTGATGTTGGGCTTATTGATCGGAACCTTGCCCATTGCCGTGGCTGGTGTGCTACTCAAACCAATTCTGAACGCTTGCAACTCACCGATGCGAGGGTTAGTAGTTATTAGTGCAGCTTCAATTATTATGTCAGGATTGCTAGCGATCGCCGAAAAACGTGGAGGACGCGATCGCACTTTTGACAACCTCAACCTCTGGGATGGCATTTGGGTAGGAGTTGCTCAAGCTTTTGCCCTTATCCCTGGCGTTTCTCGTTCTGGTTCCACCCTCACGGCTGGGTTATTTTTGGGTATGGAACGGGAGACATCAGCCCGATTTTCTTTTTTGTTGGGCTTACCAGCCGTGATTTTGGCAGGTGCTGTAGAACTCCATACTCTTACGAAAGCAGGGTTGAGTACAGCTGGTTGGTTGACTTTGTTGGTAGGCTTAATCTCCGCTAGCATTTCCGCTTTTGCTGCAATTTGGGGACTCCTGCGCTACCTGGAAAAACACAGCACCTTGATTTTTGTTTTCTACCGTTTGGCGATGGGTTTATTTTTGATAGTTGCTGTGATGGCTGGTTGGTTACAGAATTGATTTTACCTGGTAACTGGTTAAGAAGATTCTAATGATGATTCTTCGCCATTTCCTACGATAGACTAAGTTAGCTGTACTTAAACTAGCTTGTCTTCATAATGGTTTCTACCTTTCCCAATTCCTCTTCTGTTGATCTATCTCGCATCCGCCTGGCAATTCGCTCATTGCAACCGCAATTGGTAGAGTGGCGGCGGCGATTGCATCAACAACCAGAGTTGGGTTTTCAAGAAAAACTGACGGCTGAGTTCGTATCACAAAAGCTGCAAGAGTGGGGAATTGAGCATCAAACTGGCATTGCTCACACTGGCATTGTTGCCACTATCAAGGGTAACAAATTAGGTGCAGAGAAAGTTTTAGCGATTCGGGCGGATATGGATGCTTTGCCAATCCAAGAACTCAACGAAGTGCCCTATAAATCGCAGCATGATGGAGTGATGCACGCTTGTGGACATGATGGACATACTGCGATCGCTTTAGGTACAGCTTACTATCTCCAACAGCATCGCCAAGACTTCTCCGGTACCGTAAAAATTATCTTTCAGCCAGCAGAAGAATCACCAGGAGGCGCAAAGCCAATGATTGAAGCTGGAGTTCTGAAAAATCCTGATGTTGACGCGATTATTGGTTTGCACTTGTGGAATAATTTACCCTTGGGAACAGTAGGCGTGCGGGCTGGGGCGTTGATGGCTGCTGTGGAGTGCTTTAACTGCACAATTTTGGGCAAAGGTGGACACGGCGCACTACCCCATCAAACTGTTGACTCTGTAGTAGTTGCTGCCCAAATTGTAAATGCCTTGCAAACCATTGTCGCTCGGAATGTTAATCCCATTGATTCGGCTGTGGTAACGGTGGGCGAACTTCATGCTGGAACCAAGCGGAATGTGATTGCTGATACAGCGAGAATGAGTGCTACTGTCAGGTATTTTAATCCTAGTTTGAAAGGCTTTTTTAACCAGCGCGTCGAGCAGATTATTGCTGGAATTTGTCAAAGTCATGGTGCGAGTTATGACTTAGAATACTGGGCACTTTATCCACCAGTAATTAATGATATGAAGATGGCGGAATTGGTGCGAACTGTAGCAGAAGAAGTGGTAGAAACACCGTTGGGTATTGTGCCAGAATGCCAAACTATGGCTGCTGAAGATATGTCATTTTTCTTGCAAGAGGTTCCTGGTTGCTATTTCTTTTTAGGTTCTGCGAATCCAGAGAAAGACTTGGCGTATCCCCATCATCATCCCCGGTTTGATTTTGACGAAACGGCGTTGGGAATGGGTGTGGAAATATTTGTTAGATGCGTGGAGAAGTTTTTTAGTTGAGTGGGTGTATATTAGCTGTTTTTAATTTAATACAATTCAGATAAGCCCAAAATCCTGATGTAGAGACGCGATTTATCACGTCTTTAAGCTGAATAAGGGATTTCCAAGAAATAAATTATCCAAATAAACAAACCACAGAGACGCAGAGAACACAGAGTGAAGGGAAATAGAGAGAATTTTGCTATCGACTTTGGGATATTTTTTTATTTGGAAGTCCCTAACCTCACGCAGAGGTGCAGAGAGGAAGATTGAGGTCTTCTGGCTACTGCTGAACCAACTATTGGAGTCGCAAAAGCTACTAATGCGACTTGAAAACTAACTATTGGAGTCGCAAAAGCTACTAATGCGACTTAAAAACCAACTATTAGAGTCGCAAAAGCTACTAATGTGACTTGAAAACTAACTATTGGAGTCACAAAAGCTACTAATGTGACTTGAAAACTAACTATTGGAGTCACAAAAGCTACTAATGCGACTGCTGATCTAACTATTGCGTAGGCGTAGCAGGCCTTTTGTCCAGATGCCAAAGTCATTAGTTGATTATCTCAGAGACTTGTATTAATTTTTGCATATAGCAATTCTCCTGTGGACGTAATACAGATTCTCTCAACAAATGTTCTGTAGCTTGCACCCTGATATCTAAATAGTGAAGCTGTTATGCTTCAAAAAATATAATATGACGCGATCGCAAAAGTTGTGTTATAAAAACGGGCAAAGTCTTACAAAATAGAAAATCTTTTACTGTGAAGCTTTTTCGGTAAATGCGTAATTTCTACACCAATGGAATCAAATGCTACTGTAACCAATCAAGCTTTAGCGTTTAATCATCAGTAATCTTTAAAAAATTGCAAAAATAATGTTAAGTATACCTATTAACTTAAATTTACCTCGTATACCCCGTTTAATAACTTCTTTACCTGGGCCTCTTGCTCAAGCAATTGTACAACGCGATCGCGCCGTAACTTCCCCTTCTTACACCCGCGATTACCCGTTAGTTGTATCTCGCGGCCAGGGCTGTATGATTGAAGATGTGGATGGCAATGTATTTCTGGATATGACCGCAGGTATTGCTGTTACCGCCACCGGACACGCCCACCCGGAAGTCGTCAAAGCAATTCAAGAACAATCCGAACGTCTGCTGCACATGTCAGGGACAGATTTTTATTATGAACCGATGGTGGAATTAGCGGAACAATTAGCGATTCGCGCCCCTTTTCCTCAACCACAGAGTAACAGTGTATTCCCCGCAAAAGTATTTTTCACCAATTCCGGGGCAGAGTCAAACGAAGGAGCAATTAAACTAGCCCGATATTACACCAAGCGATCGCTAATTGTGGCTTTCTTAGGTGCATTTCACGGACGCACTTATGGGGCAATGTCTCTCACGGGTTCTAAAGCAGTGCAGCGAGCTAATTTTGGGCCTTTAGTTCCTGGGGTAACTCATATTCCTTATGGGACTCACGCTAGCTTAGATTACCTGGAACAACAGCTATTTGGCACAATTTTACCACCCCAAGAAGTAGCCGCGATTGTAGTTGAAGCAATTCAGGGAGAGGGCGGGTATATCGTACCAGAGGATGGTTTTTTAAAACGGATTCGGGATATTTGCGATCGCCACGGTATTCTGATGGTAGTGGATGAAGTGCAAGCAGGAATGGGGCGGACTGGTCGCTTATTTGCGATCGAGCATTGGGGTGTGATGCCTGATATTATTACCACTGCCAAAGGTATCGCCAGTGGTCTGCCATTAGGTGCGATACTTGCCAGACCAGAGTTAATGACTTGGCCCCCAGGTTCTCACGCTACCACATTTGGCGGTAATCCTGTAGCTTGTGCTGCTGGTATTGCCACACTGCGACTGCTGGAAAGTGGTTTGATGACCAACGCTACCCAGATGGGAGAATTCTTACAAGCTAGTCTTACCCAGTTGCATCAAAGATTTCCGAGAGTATCGCCGCCACGAGGTAAAGGTTTGATGGTAGCCGTGGATTTATTGGATGAACAGGGTAATCTCGATCATAAATTGCGCGATCGCATTATTCAAGAAGCTTTTTTACGCGGTTTATTATTACTAGGTTGCGGTAAAGCGGCAATTCGTTTCTGTCCCCCTCTAGTTATCGACAGCGACCAAATTCAAATCGCCCTTCAGATTATCAGTGATATTTTAAGTCCTTAAAAGATAACGGGGACAAGGGGACAAGGAGACAAGGGGATAAATAAAGTGTTTTCCCCAATGCCCAATGACAAATGACAAATGACAAATGACAAATAAAATAGCCTTAAATTTATGGAAATTACTTTGGCAAGAATACAGCGCCAGAGTAAATCATGCCCGTATCTACCAGCAAATGATAACTGCTGCGGGTGGGACTGTTGCCAACGACCACATCGCCTTTCGGTCTTTGCGTTTATTAGTAGATAGTCCGCAGGGTCAAGTTAATTTAGGAATTGACTATCTCGCACAATTTGCAGAAGCTTTGGGTTACGTGGCGGCTGGAGAGTATAATTTTGCTCAAACTCATCTATATGCCCGTCATTATCGCCATCCACAGCAAGAAAAATTTAACTTACCCAAACTCTTTATCAGCGAGTTGATTGTTGATGAACTGCCTGCTAATATTGCTCAACTCATATCTCAAACAGTATCTGCAATCCCACACCAACTAACCTCACCCGTTACTCTTCTCAAAAAAGACGCGAAGATTGAAACTATTGCCAAACAACTTCAGCAAGTCTTCACCCGTCCTTGGCTACCTCCCAGGCGTTCTGTTGTCGAAGAGGTCAATCAGGTTACTCAGTATGGGGCTTGGGTGTTGCTGCACGGATATGGTGTCAACCATTTTACAGGCTACGTCAACGGACAGAATACTCCAAAATATCCAGATATTGATACTACCGCTAGTGGTTTGGCTCATCTGGGTGTACCAATGAAAGCAGACATAGAGGGAAATATTGCCTGTGGTTTGCGACAAACTGCAACTCAAGCTGTAACAGAAATGGTGACAGTGCTAGATGATAACAGTGGCGCAGAAATTCAGATCCCTTGGACTTACGCTTATTATGAAATTGCCCAGCGTTATCTAGTCGAAATCGAGCCTGGAAAGCAGATACTTTTCGATGCTTTTTTAGGAAGTAATGCCCAGCAATTGTTTGAAATGACTCGTCTATCCCACATTCCGCAGGTGCGATAGTAAATGCTGTATTTTTGAAAATGACCTAAATGCTGCATTTTAGAAGCATGACAGCATCACCATTAGAGATCAGAGTACAGGATATTGACCACTGCGGCATAGTCGCAGGCATCTGTGATGAGATGAATCTAGTAGAACAAATTAACCGACTCCTGGGAACTCACTCTCAAGAAATCATCAGTGCAGGTCAAGTTGTAAAAGCAATGATTTTAAACGGCTTAGGGTTCGTCAGTGCGCCATTATATTTGTTTGAAAAGTTTTTCGTAGGCAAAGCGACAGAGCATCTTTTAGGAGAAGGGATACGTGCAGAACATTTAAACGATGACCGTTTAGGTCGAGTATTGGACAAACTATATGAGGCTGGATTAACCGAAGTATTTGTGACAGTGGCGCTTTGTGCAGCAAGTAAATTTGGGGTCAAAATGGACAGCCTGCACCTCGATTCAAGTTCATTTCACGTTGATGGGGATTACATAAACAACACAACAGCAGAGAACGCATATCACTTGCCCAATCCGAACTTCGGCAGTTGTTAAACCAAGAATTTGCTTGCTCAAAAGCAATACCGTTGCCAAAATAAGAGCATGAAGAGGTAGGGCGTTTCGTAGTAGAGTTATTGTCTCTCAAAACGACAACTCAAAAGCTACAAGCAGCCCATGCCCAATATCTTATCATTGTTACAATGTCTGCTAAGCTAATCGGCATTTAAATTGCAATGTAGGCACTATTGCCCTTGTTTTTTATATTTCGATGCCACTTAATGACTAGCTCACCCTGGTTCAATAGCCTATCGAGTAAAGACTTTAACTCATCTACTGATTGAAATAGACGATGAGCAATGTATTCCTTACATGAATACCAGACTAATTCGATGATGTTGTAATCAGGACTATATGCAGGCAAAAACTCTAATACGAAATTAGGGAGTTCCTGGGCGATTTTAACGAGAATGTCCTTACGTTTATGGAAACTAGCATTATCTAAAATTAAAATAATCTTGGGGCCAATCTTCTGAAAATCATCGTTGCTGAATCTAGAGCTTATCCACTCTTCTTTAATTAATTTATTTAGTTGCTGTAATTGCTCATAAAAGATATCTCCCTCACCTTTTTTAATAAAAAAACATACTCGTTTCCGATCTCCTTCTCGGATTCCTCCCATAACATTGACCCGACCACGCCGACGTTGCCCTGTAAGATTTTTGCGTTTTCCTCGCTTACCCCAATTTTTACGGCGAATCACACGTAAACTGAAACCGCTCTCATCCCAAAACCATACCTGCATCCGCTCTGGTTGCTCTCTTGCTATTGTCAAATATTGGGCAAGCTTCTCTTGGAATTCTGCTCTAATTAGAGGATCTTGTTTAGATTCTAAATCATACTTAGCCCAAATATAACTATACTTTTTTCGCTTTAATATCCTCCTAACTTGAGAACTACTTAAATCAATTCCTGTTTGTTCTGTTAAATATGTTGCTAATCTTTCTGCTGTCCATCGACAAAATTCATAACCCAAATCTGATGGTTCTCTATCAACTGTTTTTAATAACAGTTCAATATATTCAGGCGTGGCTTTTCGGTTATGCTCATACTCTCGTTTATTATGTAAACTTTCTAGGTTATCTGGATCTCCATGCATACACCAATAAGCAACAGTTCTGGGCGAACAACCTAGAAATCTAGAAATTTCTTGTTGTGTTTTGCCATCGTTTTGGAGCAGAATAATTAAAATTCTTTCCCTTACGTGCGGTAGTTCGCTCTCCTTAAGAGCCTGCTGTAGCTGAGTAACTTGTTCTAAAATTAAAAAGTTTTTGGCTGGTGGTGGCATACTTTTTTCAATCGGCTCTGCATTTATATTATGCAGCTTAAATGCCGATTAGCTTACCGCAGATCAACGCCACAACAATGCGGCAATTTAACCAAATAATCCTGGCTATGTTAACGATGAGCGGGCGAGTCACGATGTTGGGAATCTCGCGTTGGGCAGGTACTGGTGGTAGTTATCGGACGATATTAAGATTCTTTCAGACAGTAATACCTTGGGCTACATTGTTTTGGCTATTTTTCTGCAAGCATTTGTTCCGTGCGAATGAGGTATATTTGCTTGCAGGAGATGAAGTTGTAGTCAGTAAGGCAGGTAAAGAAACTTATGGGTTGGATAGGTTCTTTTCCAGTCTGATCAGCAAACCTATATCAGGAATATCTTTCTTCACATTGTCATTAATAAGTGTTGAGCAAAGGCACTCATTTCCAATTGGGATAGAACAGGTGATCAAGAGCAATGTAGAAAAAAGTAACCCATCACCAACCCCAGAAATAAACAAGAAAGAGAAACGTAAGCGTGGACGGCCAAAAGGGAGCAAGAACAAGAATAAAACAGAGGTAGTTCTTACATCTGAATTACTAAGAATTAAGAAGATGATTAATGAGTTACTCAAGTTAATAGCTAACTTGATTCCCCTGACTTACTTAGTTTTAGATGGTCATTTTGGAAACAATAATGCTTTGCAGATGGCTCGACAGGTTAACTTGCATATAATTTCCAAGTTACGCCACGATTCAGCATTATATATACCTTACCAAAATCCTGACCCCAATCATCGTTCACGCCGTAAATACGGAGATAAACTGGACTGGCGTAATATTTCTGATGAATATTTGCGTCAAAGTATTATTGAAGAGGATATCCAAACCGATACTTACCAAGCTGGTTTACTGCACAAAGAATTTGCCCAAATCCTGAATGTAGTTATTTTGGTTAAAACCAATCTCAAAACTAATGCTTGCAGTCACGTCATTCTTTTTTCTAGTGACCTAAAATTGTCATCTGAGAAAATAACTGACTACTACAAACTGCGCTTTCAAATCGAGTTTAATTTCCGTGATGCCAAGCAATTTTGGGGATTGGAAGACTTTATGAACATCGGTCAAACTGCGGTGACTAATGCTGCTAATCTAGCATTCTTTATGGTTAATTTATCTCATCATCTTCTCGCCGATTTCCGCACTCTTAATCCCGACTCCGGCATTATTGACCTTAAGGCTCATTATCGTGGCTTTCGATATGTCCATGAAATCTTGAAAATGCTTCCAGAAATCCCTGAGCCTATTTTATTAAACCAGATTTTTGCCAAGCTTACTTCTTTAGGACGTATTCATCCCGTTTCTACGGGCGTTGAACCCTCGTAATTTGGCAAAGGTATTGTTATTAACTAACCTGCGGAATGTTGGTTTTACTGTGGGTTATTTACTGGGTGGGCCTGGTATTGATACTCAAAGAGTTTTAGGAGTAGGAACGGCTCAACGTAATTTTGCTGCTGCTTTATTAATAGGTACGAGCAATTTTGACGATCCTAATGTGGTGAGTACCATTATGGTGACAAGTTTATTAATGATGGTTTCAGTTCTGATTTTGGGGAAAAAGTTAACAGAAGTAGACCAAGGACAGGGTGCAAAAGTAGAGTCGGTAGAAATTTCATGAGTAACCCTCCACTGCTCCCACGACCGAGTTGAGTACAACGTTGCTCTAAATTTTAGAATGATAACTTGAGTCAGCTACTCACAGTAAATTTTTGAATAGTATAGGACTTATGCAATAACTCTCTCAAACTCTTATTCCTTTGCGTCCTACCCTGCGGGAAGCCGCTCCGCGTCTATGCGGTTCGTTTTTTCATTATTTTGCGTAAGTCTTGTAGTATAGGAATCCGCTTTGATTTTTGTTCGCGTAGCGTGGCGTAGCCATATTTACTTGCGTGGGAAGGCAAGAGGCAATAGGAAAGAAGGCTTTTTGAGTTGTACGGAGTTTTTTCAAAAATCAAATATGAGTCCTATAGTATTTACAACTCAATGATAAAACTGTCTCGCAGATGAAAGTCAGCCTCTGTGCCTCGATGAGTTAACGCCCAGTAAGTTACTTCACCATCTCTATCTTTAATAACGCTAGTAATGGCAACTTCAATTGCTTGTTCCATAGAAATGATTTTATCTAAATCAACATTTAAGGCTATTGCTAAACTATCAGATTGATTTTGAACATTAAAAGGGAGATTTTCAAAAGCTGTTTCCTCTTGCATTCCTTGACGATACCCATCAAGACGATAAACATTCCAGTGTCCACTTGGGGACAGGTTAAATTCCCAATACTGTTGAGAATTTTTGATGCCAAGGAAGAACTCGAAACAGGTTTCTTGCCACAATTCATGCTTGCGTAACGATGTATTTGATGGTTGGGCAATACCTCCGGTAGGCTTTGCCAACGCAATTTCTTTTAAATAGCCTTCAAGCATATAGTGGATGGCAAATTGATTACCATTTCGGCTGATATTGCCTGCAATTTTCAAATTAGGCAGCGATTTAGTAGAAGGGAAGAGTTGTAGAGAAAATGTCTGGTTGTTCATTTCAAGTCTTTGATAATGTTACGAATCTGCGTTTCTTGAGATTCAATACTTTCGGTAAGCTTAAACTGCACGATCGCTCTTGCCAAGTTATGTTCTGGGTGCTTAACTTTAAAGTAGACATTCCCGGCTAAATAATCAGCAAAAAATCTCAATCCTAATTCAAAGGCAATGAGACGGATGGCATCATATATGTATGCATAGTCATTATCGGTAAGAAATGCCTTTGCCACAGAGAGATAGCCTTGCAAGATTCCCTGACAGAGGTCAGTATCGAAATGAACACTTTCCCAATTCTCTGTTTCTTCTCCAGCCTGATTGCAGCCCGATCGCAAACAATCGCCAATATCGTAATGTACCAGACCTGGTTTAACGGTATCGAGGTCGATGACGCTGACGGCTTGCTGGGTAACAGTGTCGAACATAACGTTATTAATTTTGGGATCGCCGTGCATCAGACGCAGAGGTAGTTTGCCCTCAGCTTTGGCATTTTCTAGGATATGTGCAAAGGCTTGGCGATCGCTAACAAACTGTAAACAATAATTAACTTCCGAAGATTGACTAGCACTAGTTTTCGCCAACGCTTCTTCGTAACGCTGGAGGTAAAGCGGTGTAATATGGAATCCTTGAAGAGTGTCAGCGAGTTTTTCTGGTGGTAAATCACTGATTAAATTGTGGAACATCCCCAAAGCATAACCGATTTCTTTCGCTTGTGAGCGATCGCGCATAGTATCGAAAGACTGGGAGCCTTCAATAAAGCTAATCGCCCGCCAAAAGGAGCCGTCTGCATCCTGACAGTGGTCTTGAGCATCCTTAGTTAATAGTACGCGCGGTACTTCCCAGCGACGATTGAGGGAGATATGCTGTAACTGTTTATGAACATGCTCAGTGAAGGTACGCATATTCTGCATAATCAGTTTTGGCTGACGAAACACCTGTGTATTGATGCGTTGCAGGACAAAATGTTGTTCTTTTGGGGAATCTAGAGTGACTAAGAAAGTGTCATTGATATTACCACTTCCAAAGGCTTTAACGACTGTAACCTTTCCTACTTGGGTGAATTGATCTGCGATCGCAATCAAATTCTCTGCACGTTGTGTATTAAATTCTTCTGTCATCTGTTTAACCTGCTACTCCTCACATACATTGCACGAAGGCAATAGGGGATATGGTAGCGCGTCAAAATAATTCGTAATTCGTAATTCGTAATTCGTAATTTTTAAAGGTAATAGTGCTAGCACAGGGTGTGACACCGATAGCGAGTATTCAGCAAGCTACGCGCAGCGTCTCGTAGAGAGGGTAATAACCGAATGGCACTAAGTTAATCGCAAAGCCCTGATATAACTTGCTTTTTGAGTGTGGGGAGTGTGGGAAGTGTGGGGAGAAAGAGGAGAAATTTAATAACTGCATATCAACAAATGCTGCATTGCCTCCCCATCCTCCCACACCTCCCACACTCCTTGATTTCTCACAAGTGAGAAATCAAGGATATTGCTCTTGCCGACCCTGTGCTAATTCAGTAGTTAAGAAATTTCGTCGCTATCAACCCACTCATCATAGGATGAGTCATAACCAATATAGTGAACAAAGTATTGCTGATTTTGGATTTGCTGAATCGTTGCAGAATACCAAGCTTCTTGGTCTTCATCCCAACATTTTACTTTTTGACCAACTGCATATCCATTGTCATCCGCAGCGCGAAGATCGCGAGTCCGAATGTCATCTTCGCCCACCCACTCGTCATAAGATGAACCATAGCCAAGGTAATGAATAAAAAATTGGTCATCTTGAACTTTCTCAATTGTTCCCTGATACCAATCTTCGTCTTCACCATCCCAGACTTCTACTGTTTTGCTGACTTCATACTGAATTTTATCTGACTTGACAGCAGAAGCTGATGAAACATCTTGAATAGGCTTTTGTTGCTCTTGTTTAATTTCCTCTTTTACGAAAGTGTATGCTTCCAAAATCAAGCCGCGAGCGACGCTTTGAGTTCCGGTATGCTCGTAGTAATTGGTAGTTTGATCTAGGAATACTGCGACAAAATCTAAATTATCATCAGCAATCTGAATAAAACTACCCAAATTACTAGAAATTGATTGCGGGGTTACACCTGTCTTAGATACTAAGTTATTCATCCAACCTTGTACGGAGTTAAAACCCTGACTGATAAAACCAACTTTATCAGAGGGATTACTACCTGGTAAAAAGTTATTGATAGCTAAGAAAACCGGATTTTGAGTTATTGCACCAGCATCAGTGCCACTAATAACTCCGTGAATTTTGCTGAGAAAATCGGGGCCTAATGGCAGAATTCCGTCTATACAAACTAAAGCTACCATCCGCATTAAGGAGGCATTTTGATAGTTGTTAGCAAGGGAATTAGCAAACTCTTGGGGGTTAGGCTGAGGAATACCATTTAGTTTGCAAAAGGCGATGATTTCGACAGCGATTTTCAGTGCCAAGTCAATAGATTGAGTTACATCAGCTTTGGGAGTAATGTTGCCTAAAAAAGACAGAAAGCCGATTTTTTCACTAACTTTATTCGCTAAAGCTGCTGCTGCCATAGCTGTGTCTGCCTTATCAATTGTTTGATAAAGCTTGATTGCAAACTGGTAGCCTTTTTGAGGATCTTCGTATAATGCGACAGCGCGATCGCGGATTCTCTGAATTACCTTAGCATCGGTTTCCCCAGTGATGCTGCGAATACTATTTTCAAACCCCGTCAAATTGCTCCACTCACCTGGCGCTACATAATCAAGAGCCTTTAAAACTTTGACAGTGATATTGTCAGTTGGTAATTCGTCAACCAACTGAATAATTGATTTATCCATCAGCCGATCCTCAAAACTCAAAGTTATGCTTACAACACAGTTCAACTAAAACCACAACAAGTAATACCAGTTGCTTACCTTACGGGAAGCCTTTCTCTGGCCAACGCTGCGCGAATTACTGAACCGTATTAATAGAGTTCCCCGACTTGACCAAAAAATAACAAGTGGCGATCGCTACCAATATTTTTTGGTTAAGGGGGAAAGGGGAAAGGGAAAAGGTTTGAATTTACCTTTCCCCAGACCACACCAGAGATGGAAAGTACTTATCCGAGAAGTATTGGATTGCCTCTCATCTGCTGACTTTTCAATTAGCTGAGTCTACATTTGAGCCTAACTCCATGCCAAATATTTGTTTTTTTAACCTTTTGCTAGCTGTTCCTTAAACTTACCGGGATAGGTTGAAGTTGATAAGTACGAATTAATACTAATAAAGTATGTAGCTATTTTTTGCTAGTTACTTCGGTCTTTCATGCCGATCTTGTCTCATGTTCGCCCAAATACTGAAGTAAGTTTTTGCATCTATCCTTTTGTAGTTATGGGAGCGATCGCCCCACAAATCAGTGTGATCTCTCTTTTGGTCTGGGGAAAGGTTAAAGGGCAAAGGGGGAAAGGTAAATTCAAACCCTTTCCTTTTCCCCTTTCCCCCTTAACCAAAAAATATTGGTAGCGATCGCTTTTGGACTGTTTAAGAAGTGCGGACAACTTTGGATAAATCCCAAGAGCGATCGCACTTAATACATCGCTTCGGATCATTTGGTTGATTTTTTGAGAATCTGAAACAAACTAAAGAGGTTAAATAATTCCTATGGCTTTAACACAAGGGGATATTGCTTTTATATCCTTCAATGCCGATGAAGATGGCTGGTCTATTGTTACATTTGTAGATATAGAACCGAATACAACTATTTATTTCACTGATAATGAAGCTACTAGCACGACAGCTTTTAACACTGGTGAGTCTTATTTTCAATGGACATCAGGATCTAGTACGATAAATGCTGGTACAGTAATTCGCTTTACTGGAGTTGATGTTGCCACCCTTGCTGCATCAGTTGGAACTCTCTCTCGTGCCACGGTATCAGGTAGCAGTAACTACGGTCTTTCTGCAAGTGGTGACGTTATCTATGCTTTTCTTGGCTCTAGCGCATCTGCTCCAACTACGATTTTAACTGCGGTATCATCAGGAGATGTTGTAACGCCTGGTGATCCAATTGCAAATGCAGGATTAACGGTTGGAGTTAACGCAATAGTATTAAGAACTAGTGCTGACTATGGTGAATATAGTGGCTCTAGAACTGGACAATCTAGCTTTGCAAACTATAAATCTTCAGTCTTTAATGTTAACAACTGGACGGTTGATCAAACTGATGGTACTTACACCACAACTGCTCCAAATACCACGAATTTTGCGATCGCCGCATCAACCTCCACTGTCTCGATCGCAGCCCAAGATACCAACGCTGCCGAAGCTGGCACTGATCCTGGTATCTTTCGCATCTCTCGCACAGGCAGTACCACTGATGCCCTAACGGTAAATTACAATGTTGCCACGGGTGCTGGACAAGCCACAAGCGCAGATTACACACCAACCCTAACAGGCACAGCAACCATCGCTGCCGGAGAATCCTTTGTCGATGTCACCATTACACCTGTAGACGATCCGACAGTTGAAGGAACTGAAAGCGTCACTTTGACTCTGAATAGTACCGCCGACTATACTTTGGGTGCTACTGCTACTGCAACAGTGGCGATCGCTGACAACGATACGGCTGTAACTTCCATCGATCTCTCCACCTACGTCCGTATCGGACGTTACGACCTACCCGAACCTACCCGAACCACTGCACCAACCAATAGCTTGCTGGCTCAAGAAGTCTCGGCTGTCACCTATAACAAGGATACCGACACACTGTTCGTTGTCGGTGATGGCGGCAGAGCGATCGTGCAAGTATCGAAGACGGGACAATTAATCGACTCAATGACACTAGCTTCTGGCAGTAGTCCCCAAGGAACTGAATTCTACGATACAGAAGGGCTTACCTATGTCGGTGACGGCAAGTTTGTCTTGATTGAGGAGCGAGACAGACAGGCTAATTTATTTACCTATGCCCCAGGAACCACCCTTACCAGAAGCGATGTCCAGACCGTAAAACTCGGTACAACGGTTGGAAATATTGGCATCGAAGGTATCTCCTATGACCCACAGACTGGTGGCTTCATCGCAGTTAAGGAGATTACACCCGAAGGAATTTTTCAAACAAACATCGATTTTACGGCGGGAACTGCAAGTAACGGTTCGCCCACCACAGTCAACTCTACCAATCTTTTCGATCCAGCATTGGCTGGGCTTGCGGACTTCGCGGATGTTTTCGCATTGTCGAATCTATCAGCCTTGAATGGGCAACCCGACTCCAGCCGCCTGCTGATCTTAAGCCAAGAATCAGGCAAAATCGTCAACATCGATCGCACTGGAAATATCTCTAGCTCATTAACCATCGCCTCCGATGCGGGTAATCCTTTGTCCGTTGTGGATCAGGGGAATGAAGGAATCACGGTAGACAAGAACGGATTGATTTATGTCGTTAACGAGAATGGTGGAGGTGATATCGATCACCCTCAACTTTGGGTCTATGCACCATCCTCATTTACTTATGCGAATCAAGCCCCTGTAGCCGTCAGCCTTGCAAATACCGTCACCAGCTTGTCAGAAAGCACCAGTACTGCAACTCCCTTTAAAGTTGCCAACATTATCGTCAGTGATGACGCTTTGGGAACAAATACCCTCAGCTTGACTGGTGCAGATGCGAACTCCTTTGAGATTACGGACAATGCTTTGTTCCTGAAAGCGGGAACCACCCTAGATTTTGAAACTAAGACCAGCTACAACGTCAGCGTCAATGTAAATGACACTACCGTCGGCAATAACCCAGACGCAACTACGGCATTTACCTTATCAGTCACCGATGTAAATGAGAATCCTAGCAGCAGCAGTATCTTCATCACTGAAGTAGCTCCCTGGAGTAGTGGCAATTCGCCCGTCGCCGCAGACTGGTTTGAACTTACCAACAAGGGTTTGAGCGCCGTAGATATCACGGGCTGGAAAATTGACGACAACTCGAATAGCTTCGCCTCCTCTGTCGCCTTAAGCGGTATTACAACTATCGGCGCAGGTGAATCGGTAATCTTCATCGAAGGAGCTACCGTCAATCCTACTTTCCTATCCAACTGGTTCGGCGCAAACCCACCAGCCGGCTTGAAAATCGGCAACTACTCTGGTTCAGGCATAGGCTTGGGTACGGGTGGTGATGCCGTAAATATCTACAATTCCACTGGTGCTTTACAGGCTAATGTCGTCTTCGGAGCATCTCCAGCCGCAGCCCCATTTGCCACCTTCGATAATGCCGCCTTGTCAAACAATGCCACGATCGCAACACTGAGCGCTGTGGGAGTCAACGGTGCATTCGTCGCTGTAAATTCAAGCGTGGAAATCGGCTCTCCAGGGACTATTGTTTCGTCTCTACCTACAATTGCGATCGCAGCCCAAGATGCCAACGCCGCCGAAGCTGGCAATGACCCTGGCACCTTCCGCATCTCTCGCACAGGCAGTACCACCAATGCCTTGAGCGTAAATTATACAATTGCCACGGGTGCTGGACAAGCCACAAGCGCAGATTACACACCAACCCTAACAGGCACAGCAACCATCGCTGCCGGACAATCCTTTGCGGATATCACCATTACACCTGTGGATGATACGACAGTTGAAGGAACTGAAACTGTCAGTTTGACTTTAAATAATAGCGCCAACTATACTCTCGGTACTGCTACTGCAACAGTGGCGATCGCTGATAATGACGCAATTCGGATTCACGACATTCAAGGTGCCGGGCATATCTCAGCCTTGAGAGGTCAAACCGTTAGCAATGTAGCGGGAATTGTTATAGCTACAGCTAGTAATGGTTTCTACTTGCAAGACCCCAACCCAGATAGCGACGTTCGCACATCTGAAGGTATTTTCGTCTTCACCTCAGCAGCACCAACTGTATCCATCGGCGATTCTATATTAGTCAATGGAACAGTCACGGAGTTTCGTCCCGGTAATAATGCAAATAACCTGACGGTAACACAAATTACTAGCCCCACAATTGTCACCGTTTCCACTGGCAATGCTTTGCCAACTGCCACAATTCTGGGTAATGGCGGCAGAGCTATCCCAACTACAGTCATCGATAACGATACTACTGGTAATATCGAAACTGGAACGACCACCTTTGACCCTGCCCAGGATGGCATCGACTTCTACGAAAGTTTAGAAGGAATGCGAGTACAGGTTAATAACCCAGTCTCCACTTCACCCACTGGAAACTTTGGGACATCGCAAGAAATTTGGGTACTAGCAGACAATGGGGCAAATGCCACTGGACGCACAGCTCGCGGTGGTAGCCTAATTAGTGCCTCAGACTTCAATCCTGAACGGATTCAAATCGATGATCTCAACAATGCCTTAGTGCTACCTGAGATTAATGTTGGTACGCAACTTAGCACTGTTACTGGTGTCGTTAATTACGACTTTAGTAACTATGAAGTTTTAGTATCGGCTGCTCCCACAGTAGTACAGAACAGTACCCTGCAAAAAGAAGTCACCAATTTAACTCCCACCACTGACGAACTGACAGTTGCTACCTTCAATGTCGAAAATCTTGACCCAAGCGATGGGGCAACCAAGTTTAACAACCTTGCCAGCCGCATTGTCAACAATCTGAAATCACCAGATATCATTAGTCTGGAAGAAATTCAGGACAATAACGGAGCAACGAATAATGGTGTAGTTGATGCCAGCACCACCTTCCAAACATTAATTAATGCGATCGCTGCTGCTGGTGGCCCCACATATCAATATCGCCAAATTGACCCAGTAAACGGTACAAATGGCGGTGAACCTGGGGGAAATATCCGAGTGGGCTTCTTATTTAATCCTGCTCGTGTCAACTTTGTAGATCGCCCCGGTGCTACTTCCACCTCCAGCACCACAGTTAGCAACGTCTCTGGTGTTCCTACTCTTTCTGATAGTCCTGGTTTGATTGACCCCACCAACTCGGCTTTTACTAGCAGTCGCAAGCCGTTAGTTGGTGAATTTACTTTCAAGGGTGAAACTGTTTATATAATTGGCAACCACTTCAATTCTAAAGGTGGCGACCAACCATTATTTGGCGTGAATCAACCGCCAATTCTCACTAGCGAAGTCCAGCGTCAGCAACAAGCTACCTTGGTGAAAAATTTTGTCCAAAGTATTTTAACGATCAACCCTAATGCCAATGTAGTAGTAGCGGGTGACTTGAATGACTTTGAGTTCTCCAACCCAGTCACCACTCTAGAAAGCGCTGGACTGACTTCCTTAATTGAAACTCTGCCTGCAAACGAGCGTTATACCTACAACTTTGAAGGCAATGCCCAAACACTCGACCACCTTTTAGTTAGTAGCAACTTGCTTGGCAAGCTAGATGCCTATGATGTCGTTCACGTCAACTCAGAGTTTGCCGATCAAGATAGCGATCATGACCCTAGTGTGGCTCGGTTTAATTTAAATGATGCTCCCACAGCTTTATCATTGAGTGCTACAAATATCAATGAAAATGTGGCTGCCAATACTGTAATTGGTACATTTAGTACTACAGACCCGGACACCGGCAACACTTTCACTTACAGCTTAGTTTCTGGAACTGGTGATGCTGATAATGCTGCTTTTGCGATCGCAGACAACACCTTAAAAATCAACGCTTCCCCAAACTTTGAAACCAAATCTGCTTACAGCATTCGGGTACGCAGCACCGATAATGGTGGACTTTTCTTTGACAAGGCGTTGACCATCCAAGTTAACGATGTCAATGAAGCTCCGACAGTAGTGCAACCCCTTGAAGACAGAATCATCTCCACAAGCAAGCTTTTCTCTTTCAACGTCGGTGACAAATTTACTGACATCGATCAAGGCGACACCCTTACCTACACTGCTACGGGTTTACCCACTGGATCTGATATCGCTAACACGGGTCTGATATTCGGCAATATCTCCCAAGCTGGTATTTTTGCCGTCACTGTTACTGCTGCTGATGGCAAAGGTGGTAGTGTTAGCGATACCTTTGACCTGACTGTTGCCAATAACAAGGCGACATCTGGCAACGACATTATCTTTATCGACCAACTTGTTGGTGTGAGCGTATTTAATGCTCTAGGTGGCAATGATCGCGTCATCGGCACTGATGCTAATGAAACACTCAGTGGTGGAGCAGGCAATGATTATATTGATGCCAAGGGTGGTAATGACTCTCTCTTGGGGAACGATGGCATTGATACACTTTTAGGTGGGGCAGGTAATGACATCCTCGAAGGTGGAGCAGCTGATGACATCCTTCTAGGTGAACTTGACAATGACACACTTCTTGGTGGAGGAGGTAATGATAGCCTCGAAGGTGGAGGAGGCAATGACAACCTCAATGGTGGAGCAGATAATGACACCCTTCTAGGTGGACTTGGCAATGACATCCTGGCTGGAGGTGGTGGCAATGACCACCTGATTGGTTGGGGAGGTGGTACAAACGAAATTGACCAACTCAACGGCGCTCAAAGTGCAGATACTTACATTTTGGGTGATGCTAGTTCAGTTTTCTATGCCAAATCTGGCAATGGTGACTACGCCGATATTGTTAACTTCAAAGCAAGCGATCGGATTCAGCTTAAAGGATCTGCTGACAATTACTTCTTGGGGTCAGCATCAGTATCTGGATTTAGTAGTTCATCTGTGGGCATTTTCGCCAATAATGGGACGCAATTAGAATTAATTGCGGTTGTGGAAAGTGGATTAAACCGCAATTTGGCAACAGATACTCGGTTCGTGTTTGTCTAAGTCTAATTTTTCTAAGATAAAAAGGTGCGTTATGCCTTTGCTTAACGTACTATGACAGGCTAGATCAAAATGATGCGTTACTTCGTTAACGCACCCAATAGCGCAATACTCAAGTTTAATTCTGTCCTTTTCTGAGTTGGAGAGGGACAGATTTTTCAATACGGTTCGGTTAACGTTTTAATATTTTGAAGATCCTCCCAACCCTGCTTAAAAAGAGGGGCTTATAACCCTCTTCTTCACCCTTTTTAAGGGGGTAGCCGCAGACGGGGGGATCTTAACCGAAAGGTATTGGATTTTCTGTAGAGCGATCGCCCAAGAACAGGGTTCCACCGTTGAACGATTGTGCTAAATTAAACATCTGGTGAAAAAGAATGTAGAGACATTGCAATGCAACATCTCTACAAAAGTTTCAAGTCACGCATCATTAATTTCTGGAGATGTCTATTGCCTATTTTTCCGTCTCCAGTTGATCTCGTTGCTTACCATACTCCCGCAGCTGTTTTAACAAGACTTCTTGGGATGAGTTAGGAATAGACAGACTGGGGGTTGGCTGAAGGTTGATATCACTACTTTCAAAATTAGCAGGTGAAGGATTAACTTCATAGACGGGTAGTGACTTGTCATTAGACATTGCTTGTTGGGTTGGTGCTGGGGTAGGAATTATTAGATTATTTGGTTTTCTCACAGCAGCTTTGACCGAATCTAGAGTAGTCGCAACTTGTACTTGTTGCTGCATATCTTGTGTAGAAGAGACTAAACCACTTAAACCATTCACCAATTGCCGCAAATTTTTTCGGAAATTAGGATCGCCTGTCAATTCATCCAAATCAGATGTAATTTTTTGGGTATTTTCAAAGGTGACTCGTGCTGAATCTAAAGTTTGTTGCAGCAGCACCGCATTTTTGGGATCGTTTAAAGTTTTAGAAGCATCGCGTAAATTAGCTGAGGCTTGCGCTGCATTTGCTGAAAGAGCTTCTAAATTGTTGAGTAATTCTCCTTGAGTCAATCGATTGACAGATGGTGATAGGCTACTGACTGTAACACGTAGTTGGTTGCTGGTTTCGGTGATATTATTTAAAGCGCCAACCAGCGAAGAACGATTTGTTGTCACCAGATTATCCAGGTTGTTGAGCAAACGATTTGCTTGAGTTGCAGTTGCACCGAATTTATTTACTGTTTGATTTGCAGATGTATTAAGTTGGTTTGTCGCTCGTTGCACTGAATTAGCAGTGGCTGAAAATGTATTTAATTGTTGTCGCAAGCTTTTAGTCAAACCTTGTAAATCCTGACTTAGTTCAGTAAAACTAGATGCTGCACTTGTGGTAGTTTCTAGAACCCTATTGACATTTCTATAAAATTTGGGGTCATTGTATGATGAGGCTAGATCGGTTGAACTGCGAATTAATTCATCAACACTGATGCCAATCTGACCTTTTAAGCGAGAGCCATTACAGACAATCAAACTGGAATCGCAACTTTTATCTAGGGGTCTAGCAATTACAACCCCAGGAGGTAAAGTTGTTTTTGGTGTAATGTCAATAATACTTTCGCTAATTAATCCACTTTGATTAGCTTCCACCACGACATTCCGGGGGATAATTAAGTCAGTTTGGGCAATTTCAATTTCTATATCAATCGCATTCGCTTTTGGTAGAACCTGAGAAATAGTTCCTACTTTAACACCTCGATAGCGAACTATTGCTCCTTTTTGCATTCCGCCAGCGTTAGCAAATTCCACAATAATTTTGTATGAACGGCCAGCAGCAGTAAATCTATTTAACCACAAAAAGAGTAACCCAAATACTCCTAGTCCTACCAGGAGCAACAACCCCACAGAGCCTTCTCTAAATGTTCGCCCAGACGCGAAGCGGCTTGTCATAAGACCTCGCATATTTTTCCTCTACCCAATAATTAGTTATGAGTTGGGAGTTTTGAGTTAGGAGTTATGAATTGAATTTAACTCTCATTCCTCATTTTTCACTCCTCACTTTTCACTTTTCAGTTTCTAACCGACGACTTGAATCGGCCCTTGCACGCTTCCACTCATAAATTGTTTGATCAAGGGATTTTCTGTGTTGTATATCTCACTAACTGTACCCTGCCACTGCACTCTACCTTCATAGAGAAATATAAGTCTATCAGCAGTACGGCGAATAGTACTGTCTTGATGGGTAACAACAGCGTATGTACTACAAACTCCATTCAAACATTGCAAATAGCGGATTAAATCTTCGATTACAGTTGAGGCAATAGGATCGAGTCCGGCTGTTGGTTCATCGTATAATAGAACTTCTGGACCTTCTGACGGATTATCGGGGTTAGACATGATTGCACGGGCAAAACTTACCCGTTTTCGCATTCCCCCGGAAAGTTCGGCTGGGTAAAGGTGGCTTATTGATGGCAAACCGACCATTTCCAATTTTTCTTTTACCAAATCTCGAATGCGCGATCGCGGCAGCTTTGAATTTTGATAAAGTAAAAATCCCACATTCTCCTCCACCGTCAGCGAATCAAATAGCGCCGCCTGTTGAAACACCATACCAATGCCAACTGGCTGTCCACTATCCTCAATCAAACCGTCCCGCCGCACTCCTTGCACATAAATTTCTCCTTCATCAGGAGCAAGTAACCCCGCCATTACCCTCAAAATTGTTGATTTACCAGTCCCTGATGGCCCAATAATCCCTAGTGCTTCTCCCCGGTAAATGGTCAAGTCTACATTATCTAGAACTTTATGGCTACCAAAGGACTTAGAAACACCTTTTAGTTCAATCAATGGTTCAGTCATTAGTTATTAGTCATTAGTCATTGGTGAGCCGGTGCCTTGGGCAGGTTCCCCAATTTGTACCCTTACAAGGAAGCAAGCTACTGGCAGGGCATTGTATAGTACATTATAAGTATATGATTGGCATTCTAATTAGCAAACTTTATTTTTTTAGCATAATATTTACTTATTTGCCATTTTCAATGTCCCAAAATCTCCTCAACCCAAAGCTGAGAAATACACCGTAGTAACTTAATGTCTCAGTAAAGAGAAACTAAAACTCCAGTTTTCTGTGGACATTAGCAAATCCATTTAATAGTATATTCATCCTATTAGAGGCTATAACTACTCAAACAAAAGCCAATAAATGATTAACCGTTTAATGTAAGATATAGCAATTTTATTTTTGAAATTCAAATTTTGCGAACTACTAACTTATCTTAAAAGCTAGTATTATAGTTATTTAAAAATAATTTACAATTGCTCTACAAATATAGCGGTTATTGCTTGGGTGCAGTACAGTTTTTACCTCTCTCCTAAAAGGAAAGAGGCTTTGAATTTTACTCCCCTTCCCTTGAAGGGAAGGGGCTGGGGGTTAGGTTTGTATTCCATGCAATTGGGAACCGCTATATTTAATTGATTACCATTAGCAGAGTTATTATCTAATTTGAGATATTAATATCTTTCCTAAATCTTGTAGTTGTCAACTACCAAAATTATTTACTAATATTGTAATAATTACTAAGAAAAATAAAAGTAGAGATTATGAGTAGCAACTTAGAACAGTTTGCAAGTGATAATTCTTCTGGTATTTGTCCAGAGGCACTGGAATATACGATTAGAGCAAATCAGGGTAGTGTTCCAGCTTATGGGAATGATGAATGGACTCAAAAAGCAACAGATTATTTTCGAGAACTCTTTGAAATTGATTGTGAAGTATTTTTTACCTTTAATGGTACAGCCGCAAATTCTTTATCTTTAGCTGCCCTTTGTCAGTCATATCACAGTGTGATTTGCCATGAAACATCTCACATAGAAACAGATGAATGTGGCGCACCTGAGTTTGCATCTAATGGTTCTAAACTTTTACTCGCTCAAGGGAAAAATGGCAAGTTAACATCAGAATCTATAGAGGCAATTGTGACTAGACGCACTGACATTCATTATCCAAAGCCTAAAGTTATTAGTATTACCCAATCAACTGAATTAGGAACTTTATATTCTATTGAAGAACTTCTAAAAATTAAAGAAGTAGCGAAAAAGTATAATTTAAAAATTCACATGGATGGCGCTCGTTTTGCAAATGCAGTTGCCGCTATGAATAAAAGCCCTGCTGAAATTACTTGGAAAACTGGAGTAGATGTATTGTGCTTTTGTGGTACTAAGAATGGAATGGCATTAGGTGAAGCAATTCTTTTCTTCAACAAAGAGTTAGCAGAAGATTTTGATTATCGATGTAAGCAAGCAGGTCAGTTAGCTTCAAAAATGCGGTTTATTTCTGCTCCCTGGTTGGGTTTATTAGAAACTGGTGCTTGGCTAAAAAATGCCAGACATGCTAATCAATGTGCTGAATATTTAGAAAATCAACTGTTAAATATAGAAGGCGTTGACTTGATGTTTCCCAGAGAAGCCAACGCCGTATTTGTGAAATTACCTGAACAAGTCATTCACACCTTAAAAGCAAATAACTGGCAGTTTTATACATTTATTGGTGTGGGAGGAGTACGTTTTATGTGTTCTTGGAACACGACGCAATCAAGGATTGATGAATTGATTGATGATATTAAAAAAGCAATCATAGCTATCTGATTGGTAAAAATTCGTATTATCCAGATATCCGATTTCTTTAAAAAGTCGGGTATCTGATATCAATTACATCTGGGGTTCCTCCCGAACAACCTGATTTGATATTATTTTTCATGAAACTTCAATTGCATCTTTGATTGCTGCCACAATCCCAGGTGCTTATTTTTAGCATTGGCTTCTGCAATTAAATATTGGGTTTTGCTTTCGTAGCAATTTTGTAAAGATTCTCTGTCAACGACAGCATTACCTGACTCTACCAAAAGGAGATTTACTGACCGATTATCCACAAACACTTCACCAACTGTACGACCATTTTCGAGTTGTTCTATGCTTCTAATCACAACAGGAGTTTTAGGTGGTAGTAGCTGTTTTAACCTTTGTGTCGCTGCTAAAGTATACACCTGTCCAACCGCTTTTGGTGCATTAATACACGCTAGCCTGACTGGAATTGTTTGTCCGACATTATTTTTAACTAAAATTGTGTTTCCGTCTGTAACACCAACTACTGTAGCTAGCACCAACATTAGTTCAAGTAATTCCATCATTTTGTATGTAAGAATTTATGCATGAATATCATGTTATTGCAGTGCTTAGGTTGCTAGTGTGATTTGACTCACAAAAGACTATTTAATTGATAAATGCTTTGTAATCTTCAATTAATTTTGCCAAGCGGGAAGCAAGAAATGGGCTTGCATCCTGCAAAGCTTCATAAATCTGAATACCTTCTTCTCGATATCGAATAATTTTGTCTTGAGTCCAATAATGTGGTGGTGCTTGCAGGTTAGTAATTCTATCTGCTAATTTCACCATCCATATTTCTTTTGGTTGCTTTTTTATCCTTTGTAAACTATCTGCCATTTGGAGATTTTTTGCTAAATTTTCATCTTTAGTCAGTGCAAGTACACCATTAGCTACTGATTCACCAAATTCAATTCTGATTTCCTCAAACGTTGTATTAGTATCTTCGATTGTGTCATGCAAAATAGCACATTGAATAGCAAGATTTCCATCATGTTCTGTTTCCAAACTTAGGGCTGCAATTACTTCCATACTCACAAGATTCAAGTGCATAAGGTAAGGTATTTCTGAACCTGCCATTTTTTGACCTTGATGTGCGTATGCTGCTTTCTTTAAGGCTTTAATGTAAATTTCTTGTGACCAGTTTTTTGGGCTGAGTTGATATTTTTGCATTTATCGATTTTTCTCATGAAGTGATGCAATGCTATGTATCACAATCCTAAATAGGATAACCGTAGCAGAAGAAGTACTTGATATCAAGGAACTACAGGTAATTGAACACTCACGGTAGTACCTGTTAAGAGGTCAGAACAGATTGATAGTTCTCCATTATGAGCATTGACAATGCGTTTGGTAATAGCAAGCCCTAAACCAGTGCCACAAGGTTTTGTGGAGAAGAATGGCTGAGAAAGCTTGCTTAGAAATTCTGATGGAATTGGTTCACCGCCATTGTGAACATTAATATAGACTTTATTTATATGGGAACAATCGACTTTACATTTAACAATATCTCCTGGTGCAACTGCCTCACAAGCATTACGAATAATGTTAATAAATACTTGTTTAAGTTTGTCCTTATCCCCTAAAACTTTTACTATAGGTAACACCGGAACAAATTCAATTTTTCGTTCCAGAGCTTCTGGCATTTCATGAATGTATGCCAGCAACTCATGAATGAATTCATTCACATCTAACTCACAAAGCTGCAATACTTGGGGCTTGGCGTATAGCAAAATTTCACTTAGCAGGCGCTCTAAACGACTAGATTCAGTCAATGCCAACGCCAATCGCTCTTGAGCAGATTCTGTTAAAATGCTTTTTCGGAAATACTTTAATCCCATAATCATTGTAGTCAAGGGATTACGAATTTCATGCACAATCATGGCGGCGAATTCACCAATAGCTGCCAATCGTTCCTGTTCTAAAAGCTTGGCTTGGGTTGCTTGTAATTCTGCGGTGCGTTTTTCTACCTCAGCTTCTAAAATATGATTAAATTTGCACTGTTGTTGATAAAGATGATAGTTGTCAATTGCTGTTGCGGCTCGTTCAGCAAACAATTCCACTATTTGGATATCTTCTTTTGTAAAATCACGCGGTTGGTGATGAAAAGAACAGATAGTGCCAATTACCTTGTTTTCAGCAGTCCGCAGTGGTATCCCTAAATATGCACAATAACCTTCTGGAGCCTGTCCATATTCTGGGTGTTTTTGAGCATCTTTCACGGCTAATGAGTGACCCATTTGAATAACAGTACCAGTTAATAAACCATGTAGTGAATAAATATGTTCACCCTCGCCCATTTCAAGACTACTGGCTAGAACCGTTTCAAACCCCTCCTGGCAAAAAGTAACAACTGTCCAATCAACTCCAATAAGTTCGCTGACTCCACAGGCAATATTATGTAAATAGCTACCTAGTTCACCAGTTCGATAGTTTAAAGAAGACAAACGGATTATAATTTGCCGCTCACGCTGCCAAGTTTGGTTGTGCAACAATATTTCGTCATCACTAGTTTTACTCATGGATACTTATTGCAGGGGTTATGAAAATAATTTCAAAAATCGACTGGATAGTTGTTTTGACCAAGCTGTACTATTTTGAGAGAAAGATTCTACTAGACACATTATGCTATTTACATACAACCAACTGATTATTTTTTAGTTGAATAAATGTAAAAATATACAACAATGATATATTGAAAAATCAGTGGTGTCATCGTGAGTAAAGTCAAACAATCTCAGAGTGTTATGTAGCGTAATCTATCGGAGATATCGCTTGGCTTGAGTTTGCTGGATTTACCATGATATGGTTAAGTTTATTTATATCTAAACCTCATCTATGTTGAAATCTAGAGTTTTTTAAAAGATATATTTATGTAGATTGGGTGGAGTTAAATGCAACCCCACATTACCATCTTATTTATGTTGGGTTACGCGATCGCTGCACCCAACCTACAAAACTACGGTTCTCAAAGTAGACGAGGTTTAGCTCAGAGTTGTTAGCGAAGAAATAAGCTTTAATTTTGGAATCTTGAAATTTTATTTAGGCTAAAACACGAGATTTTATCTTGTGTTTTAGCTTAAGTTGACACAACTGACAGATATACTTCCCTACTGTTAATTTTATTTTGAGAAAAAGCTTTGAATCTAACAGCTAAAAAGTCACCACACTCCGAATTGATTCACCTTTGTGCATCAATTCAAAAGCATCATTAATTTGTTCAATCGGCATCACATGGGTAATTAAATCATCAATATTTATTTTGCCTTGCATATACCAATCAACAATTTTCGGCACATCTGTACGCCCTCTCGCACCTCCGAATGCTGAACCTTTCCAAACGCGCCCAGTTACTAATTGAAAAGGACGAGTACTGATTTCCTGTCCAGCGCCAGCAACACCAATAATCACGCTGACACCCCAACCTTTGTGACAGCATTCTAATGCTTGACGCATAATTTTGACATTACCGATACATTCAAAACTGTAATCAGCACCGCCTTTTGTTAAGTCAACCAGATAGGGAACTAAATCACCCTCTACTTCCTGGGGATTGACAAAGTGCGTCATCCCAAACTTTTCTGCCAAGGCGCGTTTGCTGGGATTAATATCCACCCCGACAATCATATTCGCTCCTACCATCCGCGCTCCCTGGATGACATTTAAGCCAATACCACCCAAGCCGAAAACCACTACATTTGCTCCTGGTTCCACTTTGGCAGTATTGATAACTGCGCCAATACCAGTAGTAACACCACAGCCAATGTAACAAACCTTTTCAAATGGGGCATCTTCCCGAATTTTTGCCAGGGCGATTTCCGGCAGCACCGTATAGTTGGCAAAAGTGGATGTACCCATATAATGATGAATCATCTGCCCGTCGATGCTAAAGCGACTGGTGCCATCGGGCATGACACCGCGTCCTTGAGTTAAGCGAATGGCTTGACAAAGATTAGTTTTGAAGCTGAGACAATATTCGCACTGGCGGCATTCGGGAGTATATAGGGGAATCACATGATCCCCTGGTTTGAGACTGGTGACACCAGCGCCTACTTCTACGACAACACCAGCGCCTTCATGCCCCAAAATAGCCGGGAATAAACCTTCGGGATCGTCACCAGATAGGGTAAAAGCGTCGGTATGGCAAATCCCACTGGCTTTCACCTCAACTAACACTTCGCCAGCTTGTGGCCCCGATAGTTGAACGGTTTCAATCGTTAACGGCTTACCTGCGCTGTAAGCCACTGCTGCTTTAACTTGCAACCTCAGCCCCTCCTATATATAGTTAATAGTTATTTGACGTTCTCCACCGTGGTTCAAGACGGGAATTCTTTCACTTTTAGGACTTACGCAAAACTACACGCAGTAAGGCAATACCCTGCGGGTACTCCGTTGGAGAACTCGTAGTGTAGCCGCTTTGCGTCTGCATGAATTACCCTATCGGAAAATAAAAGTTTAGGCTATTTTTTGTGTAAGTCCTGACTTTGTTAAAATATCATTCTCTCGCTAGATTGGTTAAGGCGGCGACAGCTGTTTTGGCAACGATGTAAACTAGATGTCAGCAGTAACCCCCAAATAATTTGTCCACCTCTCGATTAATACATTATTTTGTCACAGCTTATGAACCCTGCCCTAACTCAAATTGGCGCTCAAATGTCCAACCTGACTGGCGTAAGAGCAATCATGAAGGATATTATCGAGACATTAAGAGGGGGTGCAGGGCAGCAATTTATTAATTTGAGTGCTGGTAATCCGTTGATTTTGCCAGAAGTAGAGCAGTTATGGCGGGATTGTACTGCACAGCTTTTGGCTAGTCCAGAATATGGTGAGGTAGTTTGTCGTTACGGTTCAAGTCAGGGCTATGCACCATTAATTCAAGCGATCGCTAACGACTTTAACAAACGCTACGGGTTAAACTTGAGCGATCGCAATATTCTCATCACCCCCGGTAGTCAAACCCTCTACTTCTACGCTGTGAATAGCTTCGGTGGCTATACCCCTAGCGGCGAGTTAAAACAAATCGTTTTGCCCCTCAGCCCTGACTACACAGGTTACGGCGGCCTCTCCTTAGTTCCAAAAGCTTTAACTGCCTACAAACCAACTCTCGATATTGATGAAGCCGCCCACCGATTTAAATATCGCCCCGACTTCAGCCAACTGTCGATTTCAGAAAATACGGGTTGTATCCTCTTCTCTCGCCCTTGTAATCCCACTGGTAATGTCCTCACTGAGGATGAGGTGAAAAAGATTGCTGCCCTAGCTGCGCCTTACAATCTGCCCGTGTTAATTGACTCAGCTTATGCGCCTCCCTTCCCAGCATTGAATTTTACCGAAATGACACCAGTGTTTGGCGATAATATCTTACACTGCATGAGTTTATCAAAAGCGGGATTACCAGGAGAAAGGGTTGGTATTGCCATTGGCGATGAAAAGTGGATTGAAGTGCTGGAGTGTTTCCAGGCAAATATTGGTCTCCATTCTTCACGTTACGGCCAAGCGATCGCAGCTCTTGCAATCAACTCTGGCGCTTTAGTGGAAATTTCTCACACTGTCATCCGTCCCTTTTACCAAAATAAGTTTACCGTTTTAGAAACCAGCTTAGAACAAGCGATGCCCAAGGATTTACCTTGGTTCCTTCATCGCGGTGAAGGAGCAATTTTTGCTTGGTTGTGGTTACAAGATTTACCCATCAGTGATTGGGAATTTTACCAGCTAGTTAAGCAAGTAGGTGTGATTATTGTCCCAGGAAGTAGCTTCTTCCCCGGTTTAGATGAAGAGTGGGCGCACAAACACCAATGTTTCCGCATCAGCCTCACAGGTACAGATGAAGAGATAGCCACTGCTATGCAACGTTTAGCAAAAGTGGCTGAAGAAGCTTATAAAGGTGCGGCGGTGACTGCCTAGTACCGCAAGGCGGAATTAAAAATTAAAAATTAAAAATTAAAAATGAATACAGCGTAAGCGTTTCATTGATTTGGAAGGGGTGGTTTATTTCCGCCGTGTTGTACTAGTAGGAAAAATGGAAATGAAACACGAAGAAGCTAATAAAGAGATCGGAGACAGAGGTGCAGAGGGGCAGAGGGGCAGAGGGACAGAGAGGCAGAGGGGCAAGAGAGTAGGAGGAAATTCAAAAATTCAAAATGTCCAATCTCCAGTCCCTAATCCCCAGCCCGTAGTTCCCAATACCCAATCCCCAGTCCCCAATCTCGATAATTGGTTAGAAATTGGTAAGATTGTTTCCCCTCAAGGATTGTCTGGAGAATTAAAGGTTTATCCTGTATCTGACTTTCCCGAAAGATTTGAAGTGCCGGGAAAACGTTGGTTGTTGCGTTTAGATGGCACAGAACCACAACCAATCGAATTATTAACAGGACGTTATATCAGTAACAAAAACTTGTATGTGATCAAATTAGCTGGTGTGAAAACTTGCGATCAGGCGGAGACGTTGCGTGGTTGTAAACTAATGGTGCCAGTGAGCGATCGCCCCCAATTAGCCGAAGATGAATATCATGTCCTCGATTTGATTGGTTTGGAAGTCTTCATGCAAGGATCTGGCGAACTCGTTGGTACGGTGGTAGACATCATCGCCGCTGGCAATGATTTGTTGGAAGTAAAATTACACCCATCTTTTACCACTGATAAAGGACAAATGACAAATGACAAAAAGCAAAAGACGGTTTTGATCCCATTTGTGGAAGCGATCGCACCAGTCGTAGACTTGAAATCTAATCGTATTGAAATTACGCCACCACCTGGGTTATTGGAAATAAATAATTAGGTAATTAATTAACTGCTCAACAGATTTTTCAAGCGGATAATATTTCATTATTCGTAATTCATAGTGACGCTCGTTTCTCTCTACGAGATGCTACGCGAACGTAATTCGTAATTTATACGCTCTTATTTTACGCATTCTATCTTGCTTTTCAGTATCGTCATAACTCATAATTCATCACCTGTCCATCCTATACATAGAGCGAAGGAATCTGATAACAAAGGCTGGAAAAATTCATTCATCATAGGTAGATGGCCATCATCTGGAAAAAAAGTATAATTACTTACTGATGAGTTCGCCAAAATCCTTTTTGTAATGGAGTGTCGATAATGACATTAGCAACGACTCCACAAACAAAGCCTTTAACAGATGAAGAATTACGGAAGATCAACGCCTATTGGCGTGCAGCTAACTATCTTTCCGTTGGACAAATATATCTACTCGACAATCCGCTACTAAGAGAACCCCTAAAGCTGGAACACGTCAAACCCAGACTATTAGGGCATTGGGGAACAACGCCAGGGCTGAATTTTATCTATGTTCATCTGAATCGGGTCATCAAAAAATATGACCTCAACACAATCTATATTGCTGGGCCCGGTCATGGAGGCCCTGGACTAGTAGCCAACACTTACTTGGAAGGCACTTATACCGAGTATTACCACAACATCTCCCAGGATGCTGAAGGAATCAAGAAACTTTTTAAACAGTTCTCTTTTCCCGGTGGTATTCCCAGTCACGTAGCACCGGAAACTCCTGGTTCGATTCACGAAGGCGGGGAACTAGGTTATGCCCTCGTCCACGCTTATGGTGCTGCCTTTGATAACCCTGACTTAATCGTTGCTGCTGTTGTGGGTGACGGTGAAGCTGAAACAGGCGCTTTAGCAACTAGCTGGCATTCCAACAAGTTTCTTAACCCGGTACGTGATGGTGCTGTACTGCCGATCCTGCACCTGAATGGGTATAAAATTGCTAACCCAACGACATTGGCACGGATTAGCCATGATGAGTTGGAGAGTTTATTTGTAGGCTACGGCTACAAACCATACTTTGTAGAAGGTGAAGATCCCGCAGATGTTCACCAGCAGATGGCGGCAACTCTAGAAACAGCGATCGCAGAAATTCAAAGTATCCAAAGGGAAGCCCGCGTACATGGTTTCACTGAACGTCCCCAGTGGCCGATGATTGTCATGCGAACCCCCAAAGGTTGGACAGGGCCCAAGGAAGTGGATGGTAAAAAAACCGAAGGTTCTTGGCGATCGCACCAAGTTCCCTTTGGCAACATCGCCAAACAGCCAGACCACCTGAGACTCCTAGAAGATTGGATGAAGAGTTACAAACCAGAAGAACTCTTCGATGCTAACGGCACACTGATTCCTGAATTAGCAGAACTAGCTCCCAAAGGGCATCGACGCATGGGTGACAATCCCCACGCCAACGGCGGTATCTTGCTGCATGACCTGAAAATGCCCGATTTTCAAGACTATGCTGTAGATGTTACTGAACCAGGGAAAGCGATCGGAGAAGCTACCAAAGTGACTGGCAAATTCCTGCGGGATATCATACGACTTAACCAAGAAAGTAGCAATTTCCGCATCTTCGCCCCCGACGAATTAGCATCGAATCGCCTAGACCCTGTGTTAGAAGTTACAAACCGGGTTTGGGAAGCCGAGATTTACCCTGAAGATGACCACCTTTCCCCCGACGGTCGGGTGATGGAAATTCTCAGCGAAACTTCTTGCCAAGGATGGTTAGAAGGCTACCTCCTCACAGGTCGTCACGGGTTCTTCACTTGTTACGAGGCATTCATCCACATCATTGATTCCATGTTCAACCAACACGCCAAATGGTTGAAAGCTACCAAACATATTCCCTGGCGTAGACCGATTGCTTCTCTCAATTACTTACTCACCTCTCACGTTTGGCGACAAGACCATAACGGCTTCTCTCACCAAGACCCTGGTTTTATCGACCATGTAATTAACAAAAAAGCCGAGATTGTTCGCGTCTATTTGCCCCCTGATGCCAACACTCTGCTGTCGGTAACTGACCATTGTCTCAAAAGCCGCAACTATGTTAACGTCATCATTGCTGGAAAACAGCCAGCACTGCAATATCTCAACATAGATGCAGCCATCAAGCACTGCACCAAAGGCATCGGCATTTGGGAATGGGCAAGCAACGACGAAGGCGGCGATCCAGATGTAGTGCTAGCTTGTGCTGGGGATGTTCCCACCTTAGAAACCTTGGCAGCTGTAGACATCCTGCGTCAGCATTTTGCAGATTTAAAAGTGCGAGTAGTGAACGTAGTCGATTTGATGACACTACAGCCAAAAAGCGAACATCCGCACGGTTTGAGTGAAAAAGACTTTGACACAATTTTCACCACCGACAAACCCGTTATCTTTGCCTTTCATGGCTATCCCTGGCTGATTCATCGCTTAACCTACCGCCACACTAATCATAAAAACATCCATGTGCGTGGCTACAAGGAAGAGGGAACTACCACTACTCCCTTTGATATGGTTGTTCTCAACGATCTAGATCGCTTCCATTTGGTAATTGATGTAATCGATCGCGTGCCCAAACTAGGATCTAGCGCAGCTTATGTGAAACAGCAGATGCAAGATAAGCTGATCGAACACAAGCATTACATTGAGAAGTACGGCGACGATGTGCCGGAAATTCGTGACTGGAAGTGGCCTTATTAAGAGGAAATAAGGGGAAAGAGGCAGAGGAGAAAATCTTCTCCCTGCTTCTTGCTTTTTTACGATTTCTCCAGAAATTAAATAATGCGTTATCCAGAAACCTTGTAGAGACGTAGCAGTGCTATGTCTCTACATTCATTTTCGTCATCCCACCTCAGAACTCTTAACTTTCCACTCTCCACCCAGGAATTTTGGGTTGTCGAGTACCAGTGAAACCCAAAAATACTGGCATAATTTTTTCACTTTGCAGTGAGAAGTACTTTAAGTTACTTAATGCATCAATCGCTACCCACCTTTATAGTTAGCGCTAAGATAGCTATGTATTTTTTGGAAGTATAAATATGGCTCAAACTTTTTATGTAAATCCAGTATCAGGAAGCGATACCAACGCTGGTAGCCAACAAGCCCCATTCAAAACTATTACGCAAGCCCTTAAGGTAGCTACTGTTGATACCAAGATTCAACTGGCAGATGGTAATTACAATGCTGCTAGCGGTGAAGTCTTTCCGCTAACGGTTCCATCTGGTGTGACAGTGGTGGGTAATGAAACAAACACTGGCAAAGGGATTTTGATTGAAGGCAGTGGTACTTACTTGAGCCGTACTTTTGCTGGTCAGAATGTCACATTTGTGTTGTTGGATAAAGCCGAACTCAGGGGGGTAACTGTAACAAATCTGGCTAGCCGTGGTAGTGGTGTCTGGATTGAATCAACTGCTCCTACTGTTGCTAATAACACTTTCACCAACTGTAAGCGGGAGGGAGTATTTGCTACAGGTGAAGCGAACCCAATTATTTTAGGTAATTTGTTCAGTGAGAATGCAGCCAATGGAATTGCGATCGCTAAAAATTCCAAAGGTCAAATTCAAGGTAATACCTGCGTCAAAACAGGTTTTGGCATCGCAATTAGTGATACTGCATCACCCATCCTTCGAGATAACAAAATTTACGAAAACCGTTCTGGGATTGTCATCTCTGGTAGTGCCCGTCCTCTATTACGTAACAATGTCAGTGAAAATAACACTGATGATGGTATCACAGTAATTGGAACTGCCCTACCGGATATCGGCAGTACTAATAACTTAGGAGGTAATACTTTACGCAATAACGGTAAATTTGATTTGCAAAATGCCAGTTCCAACAAGCTGGTTTCTATAGGAAATAAAATAGATGCGTCTAAAGTCGCCGGAAGCATAGAGTTTGCAGATAGTTCGGTTCCCACGCCGACACCAACCCCAACCCCAATCCCAACACCAACGCCAACACCAACGCCAACGCCAACCCCAACGCCAACCCCAACGCCAACCCCAACACCAACCCCAACCCCAACACCCACACCAACCCCCACACCAACCCCCACACCAACCCCCACACCAATCCCCACACCAATCCCCACACCCACCCCAACACCAACCCCCACACCCACACCTACTATCGAATTAACCGATATTAGTAATCATTGGGCAGGTGGGTTTATTCGGGAATTAGTCAAATTGGGGATAGTTAATGGTTTCCCCGATCGCACATTTAAACCCGATGCTACGATGACACGGGCACAATACGCCGCATTATTGGTAAAAGCTTTCAACCCATCGTCAAACCGTCCCGTGGTGAAATTCAAAGATGTACCCGCAGATTTCTGGGCATCCAAGGTTATTCAGCAGGCATATCAAGGTTCATTTCTCTCTGGTTTTCCTGACAATACTTTCGGCCCAAACAAGAATATTCAGCGCGTGCAAGTGATTGTCTCCCTAGTGAATGGGTTGGGGTTATCTGCTGATGGTACAGCATCTATTAAAGCTTTCGATGACCAAGCCAAGATTCCTGAATATGCCAAGGATGAGGTAGTGAAAGCTATAAGCAAGGAGATTATTGTCAATCACCCGAACCTCAAACAACTCAATCCTACCCGTGATGCTACACGCGCTGAGGTAGCGGCGATGGTATACCAAGCTTTGGTAGATGCTGGTCGTGTAGCAGCGATCGACTCGCCTTATATTCTGACTGCTTGATTGTTCAACTAATTTATTTTGCACAATTCAGATGATTTTTTTAGGGGCAATTCATGTAGACGCATTTGCAGTTACATGAATTGCCCATAAAAAATGGTTTTAGATTAGAGACAGATCAAATTCATATTTAATTTCAAAAAATGCCGTTTTTAGTTTCTACTCGAATGAGGACAAATTATTCGGGTTACATCAAATTATCTAAAGCATAACTTTGGCTAAAATTGGTTACACAGCCTTAGCAATCTCTGGGACATACACCTGTGAAGCTTAGTTGGCAATCATTCTGTCAATGATAAAGTAGCAAAAGGTGCATTCTAATATTCACTTTCTGGAAAAGCTCTCACTTGCCCACGATGAATTAGAATAAATCTAAATATATAAAAATATTAAAAAATCCAAATAAAACTTTTGTTTTGTTAACAAAAACAATGCAGTTGAATCGAAGTAATTTTCTCAGGTCTCTGATCCAGCCAGAGCCAGGAAAACCAGCAATATCCAACGGCTTGCGAGCTGCATTAGCGTTGGGGGTTCCGATGCTAATTGGGCAACTCATCAACCAAAGGGAAAGCGGATTATTTGTCGGTTTAATGGCTTACTTTGTCAACTTAGCAAATGTTGGTGGCCCTTACCAGATTAAAGCTAAGGCAATGGTGGCGGCTACTTTGGGAATGGCTGTTTCAGTATTTGTGGGTACTCTAGTCGCTAAAATTCTAGGATTATCTGTAGTACTGACATTTCTCTGGGGACTTGCTTCAGGTTTTGCGTCGATGTATGGTAACGCTGGTGCAAATGTCGGTCTGGTTGTAGGGGTATCATTTATCTCCACGATCGCACAGCCAGGAAATCTGGAAGCCGCACTCATGCGATCGCTGCTATGTCTAATTGCAGGTGGATGGGCCATGTTACTTTCTTTAGTAATGTGGCCTTTTAGACCTTATGACCCACTAAGGATGGCTTTGGCTGATTGCTTCAGTGGAATTGCCAACTACATTCAGGCATTTCTCGGTAGGGTGACAACACCTGAAAATATTCTCGAAATTAGACAGTCATTAGAGACAGCACGGACTACTTTAGGTACTGCACGGATTGGAAAGCCGGCTCGGAGTTGGATGGATGAGCAGTTATTGGTGCTAATTCAAGATGGCGATCGCTTGCTTGGCTCAGTTATTGCCTTAACAGAGTTACTAGAGACTCACTTCAAACAACAGCAATATCAGGCAGTTCAGCAATTAGTAGACGATGCACTCGAACAAATATCAGTCGTTCTGCAAGCCATAGCGAAAGTCATATCACGCAAGCCTGCTAGCATCGATCTGGGAAATCTCAACCGCATTTATGAGGCACTAAAGGAACAAGAAAGTCTGCAAAGAAAAGCAATTGCTGGGAGTGAGACAGACTATACAACCCTCGTTGCTTTCACTAACCTGGTGCTGATGATCGAAAAACTGATCAAGCAGTTGCAATATACGGCTCAGACAGCTAAATCTTTGGTAGAACATAACAAGATAAGTCGCCGAGATATAGATAAACTTCTTGTAGTTGAAGATGAACAGCGATCGCTCTTAAGTTTACTCAAAGACAATCTCACCTTAGACTCAGCAATCTTTCGTCATGCTCTCCGCATTAGTGTAACTCTCACTGTAGGCGTAATCCTATACAGCATTACTAATTTACCAATGGGGTATTGGGTGACACTGACAAGCATCCTAGTACTGAAACCGAACTTAGGTGCAACTTTCCAGAGGTTTTTTCAGCGAGTTGGCGGGACGATCTTGGGAGCCGTGTTAGCAGCTATTTTAGTCGCAACCATCACCAGTAAGACTGTGTTAGACATCATCATTGTGCTGACAGTATTTTTTGGCATTTCCCTAATCAGTGTCAACTATGGGTATTCGGTGATTTTCTTATCAATATTTGTTTTACTAATTATCGATATTGGTAATCCCATTGGTTGGCAATTTGCTGGCTTTCGCGTCTTGAATACATTAATTGGGGCGGGACTAGCTTTTGCAAGCCATTACTTTATATTGCCAAATCGGGAACGCGATCGCTTACCCAGCCAACTCGCCACTGCACTGCGAGAATGTCACAAATACTTTTGGGATGTGATGGCTGTTTACCAGGGAACAAAAGAGCATGACTCCACCATTATCAGTCAACGGCGACAAACGGGATTGGCAATTGGCAACGCTCAAGCCTCATTTCAAGGATTGCTGCGCGAACCCCAAATGCCCAAAGAATTAGTAGAACCAGTGATGACGCTGTTGGTGTATATGGGACGTTTTACTAACTCCGTAACAGTTTTGGCAGTACATCTCGAACATTTTCGAGGAACAGTACCACTGCCAGAATTAGAAACTTTTGTCCGCCAAGTTTCACTAATGTTAGAGCAGTTAGCTGATTCAGTACAACTGGAAATTACCCCACCGCCCTTACCTGGCTTGGAAGAAACACTGCAAAAAATCCAACCGCACCTGCAAGCACTGCGTACAGCGCGAATACAAGAGCTAGCTGTCAATCAAGGGCATACACCTGTTCGTCAAGCAGTCATTGATTACAGCATATTAGATTTGGAGATCGATCAGATTGTCCGGCGGTTGACTGCTATGCACTCAGCGATGGAACGGCTAATTTCAACGAAATAAAGCGCATTTTTTTCTTTGCAAGTCCCTATTTTTCCCAAATCAAATAAGATGGCTATATTATTTTGTTCTTTGCTGATCTTTCAAAAATGGATTAATGGCAAAAATTTCATAATATTTGTTACTTGCCTTAAAGTTTTTAATTCTGGGATATCTGGTTTTAATTGTTCTGCGATCGCTAATTTTTGTTCGGCTTGTGCAGGTTGAAAGTCATACAAATAAACAACAGCTAAATAAAGATATATGTAAGGATTTTGAGAATCATATTTAGTTAATTCTATTAAATTTTGGATTAATTCTGGAACTTGGCGCTGTAAAAGTTGTGATAAGACTAGAGTGTAACGCCAATTTAAGTTATTTGGCTCTCTTTGCAGATGATAATTAGCCGCAAATCCAATCTGTTTTAAATAATCTTGAGTAGGATCGTATAGATTGAAATTATCTATCTGTGCAAATATATTATTTAATTTACCTTGTTGTAACTCTTGTGCTAGTTGTGAAGTTCGAGTAACGAAATCTAGAGGTGGAGATTTTTCTCCTGTTCCTACATTTGTTACATCTACAGTAATATCTGGAATATTTAAAGATGTGACTTTATTGGTTCTTCTATCTAAATATAGTGCTGATAATTTATATTTTCCTACTGGTAACGTTTTCGGAATAAATGTGGCTAAGGCTTCTTTCACCTGGAAAGTTCCTTCAGGATGACATTTGATACCACAGTATAAATTTCCCAAGCCAATGGCATGATCGTGATCCCAAGATGATTGGCTATTTTGCCATTTTAATAGTAAAATACCATTTTGCAAATCATCCCATGAACCTGTTATCTGATATGTTACTGGGTTATTTTTATCTAAAATTAATTGTTGAGGAATCGCAACCCTTTCTAGATTAATTACAGACTCAGTATTGCTGATTTTTTGAACAAGTACATAAGGATTCTTGCGGTTATATAATCGAAGTTTATCTCCATTAGGCAATATCCAATCGCCCTGTAATTTCAAATCAGTAGAAGATTTAACTAAAGAGTTTAATTTACGTTTAATCTCTCCACTGTCTCCTGGTTGGTTTGGTTCATTATCTCTAGTGACATACCAAGAAAAATATTGTAAATCTTCCTCTACCTGAGATAAATTATATGTGAATTTTCTACCATATACGCGGAAATCTGCTAACGCGCCAAAATAATCTAAAGTAAACTCATTTACCTGAGATGTAGAAACAGGAATTACCCCTAAAGTTGACCTTAAATATATATTTGTTTCAATGATTTTATTTATCAGTTGATCCAAGGGATATTTGTTGCCATCATTATTAGGAAAATGTTTACCACCCCATGCTTGAATTAGGGGTAACGGAAACAAATTATTGACTAACAATATACTACTTAATACCAGAGTTGCTAATCTCAGTCTATCAAAATATACATTTTCAATTAGATTAAATAAATCCGCCAATATTAAACTAATTATAGGGAAGCATGGCAGAATAAATCTAATGTCTTTATTTGTACCCAAAGTACAAATTATATAGCTACTTACTAAAGTAACTAATAACCAAATTCGAGCTGATTTATGGAGAGATACGGGAATTAAACTAGTAGTAAATTTATATTTAATAAGATAAACCAATAAAACGCCAATACTCACAGATAATATTGGTAAACCAACACTTTCCGGGATCATCTTTGGATAGAACAACCATCCAGCAATAGTTGTGGCCGAAGGATCGCCTTCTCCTTTTCCGACTTGGTTAGCGTTTAATGCCGATGTAATAATTGTTAACCAATTTAAGCTATACCAAGAACCACAAATTAACCAAGCTATCATCAAAGATAAGCAAGTTTGTATTAGCTTAATAAATTTACGTTTTATAATAAAAGTAATTAATGTCCAAATACTAGGAACTAAAATAAAAATAAATCCTGTAGGTTTAGTCAACAATATTAAACCTATGCCTACGCCCAATATGATAGTTAATCCCCATGATAAAAACCCAATATAACTATCTTTCCAAATTGTCAAAATTGTGAAAGTTACTATAACAATTGCTGTTAACCCATAATCTAATAAATAATCTGTCCGTATCATTCCTAAAATAGGAAATAATAAACAAAATACGCTGGCAGTTATGCTAGTTTTTCGGTTTTTAAATAAAAAGTTACCTAAATGATACACTGAAAGTATAATCATTGCAGTATATAATAAGTTGACCAAGCTTGCCTGGTCATATCCACGCCCAAACAACATCAAGAATGGTACGGTGCAAATATATAAAAAAGGAGCGCGATAACTTGGAGTTAATTGCCACAGAGATAACCACCAATTTCCTGAGAAGATATTAAAGTTTTGAAAAATCCTATAATGATGTAATGCTGTCGTTAAATGTGCGCTTTGATCGTAGGATGGAATCGAATCATCTAATAAAAACCAAGTTCTATCTATAGCTAATGCTATCAGCCAAATTATTAAGAGGATGATATAGTCTTTTCTCCTCTGAGAAGGCACAAAATTATTCATATTAATTGCTCAAAAATAAAGCTCAACTAATTATATATCTGTCATGTATCGCCGTTTAACTAAATATTATGTCCGCTTAACTACTTATTAAACGCCAAGAATGCCCCTTGATCCTGGGAAAGATTAAGAGATGGGGTGCAATAATTGTGGGAATCATAACTGCTCTTTTAGAGGATGTTTGAAAAGTCCTCTTGTCAGTATCAAAAGCTCTAAATCCTCCTAAATCTCCCGATAAATTGAGAGACTTTGATTTCGGTTCCCCATTCTTTCGTATTCTTGTTCAAAAATCAAAATAGAAACCTGGGGTTTAAATAGATAAAAACTGCTGTAATCAATAAAGCGATACCTACGGTAAGCTACGCTAACGCATGGTGGCGAATATGATCTTCAATAAAACTGGCGATGAAATAATAACTGTGGTCATAGCCTTCTTGGTAACGCAAGTTTAGCGGCTGCTTAACATCTGCACAAGCTTTCTCAAACACTTCCGGTAGTAATTGTTCAGCTAAAAATTTATCAGCAGTCCCTTGATCAATAAGAATTGAACTGTGATACCCTACTTGTTTGACTAATTCACTAGCATCATAAGCACGCCAACTTTCTTGATTTTTGCCAAGATAACCACCAAAAGCCTTTTGTCCCCAAGGACAACGCATAGGTGCAGTGATAGGTGCAAAGGCTGATACTGATTTGTAAAGTTCTGGGTTTCTCATCGCACAGACAAGCGCCCCGTGTCCCCCCATTGAATGACCGAAAATACCTTGTTTTTCAGGTTGGGTGGGGAAATTTGCATTAATCAAAGCAGGTAGTTCGTGGACGACATAACTATACATTTGGTAGTTTTTACGCCACGGTTCTTCTGTGGCATCAACATAAAAGCCTGCACCTGTACCAAAGTCCCAGTCATCATCCTCGCCTGCAATACCAGTATTACGCGGACTAGTATCTGGTGCAACCAGCATCAAGCCATACTCAGCCGCCAAGCCTTGCACTCTCCCCGCCTTCACCATAAAATTCTCTTCCGTGCAAGTCAACCCAGAGAGAAAATAGAGAATTGGCACAGGTTTATGAGTTGCTTGTGGTGGTTGATAAACAGCAAAACGCATTTCACCATTACAGGTTGAGGAGAAATGGCTGTAAAAGCCGAGTTTGCCACCAAAGCTTTTATATTCTGAAATGACGTTTACGTTAGGCATTGACTATATTCTGGAACTACCCGGTAATTAGCACTATATACCGCCGTAGGCATCGCATTTCAATCAACCCTGTGACTAGGTAACTTAGTCCCGCACCTTTTACAAAACCCAGCATCTATATCATGGAAAGCCAATTCACAGTTGGAACAAACCATTTTTACCTGATTAGCAGTTTTCACAACTTGCTTAATTAAATCCCCCACTTGCCAGGGAATCAGTGCAATTCCTGTGAAAATCATCAATACCGTTAGCAAACGTCCTAATTCAGAAATTGGAATAACATCGCCAAATCCCACAGTTGTCATTGTGACAACAGAGAAATAGAATGCATCCAAAAATGTCCCGTAATTTTGAGGATTAACCGGATGCTCTACTTGATATATTAAACCAGAATAAATAAAAACAATTGCGAATAATGTAAATAATATTCGCGCAAAGATCATGCCATCTTCAGTGCTGATAGTAGCGAATAAAAATTTTCTATCTATAAACCTGATTAATCGTAAAATCCGAAACCATCGCAGTAGCCGGATAAAGCTAATATCCACCATCCCTATAAAGAATGGCAAAATTGCCATTAGGTCAATAATCGAATAAAAGCTAAAAATATACTGAATTTTGTTTTCTGCACTCCACAAACGGAGTAAATATTCCACCGCGAATATGATGACGATCGCAGTATCGACTAGATGTAATTCAAATCGCACAGAATCAGGAATGTTATAAGTTTCTGCGACAAAAATTCCTGATGATAATAGTACCAAAGCGGCAAGTGTTAAATTAATCGCCTTACCTATTGGTGTTTCTAGGTCTTTTAAGTAGAATTCTGTTTCTTGTCTGCTCAATAACATATTCGACTATTAACTAATCTTAATTCCCAGTTATAGCATCAGAAATACGATATTATTAATCACTATCCTTATATTAACCTCACTTTCTATGATTCCAGAATATTTTATGGGTTTAGCTTTGGCGCAAGCAAAAGAAGGAGATACACCTTACGGTGCTGTGATTGTTAAAGATAATGAAGTTGTTGCCGTAGCTCATAATACTGTTATCAGAGACAACGATCCATCAGCCCATGCTGAAATCAACGTTATTCGTAGTTTAACAGCTAAACTTAAAAACCATTTTTTAGAAGGTTATAGTATATATACAACTTGCGAACCTTGTCCCATGTGTGCAACTGCTTGTGTTTGGAGTGGTTTATCAGAAATTATATATGGTGCTTCAATTCAAGACTTAATCTCGATAAATCAATCACAAATTAATCTGTCTTGTGAAGAGGTAATCGCTAAATCATTTAGAAGCATCAAAGTTACCAAAGGCATTTTAAAAAATGAATGTTTGGAGTTATTTAAATAAACTACAACACATTTAGCTTTTTCATTAGGTAAGTGCAAATCATTGTAGCAACTGTCTTCAAAGTCGTTATGGGTATTGGTTGGAATATTTTTTGTCCCCAACACCGTTATATATAAGGTTGTATATAAGCCAATACGCTTGGGACGGTCTAACACTTCTTCTAAGATACAAGGTTGAGTTGAGGAACGAAACCCAACATACGCCAGTTTTAGCTTTTAGTCTTAACCCAAGCGTATTGGTATATAAGCGGCTTCAGCTCCCTTGCCTTATCAAGGTTGGTTTTGTGCAGCTTCATATAGAAATAGTATAAGTAACCGCAATATTGCAGATTTGGGCAAGCGATCGCAGAAATTCATTTGAAATCAAATCCTCTCGCTTGCTTGTAACTTGCGCTTTAATAAGTAAACCTGATAGGTTTTATCAGGTTTACTGAAGTAATAAAACTTGATTAAAAATTGTAAAGCATTGTAAAGTGTATTCACAGGCAAAGACAAACGAGCCTGATTCATAAATCACTAACCGCACTTATAAAACAATGACAACAACCTTACAACAGCGCTCAAGCGCTAACGTATGGGATCGATTCTGTGAATGGATCACCAGCACCAACAACCGCATCTACATCGGCTGGTTCGGCGTAGTAATGATCCCCACCTTGCTAGCGGCCACAGCTTGCTTTGTAATCGCTTTCATCGCCGCTCCTCCAGTAGACATTGATGGTATCCGTGAACCAGTAGCAGGTTCCTTGATCTACGGAAACAACATCATCTCTGGTGCAGTAGTACCTTCCTCCAACGCTATCGGCTTGCACTTCTACCCAATTTGGGAAGCAGCATCCTTAGATGAGTGGTTGTACAACGGCGGTCCTTACCAATTGGTAATTTTCCACTTCCTGATTGGCGTATTCTGCTACTTAGGTCGTGAATGGGAACTATCCTACCGCTTAGGTATGCGTCCTTGGATTGCGATCGCATATTCTGCTCCAGTAGCAGCAGCAACCGCAGTCTTCTTGGTATACCCCATCGGACAAGGTTCATTCTCTGACGGTATGCCTTTGGGTATCTCAGGAACATTCAACTTCATGATCGTGTTCCAAGCAGAACACAACATCTTGATGCACCCCTTCCACCAACTAGGTGTAGCTGGTGTATTCGGCGGAAGCTTGTTCTCTGCAATGCACGGTTCACTAGTAACCTCATCTTTGGTTCGTGAAACAACTGAAACCGAATCACAAAACTACGGTTACAAATTCGGTCAAGAAGAAGAAACCTACAACATCGTTGCAGCTCACGGCTACTTCGGTCGTCTAATCTTCCAATACGCTTCTTTCAACAACAGCCGTTCACTGCACTTCTTCCTCGCAGCATGGCCTGTAATCGGAATTTGGTTCACCGCCTTGGGTGTAAGCACAATGGCGTTCAACTTGAACGGTTTCAACTTCAACCAATCAATCATTGACTCTGAAGGTCGTGTGATTGCAACTTGGGCGGATGTAATCAACCGCGCTAACCTCGGTATGGAAGTAATGCACGAGCGTAACGCTCACAACTTCCCTCTAGATTTGGCATCTGCTGAATCTGCTCCTGTTGCTCTTTCTGCTCCTGCTATCAACGGTTAATTCTCAAGCATTAACTCAATTAGCTAAATAAGAAAGCGCTCTCCCACTTCGGGAGGGCGCTTTTAATTTAAGTTAGCGACAGATGAGGTATTTACTGAATACCTCTCTAAGAATTACGGGAGTTTATCGGAAAATACTAAAAGCTGAAACCTCAAGGATTCAGCAGTATGAGCGGGATATCAGATTAGCGAACAACTTTACAACGGTTCAAGAAACCTGGTTTATTGCGGATATAAAAATACTGACCAACAGCCTCTAGTCATCAAGCTGCTGAAAAAGCCTTATCCCAGCTTCACAGAACTCTTGTTGGTTCTAGATATACATAGCAAAGTAATCATTGTAGATTTCCGTATTAGTCATAACTGTGATTTCTATTTGTTTTTTTTCTTCATCTGTAGCCAGACTCATGGCCGGATTTAAGCTATCTTGGGGGATAAAATCACCACAGTATTCATTGGCCGGTACTGTTGCATTCATCTTTTGGGGATAACTCAATTTGAGATTATTCATGATTGTAATGAATTGACTACGGCTGCGTTCGCGCAGCGCTCCGTAGGAATCGCTAAATCTAGGATTAAAACGCTTTTCTTCGCCAATGGTGGAAACTGTGCGTCCTTTGTAATCATGGGCGGGATATACCAAGGTATCATCTGGCAAGGTGAATAAGCGTTGTGTCACCACATCATATAAGGTTCCAGGATCGCCACCCTGAAAATCTGTGCGTCCACAACCACGAATAAATAAGGCATCACCAGTTAATAAGTGGGTTTTGTTCACCAAATATGCTATGTGACTAGCACTGTGACCTGGTGTGAAAATTGCTTCGATCGCTACAGATCCCACATCGATGATTTCGCCACCGACAAGAGAGCGATCGGCTTTCGTGACAGCAGGATTCTGGGGAACGATCACCTGACAGCCTGTTTGTTGCCTAAGTTTGCCTGCCCCTGTGATGTGATCGGCATGAAGATGAGTTTCTAGACAATAGCGTAGCTTTAATCCTAATTCATCTAATGATTGCAAATCGCGGTCAACTTGCTCTAATACAGGGTCAACTAGAACAGCATCTCCTGTCTGTCGATCGGCAATCAGGTAAGTATAACTACTAGTTTCAGGATCAAATAATTGACGAAATAGTAAGCTTGACTGGGGTATCTGTGAGCTGCGTAGGCGTAACCCGTCGTAGACATCGCCTGTCTCCTTATTTAAGGAAAGTATCGTGGGAATCGGACGCACACGTACTGGCAGCGACTGCAATAACGCTTGGGATAATTCCTGCGCCTGTAGCCGTAATTCTGGAACAGCAACAGTTTCCCACAAGTCGCCTTTGCGAGGAGTTCCCAAGGTATACAGCAGTGTCGAAACATTACTGTCTGCCGTATATAAAGCCCCGTGGGGATCTGCATCTAATCCTAAGCCGATGGCATTGGGGCGAATTAATCCTTGCGATCGCAAATCAGCAATTAGGGGGTGAGGCGATCGGCGATAATCTGCTGCTACCCCGGTACAATTCACTACACGGTGGACGTGTAAGACAGTATTAGCATGGGTTTTGCGCTGGCATACAGTCACTGCCACACCATCCGGCAAAGCTTGATATTCCCGAATCCGTCCGGCGGAAATGTTAAGTTGACCAGAATCCAACATTTCAGTGACAACATCCGCCACTTTGGGGGCAATGCGGTGACGATGTACGTCCCAATAGGCTGTTAGATGACGCAAAAAGCGCTGCTGTTCCTTGGTCGGTAGTTTTTGCCAAATTTTCTGAATTATGGGACGCAGAGAATCAATTACCGATCGCCAGTCATAGCCTTGGGCAGCTGCAATTTCCACCTCGGCACGCAGGCGATGCAACCAGCCGCGCACACTTTTTGGTGAAGTTTCTGGGGTCAAAAAGCTAGGATAAGGTTTAGCTGCTTGATGTTTTTGGGGAAATAACCCTCGTCGAGATATAGCATAAATTTTGCCCCGATGTTGGCGATCGTGCAGAGATAAAACCATATCCACCATCGTCAGTCCTGTACCAATTAGCAGCACGGGCGCATCAAGGTCAAGGTCTGCTAGGGCATCATCTGACCAAGCATTCCGCAGATAACTTTCATTATTGCTGTCTGCGCTTTTGATTGCGGGTGGTGTAGAAGGCGAGTTTCCCAACGCCAACACAACTTTATCTGCGGCAAAACAGCGACCACTATGCAGAGAGACGATTGTGCCTTTTTCTTCAGGCTGTATCCCCACGACTTCATCGGTCAAACGTTCTAGTCGTACATCACTAGGTGCTGTGGCTTCTGCTTCTGCCAAAATCGACTGAATGTATAAACCATAGACCTTGCGGGGAATGAAGGTACTAGCATTGACTTCTTCAGGAAAAAATGCCGCTAATTCGTTGCGATTGTACTGAAGCCAACGCAGCAGATGTCCGGGATCGTCAGGAAATGCACTCATGTTTCCGGCCGATACATTCAGCAAATGACAGTTGGTATTCGTGCTGTAGGCAATTCCCTTCCCCATTTGATGACTGCGCTCAATCAGCTTAATGATGAGAGGTTGGCTGGCAGTTTTCAATAAGTGGGTAGCAACTAGAGAACCGCTAAAGCCTCCACCAACAATAGCGATCGTGGTTGGAGTCTGGGCAGTCAAAAAACTAGGGTTCATGGCGATTTCACTTAGAATCGATAATCCCGCCGATTGAATAAAGTCTATTTACTAAGATTAAACATATTTCCAACTCAGATGAAATAATTAGACTTTACTTAACTTTACTTAGTATTATTTTCTATAATACCTTGCTTTCAGGTATTTAACGCCTGGTTGACTGACAAAAGTCTGAGGTCAAGAAATTGAAGCAGAGAAAAAAGGAGGCGCAAACTTCCAGAACAAATAATTTCGTCGGACTCTAACTGTTAGCTAAACACAGATAGAGGAATACAAGCGACCTCCCCCTGTTTAACGTATTGTAGATATCGTTAGTCTGCCATCTTTGACTCCGGATAATCAATAAAATGTTAAGACTTTATCATTTATTACTAGGTTCTATTTTGCTGGTGTCAATACCACTGGGAGCAAAATTTGTTCTTCCCCAATTTTCTCCACCCAAAGAGGTAAAATCCCCTGCCGTTGGAAAACTTCCCGCCTCTAATGAGGGTAATATCTGGCAGAAAATCCTGGGAAATACTGCTGCTCCCACTAACTGGCAAGTTGCCGCTTGTGAGGGAAATGCACCCCTGTTGTGTGTCTCTTCCAGAGGCAAACGTTTGGGTACAGTTGAGATTAACATTTACCCACTAACAAACAATGAGGATTTCCGAAAAAAACTCTTAGCAGCCGGTATTCCAAGTGGTTCCCAAGTAGACTACCAAAGTTCCCAATACCAAACCCAGGTATTACCAGTACTCAAGGCCTGGGTTGCAGACCACTATGCTGCATTTGCGAAAGATCGTCAGAGTCAATATGGAAAAGAGATTACTTTCTCAGCCTACCCACCGCAACCAGTACCGATTGGTAAACTTCAGGGAATCCGCTATGGCTTCGCCGGACTCAAGGAACAAGGTGGAGTAAAAGAGCAACATATCGGTCATGTTGCCTTTGATGGCAGTAAACTTTACGTAATTACTACTGCATTTGATCCAGGTACGCAGACAGGTAAGTTTGAGCAACTGGAAAATTTGGCTATTTTTCAACCTTACTTATATGCGATCGCATCCGATCTGCGTTTACCCTAATGGTCATGGGGTATGAGTTAGGGGACATTGGGCAAAACAGTTCCGTTAGCGGTAGCGGGGCGTTTAGCCCGTGCTGAGTAAAGAGTTAGGAGTTACGAATTCTCCCCCTGCTCCCCTGCCCCCCTGCTCCCTTGCCCCCCTGCCCATTCCCCAGCCCCTATCAACCTAAATCTCAGCCACCGCCCGTTCAATCAAGCGACGTGCTAAAGTTTGCGTGCCAGTGTGTTCATAATAATTTGTAGATACATCCAAGAATGCAGCCAGGTAGTCTAACTTATCATCTGCAATATCGACAAAACTGTGTAAGTTGCTAACTACCTTGTGTGGCGTTAAATTATTCGCACTGACAATACCACTCATCCAACCTTTAACTGAGTCAAAACTTTCGCCGATAAAGTTGAGTTTACTACCAGCATTGTTGCCTGGAATCACATCTTTGATATTTTGGAAAGTTGAGTTCTGTTCTAACTCATTGGGACTTGTTTGATTAATCCCAGATATGGCTTTGCTGATGAAGTCTGGGCCTAGAGGTATTAAACCATCAACACAAACTAATGCCACCATGCGGATGAGTGACTCACCACTATACTCACCTAAAGAGGCGACAAAATCGCCAATGCTGTCTCCAGGAATGCCGTTAATTTGACAGAAAGCTACCAACTCAGCCACTAACTTTAATGTCAAATCGATGGTTTGGGCTTTGTCTGGTTTGGGAGTGACAGAGTTTAAAAAACCCAATAAAGGAATTTTTTCGCCAACTTTGTTAGCTAAAGCGGCTGCACCGAGAGCTTTATCTGTACCATCAACGGTTTGATATAACCACAAAGCTGTTTGGTATCCTTGGGATTTGTCATTGAATAGATAAATCGCTCTTTCACCAATTTGTTGAATTAAATCTTCGTCGTCTTCGCCAGTGACGGTTTTAATGGTGTTGACAAAGCCGACGGTATTTTGCCACTCCCCAGGAGCAACAAAATCGAGGGACTTCAACATAGAAATAGTCAAGCCACCGGTTGGCAATTGATCGACTAAATCAACAATCGATTTGCTCACAAAAATCTCCTTACTTAGGTTTTGTTATCTTCAATCTTGGCAATCCGGCTTATTTCAGTTTAGCCAGACCATTAAGATTAAACTTCTCTAGCCAATCTGCGCGATCGCTAGCTGTAAATGACGAATCGCGGGAAAGTGCTTTTACTTGGTACTTACCTACCAAAATTGCAGTTTGTGTCTTACCAACTTCTACTGCGGGATAACCGCCAATTTTCTTGGTGCTTTTCGAGAACTTTGCTGCTGTACTAGGTGTGCTGGTAGTATCAGAAATAGACAGCAATGCTACATCTTTACCACCTTTTTTCAACTTCGCTTCTGCAAAGCCTTTTTTCTCTTGGTTAAAGACACGCTGGTAGCCATCACCTGCACTAGGGAAAAGTTTATTAAACTCGCTACCCTGAGTTGCATTCTTAGCCACCGCAACGTTTTTTTGTTGAGTGCTTTCTTTTTGCGCCTGGTCAAAACGTCCAGGTGCTTTTGGGCTACAGGCTGTTGTCAGTAGTACCACTGACAGCAATAAAGCAGCTACCACCCTACGCCCACGATGTAAAATCATTCTTGGCTTCTCCCTATACTTGAACTTTGAGGCAATTATCTGCGCTGCTAGCAATTATTACTCGTAAAATTTACTTTTTGATAATTATTGCTTAAGTGCTTAACATACCAATAAACTCAACGCAAAAATGCCCCCTTTCGGGCTACGGTGTACACGCATCTCTATACGAGATATGCAACAACGTTAGATCCTCCTAAATCCCCCGATAAATTGGGGGACTTTGACTCCTATTCCCCCCTTTTTAAGGGGAATCTAAATGCTGTGGGACAACTTTAAAAGATTTGTGTATACACCGTAGCTCTTTCAGAAGAGTGTCTTTGATTTATGGATAAGCATTCAAGTTTGATCAACCAGGGGGCCAGTCTAATTGCCGTCCTCCCAAAATATGCAAATGTAAGTGATAGACAGTCTGACCACCATCATCACCAGTATTGATCACAACTCGATAACCGTTTTTCAGTCCAGCTTCTTCTGCAACACGTTTGGCTGTTAATAAAAGATGCCCCAACAGAGCATGATCCTGAGATTCAGCATCAGCTAGTGTGGGAATGGGTTTTTTAGGAATGACGAGAATGTGTACAGGCGCTTGGGGGTGGATGTCTTTGAAGGCCAGGGCTAAATTATCCTCATAAACAATATCAACGGGGATTTCCCGACGAATGATTTTGCTGAAAATCGTTTCTGTAGTTTCACTCATACCATCTACCTAATCATCTGCTAGAGATTTTAAAGGTTTTTTTCCCCAAAACCCGATAAGTATTGGTACAGTATCCACCTTTGCTCAGATGAAATTTTGCCTCGTAAAGCGTTAAGTAGAGAAAAAGACATCACCTTTACAAGAGTATGAATATAGCAATTTGGGCGCTAAAAAGCCGTAATTACACTGAGGCTAGCGCCTCAGTACTTTCTATCTTCGGTATTCGTAAATCCATCAGCACCCTTTTTTAGAACTGATGCAGATCAAAAATGCTAAGGGTACGAAAACTTTAATTCCAAAATGTCCGCATACGATATTAATTTTTCCCAATACCGGAAGCTAAACTCGATCTTCATCCGCTAGACAACTTATATATTTTGTAAATCGGACAGGATGCTTAACCTACAATAATAATGCTATATATTTGTAGTTAAAAATTTTAATAAACCACGAAGGCTTAAAAATCACAAAGCCGGACTTTTGCAAAACAACCATATTTGATGAGTAAATCAATTGTTTCAACAAAACGGCTCTGCAGTCAGTTAATCCTCTGGTTGCTTGAAGAAGATCGACGAGAGAAGGAAGGGCCTTACCGCAAGGAAGAAGCACATCGCCAGCATCCTTGGTGGCAGGTAATGTGCTTGACTGGTGTAGATTATTTCTCCACCCTTGGCTATCAACCTGGGATTGCAGCACTGGCGGCTGGCGCTCTTTCTCCTATCGCTACCTTGATTCTAGTTTTGCTGACGCTCTTTGGAGCATTGCCAATCTATCGGCGGATTGCTGCCGAAAGCCCTCATGGTGAAGGATCGATCGCAATGTTAGAGCGTTTGCTCCCTTGGTGGCAAGGCAAATTACTTGTGCTATGTTTACTCGGTTTTGTGGCAACCGACTTTATTATTACCATTACGCTGTCGGCTGCTGATGCTACAGCCCATATCATTGAAAATCCCCTTACCCCAGATTGGTTTCACGGTCAGACGATCGCAATTACCCTAATATTAGTTGCATTACTAGGCGTAGTTTTCTTGAGAGGTTTCCGAGAAGCGATTGGGATTGCAGTAGTTTTGGTGGCAGTTTATCTGCTGTTAAACTTCATTGTCGTGAGCGTCGGTGTGTACCAGATTTTAACTCACCCAGGAGCGATCGCTAACTGGCAGACTGCACTTTTTGCCCGCCATTCCAATCCTTTGATCTTAATCGGTATAGCTCTTTTGATATTTCCCAAGCTAGCACTGGGATTATCAGGCTTTGAGACTGGCGTAACCGTGATGCCACTTGTCAAAGGTAACAGTAGCGACACTCTCAAATATTCCAAAGGGCGGATTCGGAATACACGCAAGCTGCTTACCAGTGCTGCCCTGATTATGAGCTTCTTTTTGCTCACCACCAGTTTTATAACCACTCTACTGATTCCAGTCGCAGAATTTGCATCTGGGGGAAAAGCTAACGGACGGGCTCTTGCTTATTTAGCACATTTGCATCTAGGCAACGCCTTTGGCACAATTTACGATCTAAGTACTATTTCTATTTTGTGGTTTGCAGGTGCATCTGCAATGGCAGGGCTGCTGAATATTGTGCCTCGCTACCTACCACGCTATGGCATGGCTCCCAATTGGGCACGAGTGACGCGACCTTTAGTGTTAGTCTACACTGCGATCGCATTTGTTGTCACAATTATCTTCAGGGCAAATGTGGAAGCCCAAGGTGGGGCTTATGCTACTGGTGTGCTTGTATTAATTACCTCAGCAGCCTTTGCTGTCACCTTATCAGCCCACCGTCACAGAGAGAAGCGGGCAAGACTGGTTTTTGCTACTATTACACTGTTATTTTTATATACCACTATTGTTAATATCATCGAAAGGCCAGAGGGGATTAGAATCGCTGGTTTTTTCATTGGTGCGATCATTTTTACCTCGCTAGTTTCTCGTGTTTGGCGTTCAACGGAACTGCGAGCAGAGCGGATCGAAGTTGACGAACTTGCTGGTCAATTCCTTGCTGAAGAAAGCCAAGGAGTAATACGACTGATTGCAAATCGATTGAATACAGGTGATGTCCTAGAGTATTTTATGAAAGAGAAAGAGGTACGCGAGGATAACCATATTCCACCCAACGATCCAATCCTTTTTCTAGAGATTCAGGTATCAGATGCTTCAGAATTTGCGGATATCATCAAAGTAAGAGGGGTGCAAGTTGGTGATTATCGCATCTTGCGGGCTGAGAGTGCAGCAGTCCCTAATGCGATCGCGGCTTTACTGCTGTATATTCGTGACCAAACAGGTAAGATTCCCCATGCCTACTTCGGCTGGGTTGAGGGAAATCCCATACAATATTTACTGCGTTTTATCTTGTTTGGAGAGGGCGATATTGCTGTAGTTACCCGTGAAGTACTCCGTCGGGCTGAAAAGAATCCCCAGAGGCGACCTGGTGTTCATGTCGGGGGTTGAGTAAGCATCTTGAATGATTGAAGAGGAAAATGACATCTATTTCCGCAAAAAACCTTACATTGGAAGATTTTCTCTCTCAATACCGAGATAATCCCTGCTATGAATTGGCTGATGGAGAACTAATTGACATGGAACCCACTGAGCCACACGAAACCGGTGGGTGGCAAAGTAGCAACCCAAATTGGTATTTACCTTGTTGCACAACAACTCCCCTGAGTTAGAAAAACAATAGGGCTAGAGGATACAAATCATTGTTGAGGTATCTGAGAAGCTAGGACAGCAGTTAAAGCAATTCCAAGACCGCTTACAAGAGATAGTAGAACGCGGTCTCTAAGAATTGTTAAGCGAACAGCCTGGCAATTTTCTTGATAAGAAGAAGATTATTGGGTTGTTAGCGAGTCAGCCTACACCAGAACAAATTTTGGAAATTCGATCGACCCTCACCGGAATTCCAGACTCTAGGCTGTATGTCTGGACTCGCCTACTTTAATGCTACCATTTCATTTAATTTTCCCTAATCTGTTCATTAAACCTGGTTAACATGGCACGTATTTTGGAACGTATTTTGGAAAACCCAGACCCAATTTTTGTCTTTGTACTAAATCCATTAAAAGTCAATAATATATTTCTTAATAAATCTTCCAAATTTAATCTAAAACTATCATCGAACTGACTATTTGTATTACTTCTATGGTTTAAACCACTAATAGGTTTCTGCAAACTAAGTTTTGGTAAAAAATCCATAAATTCATAAATTTCACCAGGGTGTATTCCAATTTTCTCCAATTGAGGAGGAGAATCTATAATCAATACTTTATTATAGCCTTTACCATTTATCCAAAACATATATAGTTGATATAGTGGAGCTACTAGCAAATTCACTGGCCCATCTATCTTTTCTTCAAATTCTTTATTCTTTTTTAGAGAAATAATAGCTTGCTCGATTTTTATAGAAACTTCCGACATACCCACCTCAGTCACTACTCGACTGTTTGGGTCACTTGTTAACTCTTCTATTGAACGTGCAAAAGCTATACCATCTCCCTGAATCTTTAATTGATGATGCCATGTATGCGTATCTGATACTAGTTGATTTATATTTATTTGTTTTAATTCCTCCATCTTATTTAGGAAATTAGCCTCTAAAGGTTCATTGTTAATACTGATTGAATCTTCTTCCTTGCTAGAATACTTCAAATAAGACTTAGAATATTCAGAATGCCTGCTTCGTAAGCTTACTTTATACTTGTGCTTTTCAACAAATTTTTCTAAATCTCTTAGGTTATTTATTCCAACATTTTTTAGTTTTTCTTCATATTTTTTCCATTGTTCTAAATATTCCAACCCTTCTAATAAGAAAAAACTAAATGTTTCCTCTATTTTTATTTCTTGATTATTGTTATCAAATAAGAAATCGCTAAATAAATTTAGATCATCTTCAAGAGATTTTTTTAAAGAGCTTGAAAGTTTAATTCCTAAGTTATTCATGATCATTATAAACGTATAAGTGTACTCAATTTTTACATTTATTAAGCTAACATAGCTTTTGTAATTCAAGCCATGTGTGCTGCCATTTACCATATTCATTTTTCAAACCTAACAAATCATCGAAGTTAAGTAGACGTTCTTTGCCATCTTTAGGATCTACTAGCAAAATATATGTTCTACCATTTTTCTCTATATATCCAGATACAAGAAGAACATGGCCATAATTTAAATCTCCTTTATTAAGTTCAAAGCAAACTTGAACGGGACGTTTTGAATTTATTTCTTCTTTAATTGTATATAAATTAATAAAGTTAGGTGTGTATTTTGAAGTTATTCCCCAATTGTTATAAACAACACTAATATCTTCTGTTTGACAATATAAAGATAACGTTTCTATATTGAGATTTGACGAACTATTTTGACTTCTTACAAAATTTCTAGTTGTACTATCAATTAGACCAATTTTTTTTGCAATAAGAGGGAAAAATATTGTTTTTAATATTTTCCTTATTACATAGTTGAAGTCATCATTATTATGACCTACTAACTTATTAAGCCATTCATACAAATTATATAACCATGTAACAAATGAGACTTGATTGGTTTCTAAACTATAATAACGTGTCACCATCTCAGCACAAGCTGCCCAACACCAAGTTGGGTGTTCCTGTTTAGATAAATTTATTATTAGTTTGTTTGAATATTGATAATTATTCATTTTTGTACTTTACTTAAACAAGCTACTGATGTAAAGGATGTACTTTTTTTTGATTACTAATTATTTTGTTGTAATATCAGATGATATTCCTATAACAGAAGTAAAGACTACAATGCTACTAATAATAGACATAATAATTCCTGAAATCCAGCTAAAAATCCCAGGTTTTTTTTCCTCACTTATATTTGATATACATATCAAAATTCCGAAAGTAATACACAATAAAAAAGGAACTAAAGTGGATTGTGACCAATCTGATGGAAGTGGTAATAACTTAATACCTTCCCAAGTACTTTTAACTATACCTACAAGAACTGGAAAAGTTAAAGCTCTAAGATTAATAAAAACTGGAATATTGGTGATGGAGGTTGAATTGATTGGACTATCTTCTGTGTGTTCTTTTTCAATTCGTCCTATTAGTGCTGATCTTTGGCTAAATTGAACCATTGTCAATTTAGCTATTAATTTTGTAATTTTCTTCACATATACAAGCATATTTTTTCTGAGGTAATTAAGGGAGTTTATCTTGACAATAGTAACAATTTAAGATTAATATTTAAGTGAATATACTAATTATAGAATTAAGCTCAACTTTGTCACTAGCTAAATGTTAGGTTTTAAACCTATCAAAACGTGAGGTCGATAAGATGCTGACTACAGCCTCACAATCCCCCGATCTAGCGCAGTGACTAGGGCTTGAGTCCGATCGCTAACGTTCAATTTGCCGAAAATATTATTAGCATGGAATCTGACGGTACTCTCAGCGATATTGAGGACATTGCTAATCTGCTGGTTATTCTTGCCTTTGGCGATCAGGCGCAGCACCTCCAACTCGCGATCGCTCAATTCCTCACTACCCATCCGCTCGGCTAGCTTGGCTGCTATAGTGGGCGGAATATACCTTTTTCCTTTATGAACAGTACGAATCGCATCCAAAAGTTCGTTCGGTTTCGCCCCCTTGAGGAGATAGCCCTTTGCACCAGCCCGTAATCCCCGATAGATATCTTCATCACCATCAAAGGCAGTCAAAACAACGATTCGGGCGTGTTCAAACTTAGCACAGATGGCTGCGATCGCATCAGCACCTTCCATCTTTGGCATTCGCAAATCCATCAGCGCTACATCGGGTTGATGTTGGTGGAAAAGTTCTAACGCTTCTCGCCCGTCGCCAGCATGACCGATTACAGTCATGTCTGGCTCACATTGAAGAAACATTGTTAAAGCTTGTCCCAAGATGGGATGATCGTCAGCAAGCAGGATGCGAATAACATTGGATTGGCTCATATCATTTACTCTCGGTAGACTAACACTGAAACTTCTGTTCCCTGTCCTGGCGAACTCTGAATTGTTAGTTTTGCCCCGATGCGTTCAGCTCGTTCGCTCATAATTAAAAGACCAAAGCTGTTGATAACAGATACACTGGCGATGTCAAAACCTTGCCCGTCATCTTTGATTCGCAAGCTGCACTGGCTTTCTTGATAAGCCAGTTCAATTTGGATTTCTCCAGCTTGGGCATACTTGAAGGCATTGGTTAATGCTTCTTGTCCAATGCGGAGTAGGTTATTTTCAACATCTGGAGACAAGGGGTATATCTCGCCTATTAATTGGCAGATAATATGTGTATTGGTAGGGGAAAACATCTGTGTGGCGAAGCGATTGAGAGCATTAAAAATGTCACCGTCCTCCAATAATTGCGATCGCAATGCTTTTATCGAACGGCGTGCTTCAGTTAGCCCAGAATGAGCTAAGTCTCGCCCTGCTTTGATTAATTTCTGTGCTACTTCTATATCTGTTGTCAGTTTTCGTGAGGCGGTGTCTAAGTGGACAATAACAATGGTGAAGGCTTGTGCTAAAGTATCGTGAATTTCCTGTGCCAAGCGGTTACGTTCTGCTAATACGGTTGCTTGTTCAGCCTGCTTACGACTACTAATATCCTGTATTGCAGCCATCCTGATGGTACGCCCACGATATGACATAAATCTGGCTCTGATCTCAGCCGGAAATGTGCTTCCATCCTTATGCAGACAAACGGTTTCATAAATTCCTTCATCTCCTGAGCGAATCTTCTGCATCACCTGTTCCTGATATTCAGGAGCAGTAAAATCCATGACACGCATACCAACTAACTCAGAAAGTTCATAACCAAACATCTCAGCACAGGTTTGATTAGTGTCTAAAAGTATGCCTTGCTCGGTAATAGCGATCGCTTCAAATGTTGCCTCTGCCAACAGCCGAAATCGCGTCTCGCTTTCTAAAAGCGCTACTTCTGCCTGCTTGCGTTCAGCTATTTCTCGTTGTAGTTCCAGAGTACGTTCAGTAACCTGTTGTTCTAAAATCGAATTATAATCAGCTAGGATATTCTCTGCTTTTTTGCGTTCGGTAATATCAATACAAACGGTGAGCGCATATATTACTTTCCCTGATTCATCAAAAATTGGGGTGCTTAAAACTTCTACAGGGATAGTTTTATTCGGGTGGCGAAACTCAAGATTATCAACATGGACAGTTTTACCAGCTAAAGAATATACAATTGGCAGTTCATCAGCAGGGCATAACTGGTCAGTTCCAGCTAGATAAATTTGATAATATTCTGCTATATTTTCGTATTCGATAGATGGTAATAACTCTACGTTGACTAATTGTTGTGAAGCTCGATTAGTATAGTAGAGTTGCCCACTACTATCATCTATCGAAACACTCACAGGTATAGCGTCAAGAAATTGTTTCAGGCGGGTTTCACTTTGCAATAAAGCTTTGTTTAAATCCTGCATTTGGGAAAATTTTTCTTGGAGTTGATCAGCCATACTATTAAATGACTTGGCTAATTCCCCCAATTCATCGGAACGCTCTATTTCTATTCTTTTTTCCCATTCACCTTGAGCAAGCGCTAAAGCTGATTTTTTTAAAGCTAGAACTGGTTGAGTAATCCACCGTAAAATTAAAACACCGACAGCTACAGCCACTATCAAAGCAGCAATACACAGCACAATAGTGGTGCGGGTATTAACATTAATTGCCTGCATGAAGTCATCTTCTGGGACTACTACCACAATTAACCAGTCAAGTCCTCGATTATCTTGGAAGGGTAAAACTTGAATAAACTGCCGCTTACCATCTATCGAGAAATATAATTGCTGTGAGCTATTAATTGACTTAAGTTCATGAAATTTATTTTTTAAATATTTACTAGTAAATTGTGTTTTTTTATCATTACTATTTATAGCCAAAAATGGCTGAATTCTATTTTCTGCTAATTGTGTCTCTAAATTATTTGAGCGGAAGGGTTTTTCATTAGTTGAAGTTGCTACTAATCTTCCAGACTGACGCTCAACAATAAAACTTATGCCTGTTTTTCCAATTTTTAAATTTTGCAGAAAAGTGCCAATTTTGGATAAGTTTAAATTTGAGAGTAATACACCTTGCAAATTTCCCTGTTTATCGTAAGCAGGCTGACTAGCAGCTATGTACAAGGCAATACCAGAATTATAAGGATAAATTTTACTCCAAATTGGTCTTTCTTCTGCTATCGGTTTGTTATACCAATCACGTCTTTGAGTATCATAAGGTTTTCCAAAATCCTTTATTCCCGTGCGTGTGCCTTGTTTATTAGTAGTATAAGTCCGTAAATTATATTTAGTCGATTTACCAGATGCTCTGATTGTCAAAGAGCCATCAGGAAATATCTCTGCTGAAATAAACTCTTTATTTTTATTGGCAAAACCAATTAGACTTACTTGATTAAATACTTTTAATTGCTCAAAAAAATATTTTTCTAAGACAGCAAGCTCTTGTATGTTTAATTGTCCAAGTTTAATAGTATTAGCATTATTCTGATTAATTTGCTGGGGAGTTTCAAGAAAAGTATGTAGATTTTGCTGAACACGCTGGCTAATTTCACTTAGTAGCCGTGTGGCAATATTATTTACTGCTTTTTGCCCATTTTTGAATGAGAGATAACCCGTTAAACTTACTACCGCTAAAATTTGCAGAATAAAGGGAACAATCAAAACGGTTCGCAAAGAAGGTTTAACGAGAAGAGAAAGAAAGTATTGAAGATATGATATTTTGTTAAACAATAAAATATTCCTTTTATTGTCAAGACTATAAAATTTACTTAAGAAATTTTTAAGTGTCTGAAGCAGAAGTAGTTCAGGCTTTTTTAACTCATCCTGCATTCACTACAGCACTTTTATTTTGATTAATAATGAATCTTTCCTTTAAGTTGTATAGTCAGCACTTTTGTTTGGATAACATATATGAATTTTATGTAGGAGTAAAAATCATTTTTGCATAATCTAGTTCTAAAAAATGCATACAGAAAGATTGACCCTAAAAAATCTCTCTTAGGATAGATGCTTATTTTATTTTTTAATAACCAGAAATTATATAACTACAAGACAATCAAAACAATTTCCGCAATCATCTACAACCAAAAGCTATAATTTTTTGAGAAAATTGTAATTTTACGTATTTCCTCAGATTTTCTGTAGATTTTCCAACTAGCCTTAAAAGATGTTTGAAAAGTAGTTGCTTGTTATTTCAGGCTCTTATTGATCCCCCCTAACCCACGCCAGTTGCTCCAGTTTGCAAGACCAGAATCAAAGTCCTCCTTTTTAAGGCAATACAGTTCACATAAGACCAAAACACTTGTAGAGACGGCGATTTATCGCGTCTCAAAAACCCAAGATTTTGTACTTTTTAAGGGGGATTTAGCAGGTTAATTTCATACGAAAAAAGAAAAATACATTTAATAAAGTATTTTTAGTAACATCAAAACATTCCAAATCTAACCAACGGTTGTTTGGAAATGAGCGTAGTAAAATTTTCAAAATATGTGGAATTGTTTAGAAATTAATCTTCTTAAATTGGGTTAATTTTCCGTTCGCCGATTAACTAAGGTAGCGCTAGCTTGGTCAACAGGCATCAGCACAACTTCGTTAATATTGACATGGGGCGATCGCGTCACACAGAAAAATATCACATCAGCGACATCATCTGCTGTCAGTGGTGTAACTCCCTGGTAGACTGTTTTAGCGCGTTCAGTATTTCCGTGAAACCGCACCTCGCTAAATTCTGTTTCCACCATACCAGGGTCAACGGAAGTTACACGTACCCGCGTTCCCAACAAGTCTTGTTTTAAACCTTCAGAAATTGCTCTCACAGCAGCTTTGGTTGCACAGTAGACATTACCACCGGGATAGGTTTGATGTCCGGCAATGGAACCTAAATTTACCACATGGCCGCGATCGCGACTCACCATTCCCGGGACAACATAACGGGAAACATAAAGTAAACCCTTAACGTTAGTATCAATCATGTCTTCCCAGTCTTGAAAGCTGCCTTCGTGCAACTTGTCTAAACCACGACTTAGACCAGCATTGTTAATCAGAATGTCGATGTCAGACCAGGCAGGCGGTAGAGTAGAAATGGCTTCTTCGACAGCGTTGCGATCGCGCACATCTAGCTGTAATAAATGAATTTCAGTACCAAATTCTTTAATGAGAGTATCTGCTAGCTGCTGCAAACGTTCTAACCGTCGTGCTGCTAGGATTAGTTTTGCACCCGCACCAGCAAAGATTCTCGCACAAGCAGTACCAATACCACTACTTGCGCCGGTAATCAAAATGATTTGATTTTGTAGGGAAGTCATTAGGATAGTTAGAAGTGAGGAGTTAATAGTTATGAATTATGAATTAGCACAAGTTTCATAGTTCATAATTTATCATCAGTCGCTCCTAACTCCTAACTCCTGTACAGACGAGATTAATCGCGTCTCCTAACTATTTCTTCACCACTTGTAGACGCTGAGTTACCATTGTCATCCCATTACCTCGCAAGATGACAGCAGAAACCCATTGGCTACCAGGGGTGGATGGTGCTTGTCCCGTTTTAAACAGTCCACCGGATGTTAATAATTGCAAATCTACGGATGTGGGGTTGAGAAATTTCTCTGGTTGGATGGTTTCCTCTAGCGCCGTTCCTAGGAGAAAATCATCGCCAAGTGGCTCTTGGACGATCGCATCAAAATTATACTTCTGACCAACTTGTACCTGTTGTGGTAAATTAATATCAATTTTGGGTGGCTTGCTACCAGAGGTAAGTTGGGTGCGTTCTGCCAAAACGTCTTGGCGGACGATTTTACCGCTTTCAATGCGCTGACGTGATTTAATCGTGGCATCGAGAGCCAAATTATTCCCGCTACCGGAGGGTAAGCCAGTTATTTTCGTCTCTGTTTCGGCAATAATCCCATTGCCTTCCGATTTTGAAGATAGCAGTTTGGTACTGTATTGTAATTTAGGATATCGTTTCCAAAGTGAAACCAAAGACTTTTCTAGGGTTTGGAGGTTTAATCCATCCCCATGAGTGAAAGAGGGGCTGTAGAATTGCAACACCCCTTTGACATCACCCTTGCTGGCAGCTGCATCGACTTGTGTCAACAGGTTTTTTAAATCGGTTGGTGCGTTTTGAACTGTACCAGTTTGCGCTAATTGCTGTGGTGTCGTCGCTTGAGTGCGTTGCCAACCACTTGTTAAACCAAGGGTTAGCAGGAACGAAACCAGCCAAATACTGGCTGGAAATTTGAGTTGGTGTTTCACGAAAGCAGTAATAATTTTAGTCATTTGCAAGAGTTTACTGATTTGATGAGAGAAAGTCAGGAAATTGTTTTATCTTAGTTAAGCTAGACGCTAAACGGTAGAGGTTTGATGGCAAACGCACCGATACGATTATTAATAGCTGCCAGTGGGACTGGTGGACACTTGTTTCCAGCGATCGCACTGGCAGAAAAACTTCCAGATTATCAAATCGAATGGCTGGGAGTACCCAATCGGCTAGAAACTCAACTTGTCCCTAAAGAGTATCCCTTGAATACTATTGCAGTTGAAGGGTTTCAGCAAGGGTTTGGACTCTCCTCGATTCGCATTTTGGCTAAACTCGCTGGTTCGATTATAGAAGTCAGACGAATTCTCAAACAGGGAAATTTTCAAGGGGTGTTTACCACTGGGGGTTACATCGCCGGGCCAGCTGTCATTGCGGCACGTTCTCTCGGTTTACCCGTGGTTTTCCACGAATCTAACGCCTTACCAGGTAAAGTAACTCGCTTTTTTGGCCCTTGGTGTAGTGCGGTAGCCTTGGGATTTGAAGTAGCTGCTAAGTATTTGCCTCGTGCCAAAAATGTCTGTGTTGGTACTCCCGTGCGATCGCAATTTCTCAACGGAGAAATTAATTCACCTCTGGATTTAGCCATTCCTGATGGTGTTCCCTTAATTGTCGTCTTTGGTGGTAGCCAAGGTGCAGTTGCGGTTAATAAGTTGGTGCGCGAATCTGCAAAGGCTTGGTTTGATGCTGGTGCTTATGTAGTACATTTAACTGGCGATCGCGATCCCGAAGCAGATAGTCTCAAACATCCACAGTACATAGCTTTGCCTTTTTACAACAATATGGCGGCGTTGTTGCAACGAGCAACTCTTGCCATTAGTCGTTCTGGTGCCGGTAGCTTGACAGAATTAGCAGTGTGCGGAACACCAGCAATTTTGATTCCTTACCCCTTTGCCGCAGAAGACCATCAATCTTACAATGCAGATGTATTTACCAAAGCTGGTGCGGCGTTAACACTGAAGCAATCGGAGTTGACGGCGCAAGTATTGCAAAGTAATGTGTTGAATTTGTTGCAGTCACCGCAAGAGTTAGCAAAGATGGGTGAAAACGCTCATGCGATCGCAGTTCCCGATAGTGCCGAAAAATTGGCGCAATTAGTGCGTGAGGTGGTGGAAACATAACGTTGATTATTTAGTATTAGAAATTTACTTTCCAAGTTATGAATATCTTATCCAGCCCAAAATTTCGCTTCACAGTCGGTTGTGCTGCCTTATTATTTGTCAGTTTAGCCAGTAGCCATCTATATACTCAGTCAAAAAATAAACAGCTAGCCCAACAAAATCAGCCCTTTACGCAGCAAGAAAATTCTGCCCTAGTTCAATCACAAATTTCCCTCACTGCAAATTTTCAAAATCCTTTTGTTGCTCAACAAGTATCTGATGAAGTTATCGATAAGCAAAATGCTTTTTTATCTCAGCAAAATTTGCTAGCTGCATCTGCACCCTATCCAGTTGTCGATGAGTTCAAAAAATATAAATTTAGTATTAATGGCAGCCAAGTTGTTACCCCAGGAAAACTGCCAAGTAGTAAGGTTAACTTCAATCAAGGAGATTTATTAACTGTTCTCGTTAATACTAGAAAATATTTTCAAGATTACTCTTCAGAAGACCCAGATATTCTCCGTACAGGAATGCTGGCTACTCAAGGAGTAACTATACCAGATGTTCTCAACACTTTGAATTTCATGATTGCTGTCTTAAAGGAGGATATTGCTAATAACCGAGCTACTCGTTTGCAAGATCCTAACTTTATTAATACCAATTTTCGAGTTATTAAATGGTCTCCCTATAACCCAAAAAATAAACAGCAAAAACAATTACGAATTACCAAATATGCTGTCTTTACTCATCCCGGTTCTCGGAAAAAAACCTCTACTTTTAATACACCAATTTATAGCTTAAAAGACAACGCTAATAACGACAAATTTTATACAAAATACACCAAGCAGGATGTGTTGTCAGGTATTTATGAACCAGGTGGTAAAGAATTTGGAAAAGTTACCAGTCTCGCTTATCTAACCAGAGATGGTTTAGAAGAAGCAATTATGGAAGGAACAATACTGATTAATTTTACAGATGGTTATAAGGCATTTTTTAATGTAGACAGAAATAATGGAATGTCTTATATTCGCGGATTGAAGGCAACAGCACAAAAGCGTTATTGGTATTTTAGAGAAGTTGATGCTATTAAAGGCTATGGATATAAAATAGATGCAAAAATTTCTATCAAACCCGGAGTTACTTTTGCTGGAGATGTTTTGAATATTGGTTTAGGTAAAGTGGTCGTAATTGAGCATACTCAGGGTGGTCGAAAACATCTGCGAATGGGAGTAATTGCCGATACAGGTGGAGCCTTTTTACCCAATCTTTATCAGCTAGATTTTTTGGCAGGTATATTTAATAATAAAAAAGAATTTGGTCAGAAAATCAGCCAATTGCCTGACTATGCTACAGCATATTTTTTAGTTAAAAAGTAAGGGAATTCCAAAAATAGATTATTCAGTAGCGATTGTATTAGAAGCCAATCACGAATTACGAATTATTTAAGTTGGCTAATTCAAATAGGATAAATATGTATTTGCCCAAATCGCTGCTTGAGTGCGATCGCGCAGATTCAACGTGTTTAAAATATTTGTCACATGATTTTTTACCGTCCCCTCAGAAATATAGAGTTCTTGAGCAATTTCTCGGTTACTAGCACCTGTAGCAATTAACCGCAAAACCTCTTTTTCTCTAGGAGTAAGTTCAGTTAAAGTAGATGGTACAGGTGTTGAATGGATTGGTGTACCATTAGAAAACTGAGTTAACAACTTTTTAACTATACCTGGACCTAATTGAGTATATCCTTTATAAACAGCACGAATCGCAACAGCTAATTCTTCTGAAGGCGTATCTTTTAATAAATAACCCATTGCCCCATTTTGTAATGCTGCTGATACATATTCATCATCATCAAAAGTCGTCAGTACTAAAATTTTAGTTGTAGGAAAACGTTTTTGAATTTCTTTCGTCGCTGCAACTCCATCCATAATAGGCATTCTGATATCTAGCAATACTACATCTGGTTGGAATTCAGCAACCAAATTAATCGCCTGTTCACCATTTTCTGCTTCTGCGACTATCTCTAAATCTGGTTCTAATTCTAATAACGCTCTTAATCCTTGACGAATTAAACCTTGGTCATCTACTAACAATACTTTAATCATCATCTCAACCTCATTAAGGGAATATTAACTGTAATTTTGCAACCGGAACCAGGAGTGCTATTAATATTAAAGTCACCTCCTAATGCTAAAGTGCGATCGCGCATACTATGAAGTCCAAAACCAGTAGTATTTTGCCCTAAATCAAAACCTCTACCGTTATCCTGAATTATCAATCGCAAATTTCCTCTGATCGTAGCGAGTTCCAGTTTAACCTCGGTCGCATAAGCATATTTAGTTATATTGGTCAAAGATTCTTGAGTAATTCGGTAAATAGCAGTGTTGATTTCAGGTGGTAGAGGATATTCGAGGTTGATTTGGCAAATTGGTAAAATGCCATTGGAGCGATGAAAATTTTCTGCAAGGCTAGCGATCGCACGTTCTAAAGATTGCTCTTGTAAAGGATTAGAACGCATAGTAGAAACAGATTGGCGGACATCTTTTAGTGCTTTTGAACCTAATTCCTTTGCTGTTGCTAGAAATGTTTCAGCCTTACCTGGGTTAGATTGCCATAGTTTTAAAGCAGTTTCTAATTGCAGATTTAAAGCAGTGAGAGAATGTCCTAATGAATCATGAATTTCACGAGCAATGCGGTTACGTTCTTCTAAGGTAGCTTGATTTTCAATCCGCATCGCATATTCACGGAGTTTTTCATTAGCGATCGCTAGCTTTTCTCGACTGTGCCGTTCAGATAATACCGCATTCATCATTAACAACACAAAAACCAAACTCAAGCCAAATACTAGCGACCAATTCAAGGTAAGAAATCGAAATTTTTCTTGTGCTTGTGATGATGCTTGTAAATTGAACAGTTGGTATTTTAGTTGTGTCGTAAATAGAAATAATGCAAAGGATAGAGATGTAATAAATAAACGCCCAGGCAAGTTAAAGATTAGGCAACTCCGAGTAACTAAAATTATATAAAGGAAAGGAAAAAGACGAGCAAATCTTTCACCAAATAGCCCAGTTATTAAAATTAATAAAATTTCAATAACTGTGTATATCACCTTATAAGTCTGGCTACTTCTGGGTAATCTTAAGCCCATTAATGCAAAAAGAATCAAACTATAAATCGATAGTTCAGGTAATAAATTACAAATTGACAAATTTGGAAATAAACTACAGATTGTTAGTTCTGGAAGTTTAGGACGAAATCTCCGTAAGGGAGGTGGTATAACTGCTGTCAATGCAGTGATTGCCAGTAGTATCCACTCCAGATAAAGTAGAGATGGAAAAGGATGTTTTTTAATTTGAATTGGATAATTCATTGTGGTTTACCTCAATTTATGGATAAATTATAATTTTGGAGGTAGAAGTTAAAAAGGAAGAATTAAAATTTTGAATATTTAAGTGTGGATTTCGCAGATTTAACTTTTCGTTAAGTCAAAAATTGATAGTAAAGGTGGTCTAGGTAAAAATATGCAATAAGCTAAATAAGGATTTGCAAATCAATCATCATAAAAATGTTCATCATTTATAATATATAACTCCTAATTTCCAACTCCTAACTATTTATTGTTAATCAAATTTGTCAAAATTCAATCATGACTAAAGTCATGGGTATAACCATGACTTTCTCCTCATGTAACTAGTAAAGATAAGTTCTTATGATGGTGACAACCAACCAGGAAAAACCCACAAGAAATGAAACTCAAAGCATTATCGCTAGTCGCTGGAGCCATCGCCCTAACTTTAAGCGCAACCTCCTTTGCTGTTACCGCCCAAACAGCCTCTCCTTCACCCTTGTTGCTGGCACAAACTCCACAAAAAGAAAGGGGCCCTTGGAAGGAATTAAATCTAACAGATACCCAAAAAACCCAAATTCAGGCAATTCGCCGCGATAGCCGCGCCAAATTTGAAGCAGTTTTGACCCCAGAACAAAAGGCAAAATTAGAAGCAGCTAAACAAGCGCGTCGGGCTGAGTGGCAAGCGCGTAAGGCTCAGGGTCAAACAGGTCAAGGTCAACGCCAACCAGGTCAACGTCGAGGAAAGGGTGGTTATGCTGACTTAAATCTGACTGAAGCACAGAAAACCCAAATGCGACAAATTCGGGAATCTGAGAAACAACAGATTCAAGCAATCTTAACCCCTGAACAGCGCCAAAAAATAGAGCAATATCGTCAAAACGCTCCTTCGCGTCGTCAACAAGGCAATCCTCAATAATAATCTTTTAAAAAAAAATAATTTTGAGATGGGCAACATTGCCCATTTCATCCAAAATAAATTATGATGCAACCCTTGGTCGCTTCTCCAAATCCCGCTCTTCACCTGCAACATGTTTTAGATTTAATCGATCGCATTGCTGTAGCACAAGGGCAAGATGTTCCCCAAATTGTGGAAATAGAAAAATTACGTTTCCTCCCTACTGACACTTTTGGCAGAACTTGGGCAGATTTCCTCAATGAACACAATTTCCAACCCTTTACAACTGGTAGCCGTCGTAAACAACTACATGATGGGATTCACGTTCTTACAGGCTATGGTGCTGACTTAATTGGTGAAGCAGAAGTACAGGCATTCTTATTAGGAACAAAATTTAGCATAACTAATTTGATGCTGGGATTAGGATTGCTGCGAGTCATTCATAAAAGCATAAATTCTCGACAACAATTTAGCTGGGCCAGACTCTGGCAAGCGTACCAACGCGGTTGTAATTCTCAATTTAACCCAGATACTTGGCAACCAGAATTACTATGGCACTTACCGTTGACTAATGTTCAGTCCTTATTTTCCATAGTCAAAAATTAACAAGCTTCTTGCAGAAGATGCGGAAAGGGGAAAAACTTCATCCCCTTTCCCTTTCCCTATTTTAAGACTACCTCTTTCAAGGTGCGTAAAAATTTTGGTAGATAGATTCCTCTTTAAGCTCTATACTCTGTGTCCTCTGCGCCTCTGTGGTTAGAAAAAATACTTTTAAACCGCAGAGGCACAGAGAACGCTGAGAAAAAATAAGAGATTTTACGAGTAACTTGAAAGGGCTAATTTTAAGACTTACCATTGACAGGAAAGTCTAAATATGGGTGATTTGAAAAACCACATCGTAGGGGTAATTCATGAATTGCCCCTAAGACAGATGCCCGATTTACTAGACTTTCAAGATAGTTATGAGTTATGAGTTAATCAAAACTCCTCGCTTGATTAAGATGTCTCAAGAATTTGCAATTGGTAGTAAAGTTCGTGTTGTGGCACTACCACCCTTCGTCAAAACTGCTGAACCTATGCCCATGCTGCGCCCCCCTGATGTTATTCACATTGGCGAAGAAGGTATAGTCCTTGACCGCCGTCCCGGTGGATATTGGGGTATTCGCTTCACTAAGGGAGCTTTTCTCTTAGATAGCCAATACATCGAAAGCATAGATAAACCTAGCGAATCTGACTCTAAGTGATATTTGGAGCGACTAAGAATTGTAAACTTGTGTAAAGTTGTAATTCTGGTTTGCGCCATGATTTCCCGCCGCACTTTTTTAAACATATTATTTGCCAGCTGTATTTCTTTCATCAGCTGGCTCAACTTTATACCTGCTGCTGATGCCCTTGGTGGTAAACTTCCTGCAATTAATCAACCCGCACCAGAGTTTACTTTGCCAACTAACACAGGTGATGGCAAAATTTCCCTCTCTGACTTGCGCGGTAAGTGGCTAGTCCTCTACTTTTATCCAAAAGACTTCACCTCTGGTTGTACTATAGAGGCTCGCCGTTTTCAGCAAGACTTACCCCAATACCTCGAAAAAAATACCCAGATTATTGGCGTAAGCGCTGATGATATTGATTCTCACGCCAAATTTTGTGATTCTGAAGGGCTAAAATTCCCACTTTTAGCTGACACTGATGGTTCAGTGAGTAAAGCTTACGGTTCATGGCTCGGCTTCTTATCGATGCGCCATAGTTTTATCATTGATCCTCAAGGTGTTTTGCGCGAGACTTTTGTCAAAGTCAACCCAACTGTTCATAGTTCAGAAGTGCTGGCACGATTAGAAAAGTTACAGTCTACAGCTTCTTAGATTTCAATAAACGTGAGTTCGGCGAAGGTAAATAGACCACGCTATAGGGGCAATTCATGAATTGCCTCTACGACAGATGTGCTTCAAATACATGAAAACTGCTGTAACCCAAGCGTATTGTCTCTTATCCCTCAAATTTAATGGGACAGACCACTAGTGGTCTATCGCATTAATTTTTCTAGGTTTGTAGTGAGCGATTTATCGCTCAAATCAAGGACTGAAGTCCTTACTACGAACTTTTATAACCCTTCAAATTTAATGAGACAGCCCACTAGATACTGGTTATCTGATCTCTTAAAACACACAAAAAATTGAATCAATCCTCTCTCTATTGCCATGTTTGAAATTCATCAATGGCGCTACGAATTAAGGAAGTTATTTGAGTGCGGCGGGTTTCAAAGTTGGCGGCAATATAAATCAGTAGGATGCCAACTAGTAAGCCTACAACCCATTTTAAAAAGGAGTACTGCAAACTAAAAATTACCGATTGATAGATTGTAGTAATTAAAAAAGTGGCTGTACCAATGTAGAGAAAAGCCCGCACTCGCAAAGCTAATCCGGCAAAAATGGCGATGAGGCTGAAAATTCCAGGTATCCAGGCTGTGTTTTGATTAAATAAAATTGCCCATCCACAAATTAAACCACTACCTAGCAATCTCAGAATATGACGAGCCGGTTTGTACTCTGGTAGCCTCAGTTGGGTATCTACCTGAGCAATATAAAGCAGTGATAATCCAATTGGCGTTATATACCATAAAGTATCAGTCAGGCGTAAGGAATCAAACCATCGGTAAACTGCCCAATCAATCAACGCCACACTAACATAAGTAAAACGGATGTTTTCACCCACCTTTGCCAGGAAGATATAGAATCCAGCTGCGAGTACCAAGGTAATGGGGTAAGTTTGCAGCCTGGTTTCCCATAAAATTATCAGTGGTATGATGTAGGCGGATTGCTGCCAAGGTTTTTTAGACCAACCCCAACTTTCCCAAGGCAGGATGTATAGAAAATAGGCTACCACACAGGCGATCGCACCGTTCCAAGGAACTAACGGCCCAGCCCAAAATTTTCCCACTGCTGTCTCGCGCCAATAAACCCTCATACCGGCTACCTCTAATAAGCCAAGGTAAACCCATATTTCGGCTATTGTGATTCCTCCCAAAATGCTAGGGGAAGTGCGCGAATTTCGTCCTTGAAAGATGGCATAACGAATTAAAAATACCCCTGTTGCTAATCCCACCAAACGGTTAATTCCAATGGGAAGAGGAATGGCAGCCATTAATAAGCAGCTACTCCAAGCCCAATGAATATGGGCAATTCTTTTCAATTCTTGGGGAGTTAGGCGTAAGTAGTTGACAAGCCTTGGTGACAAAATACGGTAAGCATACATGATACTGGCACCAAGGGCAGACATGGCAATTAATCCATCACCTAATGCTCCTCCTGAAGCTTGTGACATTTGATAGAACAAAAGTTCATAAGCAGAAATGGATACGCCAATGATTCCTAAGTACAGCAGGGGTTTAAAGTTCTCACGCCGTCGCCCTACGCCAATAATAATTAAAGCTACACCCAAGGAATATAAACCAGTCCACTCGGTAAAGGTGTTCAAACGCAGCAACACACTGAATGCACCATAAATTAATGGCAAAATGTGAAGGCTGCTAGGAAGTTTTTCTAATTGATGTCGTCGCCGCCACCACTCGCCGACAAGTTGAGCGATTAAACCTAAAGCGATATTTGCGATCGCTATCCTAACAATTGAGCGTTCCCCAAATCCCAACACTTGGGCAATTAACAATTCTAAAGACCACCCGATGCCATAGAATGCCCAATTGGTCGGTTCTCGCCAACTGCGATAAACAATGGCTGTTAAGGTGATTATAGTGGCAGCTAAGTACAAAAATCCTGAAGTGATAAACCCTGAGTAAATCAGCACTGAGTGTAGCGTCAAACTCAACAACTCAAAACCACACAATGCGATCGCCCATTTATCACTGGCGGCTGCATAATTAAGTGCTAATTCGTTTCCGTGTCGGCTCAAAACTGTCCTGGCTAACCATAGAATTAGGATTGCGATCGCGCCGACGAGAAACCAACCTCCGAGAAGGAGATGAGGTAAACCAGGTACACCCGTCCACAGCAGCGCCCCGATGAAACTCAGAGCAAATCCTTCTGTAATTACCGCAGATAGTTGGTTTCGTAAATAGCGCGTATTTACAAACATTAGTCCTGTACCTACTGCCAAACCAATTAATCTGGTTCCTGGTAACTGTAGAGTAAGTAGCTGGGCAACTCCCACAGCCAAGACACTCAAGTAACGGGTAGTAGTCCGACGTTCTGTAGTTGTGCAATTTGCAACACCCGTGAGAGCTATAGGTGTAACTAGCCATAAGGCTCCCAAATAAGCTTGGCTGTCAGCGACACCATACCAAGATGATTCTGCATTCATCCACAATAGGAAAAAACTAGCGGCGGCTAGTCCTAAACCGATATCCCATGCACTACGTTGCCATACTCCTTCTTTTACGCTAAATCGCCATTCTGCAACCATCAGAGCTAATAAAATACTTGCCCAGACTTGTTGACTAAGGGTTGGTGCCAGCCAATGAATGGTAGAGCAAAATGTCAGCACCCCGATGACGTGAGTTAGATATACCAGGGGAAGGGATGCGGGGGAACGGCGTTGAGTGACGAATGCCAGAGTTATGGTAGAAAATAGCAGATTTAGCGATCGCAATACAGGATTGACAATCGCGAGCGTTGTTAAAAAGGCTCCTAGTAAGAGGGTGAGCAGTTCGCCAAATTTAGCTAGTTCTCGCTTTTCGGTGCGATGTAGGCTATCAGTAAGCGCCACCATCAAAATTATGTAGGGAAATAAAGCTACACCCAGCAAAGCCCAAGGTTCATTTTGAGAATTTGTGAGTTGAGTACCAGTTGCGATCGCTAATTTCTGTAAGCTATCAGGTACTAATCGCCAACCTAGCCAAATCGTCTCTAAACCGATGACGAAAACCGCAGCGAAGTCTAGCTTTAAACTGTGCCGCCGCAATCGACTTCCCACAAACCACAAACCTAAACCACTTACAGCTATTGCTTGCCAAGGATAATTTACTACCGAAACCAGCCAACCCAAAAACAGTAGAATCCCACCAAGTTTTTCCCAAAGGAAAAGAGATGAGGGGTATATTACAGTTACTTCCTCTGCTCCCCCTGCTCCCCCTGCCCCCCTGCTCCCCTGCCCCCTGCCCCCTCTCTCCTGTACTAACCAAGTTACTAGCCAGCCGCAAATACCAATAGCTAATCCCAACTGAGTGACATTTACCCCAGCAACAAAAATTGCCCGCACTAGCAGCACTATCAAAGCATAAATAATTACGGCGGCAGGTAAACTAATACTTAAGCTGCGGCGATTGCTTCTATCTTCCTCACTGACAATATTAGGCTGTTGGTAATTGTGATAAATAGTAATTATAGTTGTGCCAATCATTGCCACATAGATGGCAATTAAGGGGAATCCTGGCAATTGCCAACCCCAATGCAGATAACTCAGCCCTAGAATATTGGCTAAAGGTAATTTGCCAGTACGTAAATTGGTAAAAATAGTCCGATTTTTGGAGAGTAAGACAGTTATAGCAGTGAGGCTAGGCCAGGCGATCGCAACTGCAACCAAATCCAGAGGATTTTGCCACAATTGAAAGCTATCCATTGCCCAAAAGTTTACTGGAACTAACAAAAGGGTGACAATCAGCAAAGTTTGAGCCGTCAATCTCAGGTTGTTTTGCCTAGTCGCCCAAAAGCTTAATCCCCAAAAACTCAGAGTATAAGCAAATAAAACTCCATACTGTCCAGAAGCAGGAAACCTTTCCCACTGACTCGCAGCCAGTACCCCAGAGGATACCACTACCAGAAATACCCCTAGAAAAAGCAGCCAGCGTACACTCAGTTCTGCCCCCAAGGACTGCAACATTGTACTGAGAAAGTTGGGTTCGACTGTTTTTTGTTGTGGTTGTCTACGGCGGCTAGATTGTAAAGCTGCTATGGGTAACTCCTGCACGGGATCAGAAGTTAAAAAAACTACCTTTTTTTTAGCTTCAGGCTGGGGTGGCAACACCACCGAACACACCAGAAACTCTTGGCATAGCTGCCTAACTTGGGTATCGGATATTAAACCTAAACGCAGCCATATATCTAGTCCTTCTAGTAACTGAGGATGTGACGATGGCAGTCTAATTTCAAATTTTAGCGGGCGCTCAAGGGGCGATGACATAAGCGGCAGCAGTATCAGTATATACTTTCAGTAGATTTCAATTAAAGTATATTTTGGTTCTAATTGTGCCACTTCTTAGGCTAATTGATGTTAACTTTTAACCTACTAACGATATTCAAATACTAAGGGACTTGCGTAAAAATAAAGTACCAGTAAACCGAGTTTCGACTGCGCTCAACTCTCGATGGCTGAGGGTTGAGCGCAGTCGAAACCCGTCTAGTTGGGATACTATTAACCCGCAGATCCCTTAGCTTTAATTGCACCAACCTAATTAACTGTCTGCTTTTAAAGCCTAGCCCGGATTTCTCACGCATAGTGTAGGCAGAGGGAGAAGAGGAGTGTAGGGAGTGTGGGCAGGGCTGTTTCATTCCATTTCAAACAGGATTTGTCAAGATGGTTAGCGAGAAAATTGTAAGTGAGGGTGACGAGAAGATGAACTTTTAAGCACTTGAACAACAGTAAAATTGTTCATTTTCTTGGCACGCTGGTAACAAAATAATCAATTTTAAATCGCTAGAACCCTTGATATTTAGCGCTCTTTAGGGAATGAAACAGCCCTGGGGAGTGTGGGGGGTAAGACTTCTTCTCCATCCTCCCACACCTCCCACACCTCCCACACCTCCCACACCCCTTGGATTTCTCACAAGTGAGAAATCCAGGCTAGGTGCGATCGTTTCCTTGGTTTAGGTGGATTTTGTTACTTTCCATAGTAAGTGGTTTATCTGCTGTAACTTTGAGTTATAAATTTTCTCAATTCCCGCTTTTAAATAATCAGAGCAATTGAACAAGAATATGTCAGTAAAACCATTAGTAACTTCAGGTAAGCTATTCTTTTTGACAATTTGAAACTGCACCTTGGGATCAACTAAATGACCAAGCATTTGAATTGATGGAATTATGCCACTATCACTAATTAAAAGCGGTTGATTACTTTGACTAATAATGTTAGCTATTTTCGGATATTCTTGGTATCTTTCAGGGAATTGATTCCACCAAATCTTAGCTTGCGAGTTGAGACTACAAGATATCACTCCGCTCGTAATTATCATAAATAGAACAAGTAGCCAGAGCTTTCTTTGCCAAACTTTAGGAGAAATAGAAGTTAATTTAGTAGTAAGTAAGTAAGCAACAGCTAATTGTATACCTAAAGTTAAGGGAAGGGTATATCGAGTAGTAGCGTAGCGCTTTTGAAAGACAAAATCCAATATGAATAGGGGAAGCCCTAGCGATCCAATCAAGGTTAAGACAAATAACCAAACTTTTCTAGGTGTGCTTCGACAAAGAATATAAATTGAGTAGAAAATTAGAGCAAAAATAATTATAATAAATGGAATTAATGCAAACTTAATTTTTCCTGAATCACTAGGACTAATACCCAAATCAAGAAACGTGCGGCTCAAGATACCAGCCCATCTTGCCACTGACCCAAATAACGTTTGTTTAGCATTTGCCCAATCTACTGCTTGTGGCTGAGGGTTGGTAATAATAATCCAAAGCCAAGGTACAAAAGTTATAAACCCTGCAAAGAATGAAATTAGGTAATCAATTGTGGTTTTATTCAATCGAAAGCGTTCGATTGTAATTACATAAATTCCCTGTGCAAGAGCAACCAAGGCAAAAAATATATGAGTATAAAACCCTACTACTAATGTTGCTGCATAAATCCACCAACTAACCTTTGTTTTAAGGCGCATGGCTCGCAGCATTGCGAAGCTCGACATTAAGATGGCTACTATCCATAAACTGTATGCTCGTGCTTCTTGTGCATACACGACCTCAACAGGTGAAACAGCTACCAAAGCGATGGCCATCCACCCGATTAGTGAAGACCCAAATAATTCTTCACATAGCAAATAAATAAAAGGAAAAGCGAACAGACTAGTGAATGCCGAAAAACTTCTTACCGCTGCTACAGAATCACCAAAGTGTTGTACCCAAAACCTAGTCATTAAAATGTATAGCGGCAAAATCTGTGAGTCTTCTACAATAATCCCTTTAATTGTATCAATTGTATTTTTTTCAGAATTGGGATATTGGTATTTACTCAAATCTTTTGTAGTAAGCAAACTACCATTGCTTAACTGCTCATTCATTTCTGACTGCATATAACCCGATATGCGTAATGAGGAGAAAACTTCATCACCCCAATAGACTTTTTTATCAATATTGACGAAACGGAAAAATACACCTATTACTAATAGGATGATAATTAAAAAACGTAACCAAAATAGGGAAGTTAGCCAGCTTTTTGACAATTGCTTTCTCATGTATTTCTCGATCTCCTCAAAGCATGAATGAACTGGGATAAAATTTTATTCTTATCGCGATAAAAGGTTCCATCTATGTTGAAATATAGAGTTTTTTAAAAGATATATTTATGTAGGTTGGGTAGAGTGAAACGCAACCCAATATTACCACCTTATTTATGTTGGGTTATGCGATCGCTGCACCAACCTAAAAAACTACGCTTCTTAAGGTAGACTATGTTTAATATTCAGCTATTAAACTAATAACAAAACTGCCAAATATTTTATTTTTCCTTTTTTACTATTTGTTTTGAACATCTTAGATATAAAACCGACAGTAAATATCTAGATATGCTCTCACAACTTAACACTCAATTACTGTCAAACAGATTGTTTATAAATATATGAGCTAAAAGTATCCTCTATCCATAGAATGAACTTTAAAATTTTTGCAGATTTTAGCAACAAGATATCATACAAAATGCAATTGTTTATCTGTTGTTTTATAGTATAAATTAAATAATATAGAAATATGGATACGGAACATCCTAGATTTTTAAATTTACTATTGCGCTGCATTAGGACAAGAATAAGAGAATGGATAAACGTACTACATACTCCTAGGTTGAAACAAGCTACGCTCAGTGTCTCGGAGAGAACTAGATTTCCGCAAAGGGAAGACATTTATAAAGGGTTTGTGTCTCAGTTTCGTGAATTTTTAAAAAATCGGGATGCTTCCTATAGATATATAGCAGTCTGCTTTGATTTTTGAAATTTATTTGCGTTGTGCGCGTTCGCGTTGGCGGAGCATGTCGCAGACAAGCCTCTCGTAGAGAAGCGTAGCGCAAGAGGTAATAGGCAAGAGCAAAGAAGGCTCTTTAACTTGTACTTTACTTTGCAAAAATCAAATAGGATTCCTACATGATACTTGTAGCGTAGATGTAAAATACTTGTATGAAAAATAAAAATATTTAATAAAGCTAATATTAAGATATTATAAATACACCTTTGAGTAGGATGGAAACCAAAGAGTAGGTTAACGTTTGTTTAAAAGCCTCCACATCTTTGCTAAAAACATACTCACTCAGCACTACTGAAACATTTAGGGCCGCCAAAACTATCCTAATTTTGCCACCGACTCTACTTATTACTATCTTCCAGTAATAGAATTAAGGACGAAGCCTTTGTAAAGCTTTCAACTATCACAAAGATAGAAGCTGTAGTAGCAAGATTTGGCCAAATGTCAGGAAATCAAAATTTCCATCCTAAGATAGGCCCTTAGTATAGTAGCATATAAAACGCTTGTAAGATTTTTATGACTTCCCGTATTCGCTTTTTGATGTGTCCTCCTGACCACTACGATGTAGACTATGTGATTAACCCCTGGATGGAAGGGAATATTCACAAATCATCGCGCGATCGCGCCGTGGAACAGTGGCAGGGATTACACCAGATCCTTAAACAACACGCCATTGTAGACTTAGTACCACCCCAAAAAGGTTGGCCTGATTTAGTTTTTACCGCCAACGCTGGCTTGGTACTGGGTGAAAATGTCGTACTCAGTCGCTTTTTACATAAAGAACGTCAGGGAGAGGAACCTTTCTTCAAACAATGGTTTGAAGAAAATGGTTATACAGTCAATGAACTTCCTAAAGATTTGCCCTTTGAAGGTGCAGGAGATGCACTCTTAGATCGAGAAGGACGCTGGTTATGGGCGGGATACGGTTTCCGTTCAGAATTAGATTCTCACCCTTATCTAGCTAAATGGCTGGATATAGAGGTTCTCTCTTTGCGACTCATAGACGAACGTTTCTATCACCTGGATACCTGTTTTTGTCCCTTAGCAAATGGCTATTTGCTGTACTATCCAGGCGCTTTTGATTCTTACTCCAACCGCTTAATTGAAATGCGAGTCGCACCAGAAAAGCGAATCGCAATTGCTGAAGCCGATGCAGTCAACTTCGCTTGTAATACGGTGAATGTGGACAGCATTGTGATCATGAACAAAGCGAGTGAAGCTTTGAAAACCCGCCTTGCAGAAGTGGGTTTCCAAGTGCTGGAAACACCGCTTACCGAATTTCTCAAAGCTGGTGGTGCAGCTAAATGTTTAACCTTGCGGGTAACGGAACCAGTTAGGGATGAAATTCATGCCAATGTCTCGGTAGAAAGCCGAATCATTCGCATGGAAGGACACTTACTTGATGCTGGCTTAATTAACCGCGCCTTGGATTTGATTATAGATGCCGGGGGAAGCTTCCAAGTTCTGAATTTCAACTTGGGAGAACAACGGCAAAGTACCTCCGCCGCCGAAGTGAAGGTATCAGCACCATCTCATGAGGTGATGGAAGAAATCATCTCTCTATTGATTGATTTAGGTGCAGTAGATTTACCCCATGATGAGCGAGACGCGATCTTGGAACCTGTAATCCAAGATGGTGTAGCACCTGATGATTTCTACGTCAGTACAATTTATCCTACCGAAGTCCGAATTAATGGGCAGTGGATCAAGGTAGAAAATCAGCGCATGGATGGCGCGATCGCAATTACTCAAACCCCTTCTGGCTTCGTAGCTAGGTGTAAAATACTACGAGATTTAGAAGTTGGCGAACGAGTAATTGTAGATGTACTAGGTATCCGTACCATTCGCAAAACTGAATCGCGCGAACAACGCAGTACCCAAGAATTCAGCTTCATGTCGGCGGGCGTTTCCAGCGAACGGCGCGTGGAATTGGTGGTTGAACAAGTAGCTTGGGAATTACGGAAAATCCGCGATGCTGGTGGTAAGGTAGTTGTCACGGCTGGGCCCGTGGTGATTCACACTGGTGGCGGCGAACACTTGGCGCAACTGGTTCGAGAAGGATATGTACAAGCGCTGCTGGGTGGAAATGCGATCGCAGTTCACGACATCGAGCAAAATATCATGGGCACTTCCTTGGGTGTGGACATGAAGCGGGGTATCGCCGTTCGTGGTGGACACCGCCATCACCTGAAGGTAATTAATAGTATCCGTCGTTATGGCAGCATTCCCAAAGCTGTGGAGGCGGGGGCAATTAAGAGTGGCGTGATGTATGAGTGCGTCCATAATAATATACCTTTTGTGCTTGCGGGATCGATTCGGGATGACGGGCCTTTACCTGATACCCAAATGGATTTGATTCAGGCACAGGAGGAATATGCTAAACACCTAGAAGGTGCGGAAATGATTTTGATGCTGTCATCAATGCTGCACTCCATTGGCGTGGGAAATATGACTCCGGCGGGGGTGAAGATGGTGTGTGTGGATATTAATCCAGCTGTGGTGACTAAGTTAAGCGATCGCGGTTCTGTAGAATCGGTGGGTGTGGTTACGGATGTGGGATTGTTCCTGAGTCTGTTGATTCAGCAGTTGGATAAGTTGACAAGTCCCTATGTAAATAAGGTAGGTTAAGAGACGAACCGCAGAGGCGCAGAGGGCGCAGAGAAAGGGAGATGACAAGAGTAGCTTTCAGGGAAGAGTTTCAGGTTAATTGGGTAAGTTTGATTGCTGATTTCTTGTTAGTAGGGATGGTTTTTGGCCCGCCAATTGCTCCCTTTCTGGCTGCGTCTGGAGTGTCTTTGCTTCCTGGGATTGCGGACATCATTTATTTCATGGGTAATCATGTGTGTCCGCAACCAACTATGGGGTTAGATTTGGCACCACCATATATTATGGCTGTGTGTATGCGCTGTTACGGCACTGTCACGGGTTTGCTGATTACTCGCCTGCTGTATGGGGTAACTGGTGGTAAAGGATTTTACTGGTTAAGCCAGTATGGATGGAGTGGTATGGCGATCGCTAGTGTGCTGATGATGGCTTATCCTTTAGAATTGGCAGCACAAATTTTCGGTTTGTGGAGTTTTAATAATTATCTGGTTACACTTTTTGGGTTGATTACGGGTTTAGCCTGGGGATTGTTTACTATGCCTATTTTCCACGGGTGGCGGGGTGCTAAAACTAGTTTGGAGCGATTTTAGTCTTACTCCTAATTTCTTCTTCAAATCAGCATCCCAGCAATGCAAGCGGTGATAAAACCCGCCAATGATCCGCCAATCATTGATCTTACACCCATACGAGCTAAATCATGCTGGCGATTAGGTGCTATCCCAGTAATGCCGCCAATAGTAATGCCAATTGAACCTATATTTGCAAAGTTACATAAGGCGTAAGTCGCAATAATTACTGCACGTTGGGAAATTTTACCACTTTCAATTAGTGCCTTCAAATCCAAAAAAGCAATAAACTCATTGAGAATTGTCTTTGTACCCAACAAAGCCCCCACTTGCTGACAATCAGCCCAAGGTACGCCCATTAACCATGCTACGGGAGCCATAAAAATAGATAAAATCAGCTGTAATGACAGTTGCGGTAAACTCACAAATGCCCCCAACCATCCCAGCAGTGCATTTAAAGCAGCCAATAATCCTAAAAAAGCGATAATTATTACCCCAACGTTAACCGCTAGTTTCACGCCGTCAATTGCTCCGGCTGTAGCAGCATCAATTGCATTTACATAATTGGTTTTTACATCTACCTTTACTTCACCAAGCGTCTCTGATACTTCTGTTTCTGGATACAGCAATTTTGATACTACCAATGATGTGGGAGCAGTCATAAAAAAAGCAGCAATTAGGTGTTCTGCTGGTATCCCAAAAGAAAGATATGCCCCTAGTACTCCACCTGCAATTGTGGCAAAACCACCCGTCATCACGGCATGAAGTTCTGATTGCGTCATCTTCGCGATATAAGGTTTAACCATCAGTGCTGACTCTGTTGGCCCTAAAAAGATGTTACCCGCACAGGATAAAGATTCAGAACCCGATGTTTTCAACGTCTTCGTCATTACCCACGCCATCACATTTACCACTCGCTGTAAAATGCCGTAGTAATATAAGACACTGATAAAGGCAGAGAAAAAGATAATTGTCGGCAGCACTTGGAAGGCAAAGAAATGATCCTTAAAATTTTCTCCAAAGACAAATTTGGCACCAACATCAGAAAATGCTAAAAATTTGCTGACAAAATCTCCCAGAAATTTAAACACAGTCAAACCCCAAGGAGTTTTAAGAATCACGATTGCCAATGCAAATTCTAATCCCAAACCCCACGCCACTATGCGCCAACGCACCGCTTGACGATTAACCGAAAAAGCGTAGGATATACCGATAAAAACTAAGATTCCTAACGCAGAGATGGCGCGTTCCATGTTTACTCCCAAAAAGGTATCGCTAAGGCACTTGGACACAAAGCATACACAAAAATCTGCCTTCTTTTGTGGCTTTGTAGTCAATTACTAGAGTTTTGATGCTGTAAACAAGAAATTAGCGATCGCACGTCAAATTACAATACCTTCAGTTAAGGCTAAAACTCTGTTATTGTTTAACGAACCGCCTTCTCTACGAGAGGCTTTGCCAACGCGTAGCGTCTCGTAGAGAAGGCGCAGAGAGAAGAAAGAAATGCCTAACCCAAGTGTATTGCGTCAAATCATTGTAATATTTCTAAATAATCTAGTTTTGACCTCAACCCTCTTGGCGGGCGCGGGTAGCCAACAGCTGAGATGGCTACCAATGAGTGCATAGAAGTCATTGGAGGCGTGTGCAGCACCTCCTGCATAACCTTCTCAGAATTACTCTCCTAATATCTGCTTTCTTAAAAACTCACTTTTCTCTTGAGATAAACGATAAATTGTAGGTTCTGCCTTTCCAATTATATGACCTTGTACATAGCTAATACCTAATTTTTTCAATTGATTTAGTGTAACTGGTGAATTTTCATCTAATCCCTCAACAATTATACTTGCTGGGTTTAGTGGATTCGTTGTTGTAACTATTTTTTGAACAAACTCGATAATAACATTAACGGGTTCTTGATAAAGAATTTCACGGTCAATTTTTACATAAGGTGGATTAAGTCCTGCTAATCGAGAGACTGACGCATAACCAACTCCAAAATCATCAATACCAAATTTAATTTTTAACTCTTGAACATATTTAGACAATCTAGTTTTAAATGTATCTAAAGGAGATTTAAGCTTCACTCCATCCTGATAAATTGGCAAATCAGTTTTTTCGGAAATTTCTAAAATTAGCTTTTTGGCTGTAATGTGATTGCTTGTTCCTTCTTTAACAATCTCACGAACAGTCTCAAAATAAGCGGTTCGCATCAGAGACTCTGGATACACATTGACTGATAGAGGAAGTATTTCATGAGTTCTACTTTGTTTTGCTTCAATTAATGCTCGTCTATAGCTATCAGCCGCCAGATTGAGAAGAACTTGATCTAACTCAATTGTAAATTTACGTCCCCATAACTCAGCAGCATAGAATAGATCAACAGGAGCTATCAAGCTATCTGGATCGCGAGCAAGAGCTTCCCAACCACTAATTGAAAATGTATCTAAGTCAAGAATAGGTTCAAAATATATAATAATTTTGGCTAGACGATCGCAAAAAAGATTAAACCTTTTCTCATAGAAAGAAAAAGGAACAAAACCGTAATTCTTTTTCAAATTGTCAAGAATTGCTGCTTCAACTCTTGTAGGTTGGAGATATAATTCCTGGCTAGCTTCGTAGAAACTAGATATGATTGTACAGTAAGCATCGCTAAGTAAATAAGAATCTTTTAACAAACCACAGACTAATATAAATTCATTATCTAACGTATCTAAAGGTATCAGTATAAAAGCTTTAGATGCTGATTCTTGCTCATCATAGTGAATTCTGTAAATCCCCTGATGATCTGAAGTAAAGATAGAATTAATTGGAATATTAGAAAGAATTTTATTTTTTAGAATATTGCCATAAGCATCATCATCAATAATTTCACTAAAATTGCTTTGTGCCTTTATATTCCAACTATTTTGATTTTCGACACGATGCATTACAAACACTAAGTCTGCGTCTGAAGTTTGTCTAATAACTTCAAGAATAAAATTTTGAACTGTAGCTGCTGTATCTCCAGTGTTGTTAGATAAATATTTAACAGAATATTCTCCTAATCGTTCAGCTAATCTGCTAATAAAGGATTCAAAAGGTTGTAATAAGCTTGGGATAGGATTATAGTACCTAGTATTACTTAGCTTTTTAGAATATTCTAATTTAACTTCTCCGATGTGAATCTTGGTCTGAATTGTTTCTAAAACTGGAATGGGTATAGATTTTGCTTTCGCTAATATGATTTCAAAGCCCTTATCTCTTAGGACAATGATTTTAGGAGTCATACTAGGAAGCACTTCTTGAATTTTGCTAGTAGCATACTCATGAAGCTCTAATATGGATACTTGTCCATCTTGATTAAGATCGCCTGCTCCTGTTTCGATGCCTTCTACTAAATAACGAGTATAGACAGATAGTTCTGAGCCTTGTTGTTCAAAAGAATACTCAGTAGAACTGGAGGATGTCAGAACTACTCGTCCTTCTGAACCTAGTTGTCCTTGTAAATCAACGGAATTGTCATTTTTAGCAGATAGAATTGGATCGAATGCTCCACTAAAACAGCAGTCGAGTATGATTACCTGCCGCTTCGCGCGGCTACGTTTCATTACTTCATGAATAAAGTTTGCAGGGACAGCAGTTGCCCTTACTAATTCTCCCCTTGAGTTTTTCTTTGTTGCGCGAGTTGCAAAGTATAAATTACCTGTGTCATCCTTAATACCATGCCCAGAAAAATAGAAAAGTATCAAATCTTCTTTAGTTCGCTCTGAGAAAAGTGCTTCAATTTCGTACTGCATTGTCTGAGGATCAGGATTTTTTAAACTCTTTAGCTCGTTAAAATCTCCCATGTCAGGGTCCTGTAAAACCCGACGCAATGATTCAATATCTTTCATAGCTGCTGGAAGAGGGCTTAACCCAGGTTCGTATTCATCGACTCCAATTAACAATGCTATTTTTGCCATTTTTATATCTTTATATTGCGCTAAAAAAAATCAAAATTCTTTGCTGTTTTATAGTAAATTTATTTAGCTGCTATAAATTCTTGAGCAGCTTTAATCGCAAGTTCTAATTCTTCTCGGCTATGAGCAGATACTTTCAATTTCATACCATTTGCCTCTAACTCTAGCTGAATAGACTTTCCGCCAAGACGATCACTCAAAAACCTGAATATTTTTTTTGTATTCTCTGCATTAAATTCTGCTATTAACATTCCTACTAAAAAACCACCTAAAGCTTTATTGCCTTCTGGAGGATTGGCATCGTATACACGAGTAACATTTTCTATTTCATCCATCTCTTTCAGTTCAGTTATGAACCATTGAGCCTGCTCATCTTGCTCTCTAGGTTCTAAATTTAGATCGTTGAAATTTAACGTAAGTCTTACATTAGATTTATTCGGCATTCTTTTTCGCCTTATGCAGTTTATCTATAAGGGGTATCTACGTAATTGCTTTTTTATAGCAGATCGTAGTTCAGTAATATTACTTGAAAGCTAAGTAATCAAAAATTATGCAATTTAATTCTAGCTTGGCTAAACACGAATTTCTAATTTGTGATAAAAAATCATTTACATAACCAACTTATATTCAAACTCAGAAGTAAATTAAGTATAAAACCCACAATAATGTATACATAAAACACTAGCTATTTTTTATACGTAAAGAATAATGGTGTAGAAATAAAATTAAGCAGGTCAAAATTAGGCTTGAAAAAGACGAAAAGCAGAGGATTGGTTGAATTAACATATTTTTTAACTCTGCTTCACTTGCGATGGCAGTTTCACAACCCCATAACCGTGCGATAATGAGCCTCAATTTGCGCGACGGTTTCAGACTTACGCTTTGTCTCCCATTGACTGCGATTAAATAATTCTTTTCGCAATTCATCAACGTTAATTGTGGTAACTTTACCATCAGCAACAATTTGCTTGCCATTAACCCAAGCACTATTAACAACATTGGTAGGACGGCCTAAAACCAATAAACCAATGGGGTCTGTACGCGGAAGCAATGATAAATTGGTGAGATCATAAAGTACTAAATCTGCTTGTTTTCCCACAGTAAGGGAACCGAGTTTGTCTGCCAAATTCAGTCCCTTCGCACCTCCTAAAGATGCCATTTCTACTGCTTGTCGGGGCGTAATCCAGTATTGATAATCTGAGTCTGTAATATTATGTAAAATAGAACCCATTTTGATTGCTTCTAGCAAATCTTGGGAGTCATTACTAGAAGCACCATCACAACCAAAAGTTACATTTACTCCAGATTGACGATATTTTAAAATTGGGGCAATGCCACTGCCTAAACGCAAATTACTTAAGGGATTATGAACAACTGTAGATTCAGTTTCGGCGAGGATGGCGATATCCGCATCATTTAACCAAACGCAATGAGCAAGTGAAGTGCGATCGCTCAAAAACCCGATTCTTTTCAAATGTTCCACGGCAGTACAAGCGTACTTTTCTTGGGCGAGTTTTTCCTGTGCCCTAGTTTCGAGTAAATGGGAGTGACGACAAAGATTATAGCGATCGCTTAACTCGATACATCCTGTAAATAAAGCATCACTACACAATTGTATTCCTGTTGGTGCGACCAAAATATTTACACCTTCATCTGGACGATGAAACTGTCTCACCGCCTCTTCGATAATTTCCAATGTTGCCGCAGTTGAGCGATGATAAGGTTCATGAGTTCTTGCTGATTCTCCAGATGGAAGCCCTGCGGTGAGGGATTCATCTTGAATTAAGGGGGCGATAAAGGCACGAATTCCAACTTCTCTGTAAGCGCGAGTTGCAATAGCGATCGTTTCTAACTCAAGTCCGGGAATTAACACTAGGTGATCTACTACACTCGTACCGCCAGAAAGCAAGGTTTCTACCGCAGTACCCAAGGCGCTGAGATAAACCTGTTCAGTGTCGAGGGGGGCAAAATCATACAGTTCCGCCAACCATAATTCTAAAGGCAAAACTGACATGATTCCCCGTTGCCACATCTCTGATGAGTGGGTGTGAGCGTTGAAAAAACCAGGTAGCAGCAGTTTATTTTTGCCATCTATGACAGTGCCGATTACTGGTAGATTGGGGGCAATGGCTGCGATCGCACCATCTACAATCTGTACATCTACCGTCGCATAATCATCACTGGCGGCAATTAAAACATTCTGAATAGTGAAATTTACCATATTTAACCTTGATTAAGTAATTGTATTTTCAACTGAATTTCAAGTTACAAGATAGAAAATGGTGTTGGGTATTGCAATTTTATGAATTTGCCTTTTCGGACATTGGGAGTCTCACCAAATGCGTGGACAGTGAATGATGCGATCGCAGATATCACTCGTCCTCAAAAACCCCCACAACCCGTTATTTTATCAACAGAAACTAAAACCCTGCGTTTAGACTTGGCAAAAGCCGCTATCCTCGTCATTGATATGCAAAACGACTTCTGTCACCCTGATGGCTGGTTAGCGCATATTGGCGTGGATGTAACTCCAGCACGTCAGCCGATTAAACCTTTGAATAACTTACTTCCAGAACTTCGTGAAGCGGGTGTTCCAGTCATTTGGATAAATTGGGGGAATCGCCCTGACTTACTCAATATTAGTGCTGGTTCGCGTCATGTCTATAACCCCACAGGGGCAGGTGTGGGATTAGGCGATCCACTACCAAGCAATGGTGCAAGAGTCCTAATGGCGGGTAGTTGGGCTGCGGCAGTAGTAGACGAACTAGAACAGCTTCCTGAAGATATTTGTGTGGACAAATATCGGATGAGTGGGTTTTGGGACACGCCATTAGATAGTATCTTGCGGAATCTGGGAAGCACAACATTATTTTTTGCTGGTGTTAATGCTGATCAATGCGTGCTAGCTACCTTATGTGATGCCAATTTCTTAGGATATGACTGTGTGTTAGTTAAAGATTGTAGCGCTACGACTTCGCCTGAATATTGTTGGCTAGCAACGTTGTACAATGTTAAACAATGCTTCGGTTTTGTCACTGACTCCCAAGAGATTTTAACAGCGCTGCAAAAGAATGAGGAGTGATTAGATTTTAGATTTTTCCTTCAATCCAAAATTCAAAATTGGTTGAATGAGGAGTATTTAGTGTTTAACAATTAGTGATTTTTTCATTTATACAACTTAGAACTTACGCATAACCCACGCGGTAGGGGCAATTAATTAATGAATTGTCCCTACCTGAAAATCTTTCTTTGTGGCTATTGTTTGCATCATTCCTGACAACTCACAACTTAATATTCAAGACTTGGATTTTAGGAATTTTCATACCCATCGATAACTTTAGAGGGGATAAATAAATGTACGCTACTCGTTGTGTAATTCCGGTTATCAAATCTCCCAAAGATTACCAAGTATATCGCATTAGTCCTAATGACTCTAATCGATTAGCAATTATCTTCGATTCGACAAATGCTAATACTTCTTTGACTTGCTGTATAGAAATTTTTGATATCGGTGGACAAACACCGCCAAATCGCCATCAGTGGGCGGTGGAAATGTTTTTTGTCCTCAAAGGCGAAGCGATCGCTATGTGTGACGGCAAGAGTGCCACGATCAAGGCTGGAGATAGTTTATTAGTGCCTCCCACTGGGACTCATTTGATTAAAAATACTGGTTCTACTCGCTTGTATACGTTGACTGTGATGGTTCCCAATGAAGACTTTTCGGAATTAATTCGCAGTGGCATTCCGACGGAGTTAGATGCAGAAGATATGGCTGTACTGGGGAGATTCAATACTTTGATGCCCTGTTAAAATAATTCGTAATTGACTGAGATAGAAACAGGACTTACGCAAAATAATGGAAAAACGAACCGCAAAGGCGCAAAGGACACAAAGGAATGAGAGTTTCAGAGAGTTATTGCGTAAGTCTTAAGAAAGTGGAGAGTTATCTTATTCCCAGCTTATGACTGGGAATAACTAATGTGATGTTCCTTATTTTGAGAGCTAACTACGAACTTTTGTGAGGATTTTTTGCGAATAAAACGAAGCTGATTCTTCGTTTTTGGAACAATCTTGTGCAAACTTAATCAAATGATGTCCCACAAGTCCGACGTGAATCAAGTTTTCAATATCACCTACTTTCAGTGCTGGCTTGGCCATTTTCCAGAAAGTCTGACGATAGTTACTAAATAAGCCTATCCGCAGCAAAATATTAGTTAAATAAGTTAAACCTTTACGGATATTAGCCCCAGAAGTGCGAGCAGGACTGTTAGGTACTTCGATGCGATTTGGATAGGTGTGTTCCATATTGTAAGCAAACCGCTCATATAAAAATTCCGGCTCATAAGCAGTTGTGATGCAGCGCCGCCACATCTCGACAACTTGCTCGTAGGGCATCAAAAACTCAACATTTGATTCCCGGCTTTCATCAAATACGAGTCGTCCTTCTGCTTCTAACCTCCGCCATAACGGAGTTCTAGGCAACGCATGAAGTAGATTAATTGTCAACATGGGAATTTGAGATGCCCGAATAAATTCGATAATTCGGTCTGCTGTTTCTGGTGTATCTGTATCTAACCCAATGATGATTCCTGATACTACTTCCATGCCATAGCTATTTAAAACCTGAATTGCTTTTAAAATTGGCATACTCAAATTTTGATCTTTGGAAATAGCATGGAGAGCATCTGGTTCAGGTGTTTCGATACCACAAAAGATTGTGCAGAAATAGGCTTCGCGCATCATCTCCAGCAGTTTTGGGCTTTGAGCTAGGTTGAGGGTTGCTTCACAGGCAAACTGGATGGGGTAGCCATTGCGTTTTTGCCAGTCAATCAGATGAGGAAGTAACTTCATGGCAGCGCGGCGATCGCCAACAAAGTTATCATCGACAAAATATACTGCCCCCATATTGCCAGATTGTCGCATTGCATCTAGCTCGGCAAGCACTTGCTCTGGTGTTTTCATCCGGGGACTGTTGCCATAGAGTTCGGGAATATCACAAAACTCGCAGCGATAAGGACAACCGCTAGAAAACTGCACATTTGCTAAGAAATAATCATCGATATCCAGCAAATGATAAGCTGGAGTTGGGAAATCTGTTAAAGGTAAACGTTCTTTCGTTTCAAAGCGGATTTGCCTTTGAGGACGTTCTAAGTTTTGGTCTAGATACTCGATCATGCGATCGCTAGCATCTCCCAACTCACCCAAATGTAAAATGTCAAATTCAGGATAATATTCTGGACACCCAGATACCGAAGGGCCACCCACAACTGTGATTTTCCCAGCTCGATGGGCAAGTTCATTAATTTGATTAATCTGTGGTTTTTGAATATGCATTCCACTCACAATTACCACATCAGCCCATTGGTAATCAGCCCTGGTTGCTGATTTGACATTCTCATCAATAAACCGCACTTCCCATTTTTGAGGTAAGTAGGCAGCCACAATTAAAATACCTTGGGGTGGCATAAAAGCCCGGACATTACCCATCAATGGGTAGGCGTAATGAAAAGTACCAAAGGAGCGGCTGTATTTAGGAAAAATGCAAAGAATGCGTCGATGGTTCGAGGGAACGTAGCTGCTTCTCTTAGTATTAGAAGCGGTTTTGGAATCGGCCGCTATATAAGTTGGATTCTCTAAAGACTTAAGATTTACGGTCATCGCAAATTTCACCCCAGAAAACTGAGCAGTTAATTTGACAATTTATTGACACAATTCAGTGATAATTCCAACTAGCTTACCGCGATCTTTCAGCAGTTTTTAACTGTAAAATATAAAATTCCTCCTAGAGGGGTATGATTCGCCCTTTCTCAGAATGCAGTTTTGCAATTACCGATGCCTTTGAGTCGCCAGATTCTGGCTTATGAGTTAATTCATCTAGAAGGCTTAGGGAAAAAGTAATTACCGATATAGTTGGTTATAAGTTGGTATGTTTGGTATTATTTTACCTAGCATCAATTTTATGGAAGAAATTTCTCAAACGCCTTTTCTATGAAAAGAAGACAAATTTTTGGCTTATTGGGTATAGCAGTTGCTGGTTTGCTCCTGGCAATTGGTTTACCGTTAGTTAATCCTTCTCCGGTAATAGCGCAATCAAACAGCACTATCCTCGTCTCCGCAGCCGCCAGCTTAAAAGAGGCACTAGAGGAAATTAAGCCTTTGTACCAACAAAGTAAATCAGATGTCAACATTAATTATAATTTTGGGGCTTCTGGTGCCTTGCAACAACAGATTGAGCAAGGTGCCCCAGCAGATATCTTTATTTCTGCTGGCAAAAAGCAAGTGGATGCCCTAGAACAAAAAGGACTTTTGGTAACAGGTAGCCGTGCTAACTTGGCAAATAACCGTCTAGTCTTGATTGTGGCTCAGGATGTTGTAGGCATCACTAGTTTCTACAATTTAACAGATAGTAAGATTAAAAAAATTGCGATCGGTGAACCTAGAAGTGTACCCGCCGGTCAATATGGGGAGCAAGTCTTAAAGAAATTGAAACTTTATAATCAGGTAAAGCCCAAATTAGTCTTTGCTAACAACGTGCGTCAAGTTTTGGCAGCAGTAGAAAGTGGTAACGCTGAAGCGGGTTTAGTTTATGCTACTGATGCCAAAATTTCCAACAAGGTAAAAGTCGTAGTTGCTGCTGACGATAAGTTTCACTCACCGATTGTCTATCCAATGGCAGTAATTAAAAGCAGTAAAAATATTCCAGCAGCCAAAGAGTTTATCCAATTTTTATCTGGCAGTGAAGCCAAGACAGTACTCAAAAAATATGGGTTTCTTGTAAGTTAGCAAGAAGCTTAAGAGTTCATTTGAATAAGTGTTTCGCTGTGACTTGAGGCACTTTTAGATCCCCCTAACCCCTTTTAAAAGGGTTGGGGGATATTTTGTGCATAAGTTTTAAAGGAGAATAACCAATGCCCAATGTCCAATTCCCAATGCCCCATACCCTTTAATACAACGACTTAATCCACTGCCATTCCTGCGTTAAACCCTCTCTTAGAGAGACTTGTGGCTGATATCCCAGAATTTTCTGCGCTTTAGATACATCAGCAGCAGTATGGCGTGCATCTCCCATCGCTTTTTCTATGTGGTTTCTTTTGATTGGTTTGCCAACGATTTCTTCAATCGTATCTAAGACTTCTGCTAAAACCACCCTGCTACCACCACCGATATTAAAAATTTCTCCCACTGCTTGGGGTGTGGAAGCAGCCGCTAAATTGGCCGCCACTATATCACCAACAAATGTAAACTCCCGTGTTTGCTGTCCATCGCCGTAAATAGGAATCGCCTCATCCTGCAAAATGGATTTAAAGAACTTATGAAATGCCATATCTGGGCGTTGTTTAGGTCCATAGACTGTGAAATAGCGCAATGATACAGATGGCACACCAAAGTTTTTGTGATACAGTCTGCACAAAGTTTCAGCCGCTAGCTTAGTAATGCCGTAAGGAGAAACAGGTTCAGGGCAAATTCCTTCGTGAGTGGGTAAAGTTTCTGCATCACCATATACACTTGACGAAGAAGCAAACACTAATCTTTTCAAGTGTTTTGCATCTTTAGCCGCTTCTAGCAAAACTTGCGTAGCATTAATATTTCGTTCTGTGTAACCTCGAAAAGCCTTACCCCAGCTTGCCCTGACACCTGCTTGTGCTGCTTGATGGTAAACGACATCAACATCTTTTAAGAGTTCCTGCCAATCTAAAAACTGAATATCTGCTTCAATTAATGTAAAATTAGGTGAGCTATGTAAGTGTACAACATTCTTACGCTTTAACATAGGATCGTAATAATCATTGAATTCATCAATCCCAATTACTTCTTCCCCTTGTTGTAGCAAGATGTCTACGAGGTGAGAACCAATAAAGCCTGCTGCTCCAGTAACGATAATTTTAGCCATGTTAGCTATTTTTTGCTATTTTCATAAATTTCTATATTCACAGGTTAGTACTTGTAATCAATAATCGTCATTACTTAAGCTTGATTTTTAATCAATTATTGTACTGTTTTAAACACAAGTATTACTTAAATAAATATACTTATAATCTAATTAATAAAAGTATATTTATTTAGTTACTGTATGACAAAATTGACTAAGCAAATATACTAGTTGACAGAATTTAATCTTGAGAATGAACGCAGTTGAAATTCCAACCACGAAATGGTCTTAAAATCCAATACGGTTCACTTAGCAATATAAAACCTTAAGCTGCGTAGGTTTGGTTGAGGAACGAAACCCAACATTACCACCTTATTTATGTTGGATTATGCTATCGCTGCACCCAACCTTGTATCTTAGAAATAGTAGTAGACCGTCCCAACCTTGGTCATTATAGACCGCTTTGTAGCATGGGTCACTACAACAATCTTCTAGACAGAACTCGAACAGTCGCCGGGGTCAAAGCTTTAAAGACTGGAAAATTAGATTTTTATGAGAAATTTGTAATAGAAAACATCTCAAAAGGGAATAACTATGACAGTCAATCTACAAGGAATATTACAGCAACCGGGACAAGGTTCTTCATACTGGGTGCTTGGGGATTTGTATACTTTTAAGGCAGTGGGTGAAGAAACTGGTCAAGCTTATGCTCTAGTTGAGATTACCGTTCAACCACAAAACGGTACACCTCCCCACATTCATAGTCACGAAGACGAAGCTTTTTATATTCAAGAGGGAGAATTGGAATTTCAGCTTGATGAGCAAATTATCTTAGCAACTCCTGGAACTTTTTTCCACTCTCCCAAAGGTCAACTCCACAGGTTCTCAAATATCGGTACAAAGCCAGCAAAATTACTTTGTTGGTTCACACCAGCAGGGTTAGAGAAGTTTTTTATGGAAGTAGGTGTGCCAGTCTCAGAGAGAATGCAATTACCTAGCGTTAGTCCCGCAGATATGGAAAAAGCGGTGGCGGCTGCTTCAAAATATGGTCTTAAAATTATTCCGCCGTCTGCTGTCTCTTCGCAGATATAAGCTAATATAACTACAAGCGATCGCAGTTAGACACCAAACAACAGTGCGAGAAAGTCTCAGAGGAGCGATCGCTAACTAAGCTAATCTTTCAATATGAAAACGCTTAAACGCTCTAGCTGCTTCTGGAATTAGCTCAATATACCAATACCCATTGATTTCATCTGCAAACCAACTAATTATTGCAAGTGCCGGTTGCCCAAATTCATCATCTTTTACTCCAAAAAATTGGCAGAACTTTCCACCTACATGACCAATTTGACCAGAAGAGTCACCATCATATCCCGCCGCTTCAGATAACTCCCAAGTGCGTAATCTGCGATTGTCTTCCATAAAGTAACAATGCTGATACAACTTATTCAAGATAGCTTTGTGTCCCGGAGTCAATTCTTCATAAATTGAGTGGAATGCCTCTAAATATTTTTCCTCTGAAGGAATATAACGTTCAACATCTTTCAACACTCTATTCTTCCTCTTTTGATTTGAAAATTCGCTGACAATGAGTGAAATATTATAGTTTGCGCTCTCTATTTCCTTGAGGGTGGGTGCTTCCGCAATCACGTTAAAGAATCGTTTAGAGGCATTTTAGCCTCTACTTGCAGAAATGTCTTACCAAGAATACCTGTATTTAATATTACCCAATACAATGTATTTTATTTAACCGCGATCGCCAGTTAAGATTTTAGAACTCTTTATACCATTCTCAGCACACTAGAGGATTCATAATCCATAATCCAAATATTGATCCCAAGAAAAAGTGTTGACTTATGTGTATAGAATTTGGGCGGGAAATCTGCGGCAATCTTGACACGGCAGAGTCACGCGAATGGTTAGTTACTAATGGTATTGGTGGTTATGCTTCTGGAACTGTGGCTGGTTTATTGACGCGCCGCTATCACGGACTATTGGTAGCAGCATTGAAACCACCTTTAGGTCGTACTTTACTGCTGGCAAAACTAGATGAAACTATCCTGTATGACAATCGCTCTTATTCTCTAGACACCAATCGTTGGGCTGATGGGACTGTCAGCCCTCACGGTTATCAAAATATTGAACGTTTTTCTCTGGAAGGTACAATTCCCTTATGGCGTTTTGCTGTTGCCGATGCCTTGTTAGAAAAACGGGTGTGGATGCAACAAGGTGTTAATACAACTTATGTGCAATATACTTTGCGTCGTGCCACGCAACCTCTGAAGTTGACCCTCAAAGCAATGGTCAACTACCGCGATTATCACAGCGACACCCAAAGCAATGGCTGGAAGATGTCTATTGAGGAAGTCGAACAAGGGATTTGTGTAACTGCTTATCCGGGTGCTGTACTAATGTATTTACTGAGCGATGGTGGTAGCGCATCTATCGCTGACAATTGGTATTATGGCTTTGACTTGGCTGTTGAACGCTATCGGGGATTGAGAGATAGAGAAGACCATCTCCACGCTGCGACTTTTGAAGTTACACTAAATCCTGGGGAAGCGATCGCATTTGTAGCCAGCACAGAAAAGCAAGCAAATCTCAATGCCGAGGCTGCACTTAAGTTACGTCGCGCTCAAGAGCAGAAGCTAACAGGAATTTGGAAAACTAATCAACCCCTCAAGACCAAGGAATCACCTATTTGGATCAAGCAACTAATACTAGCTGCTGACCAATTTATTGTTGACCGTCCAATGCCAGAAGACCCCTACGGTAAGACTATCATCGCTGGTTATCACTGGTTTAGTGACTGGGGACGCGACACAATGATTAGTCTACCTGGTTTGACAATTTCCACTGGTCGTCCAGAGGTAGCACGCTCAATTCTTCGCACCTTTGCCAGATACGTAGACCAGGGAATGTTGCCAAATCGCTTTCCTGATGCGGGCGAGCAACCAGAATATAATACAGTCGATGCCACTCTCTGGTATTTTGAAGCAGTCCGCGCCTACTACAGCGCTACGGATGATGATACTTTGCTTGGTGAACTCTTTCCTATACTTGCAGACATCATTGATTGGCACTGTCGCGGTACACGCTACAACATCCATCTCGATTCGGCCGATGGTTTACTATTTGCTGGCGTTCCAGGTGTACAACTGACTTGGATGGATGCCAAAGTTGATGATTGGGTAGTTACGCCCCGAATTGGCAAACCGATTGAAGTTAATGCCCTCTGGTATAATGCTTTACGGACAATGGCAAAGTTTGCCCGTCACCTTGGTAAACCACACCAAGAATATGAGGCAATGGCAGACCGGGCTAAGTATAGATTTTCTCGCTTCTGGAATGACGAGACAGGTTATTGCTATGACGTTCTAGACAGTCCTGATGGTGATGATGCAGCATTGCGACCTAACCAAATATTTGCCGTTTCATTGCCAGAAAGCCCATTAACACCTGCCCAGCAAAAGAGTGTAGTGGAAGTTTGCGGACGAAGGCTGCTGACTTCTCATGGATTGCGATCGCTAGCGCCCGATCATTTCCAATACCAGGGTAAATACGGTGGTAATCAGTATCAACGTGATGGCGCTTATCATCAGGGGACAGTTTGGGGTTGGTTATTGGGGCCGTTCGTCTTAGCACATCTGCGCGTCTACAAAAATCCTGAGCAGGCTCGTCAATTTTTGGAACCAATGGCTAATCATCTTACTACACACGGTCTTGGTAGTCTCAGCGAAATTTTTGATGGTGATGCCCCGATGACTCCACGGGGATGTATTGCTCAAGCGTGGACAGTAGCAGAGGTTTTACGCGCTTGGCTGGCGACAGATAATTGATGCGCTTACCTGTTACCCCACCCAAAGTTTAGTAAAACAGCTGCCCATCAGCAATTTCTACGATCCGCTTAGTTCCATCTTTACTCTCTATTACATCTACAGAAAAGAATTGACTTCCAATCCGTTTTGCACATTCTTTAAGGATCTCTGGAACTTCGTCATCTGGTAAAACTTTTGCTGCTTTACCAGATTGAGAAATCAAGAAATTTGCACTTTTTCAAAATTTTTAAGTATGATTATTAACCATGAATATATTAAAATACTCAGTTAACTTTGCTTCCTTTTGTGTTGTCGCCTGTATTATCGCTTCTACATCTGCGGTAATTGCTCAACCAAGACCTTCACAAACCAATTCGGTAATAAAACTAACACCGACTCAGTTAAAAGTTTTGCGATCGCTAGGGTTAAAAATAGCATTACCAAGTTACGTACCCGCAAATTTTCATGCCGATAAAGTATTGGTTGAGGCTGGGCGTGAAAATGTTCAGAGCTTGCGTTACTTAGTTGTTTACCAAAATTCAAGTGCAGATAAATGCTTTGCGATTGAGTCAGCATCTGGCGGTATCGGCGACTTGCCCTCTGGATCACGCAGTTACCCGATAAATTCTCCTATATTTGGCAAAAGCGTCTTGGAGCAAGGATTATACGGTAATGCCAAACAACCAACATTGCTATCGCAGTGGTTGGGTTCACAAAATGGCCCCTTTTACAGATTTGTTGGTACGGGAGTATTACCAGAATTGTCTAATTGTAGTAATGTTACTCCCCAAGAAGCAGTCAAAATTTCGCAGTCGGTTCGCTACTTCAATTAATTGACTACACCTACTAAACCGGAGCTTTTTCATTTATTGGAGTTCAATTAAAACCAATAAGCTATGACAATTATCTATTCAGGAATTTCCTGCGTCTTTAAAAAAAAATACCAAGAATCTCTGTATATTTACTCTATTTAGGAGGATATAGAAATATGTCTAAACAGCAAGAGCTACTTTCAACCATTGTATTCATACAAGAAGACATACAAAAGTATAAAATTTTAAGGTAATTCTCATCTGAAATTAATTTAATTACTAGTAAATTAATTTAATTTATTATTAGAGAAATATTTGCAGGGTTGAGAGGACGATTAAAGAAAAATATTTTGCAATCTTTCTGGAATGGCTGCACTTTTCATTGTAGGTATACAACAAAGATAAGTTAAAATCATCTGTAACTAAAAATTTAGCGGTTAATAGTAACTTTATATTTAGCATTTTGATTTTTTTATTGATATATCTTTATTCAACACCTAAAACGTACCCATAAAAGTGAAGCAAATCAGAAAAGTTTGGATAAATATAGACCCATTTTCCTTACAGTCACGCCTCACAATTGGTATTGCTGCATTCTCAGGTTTGGTATTAGGTAGCCTCGCTACATGGACTAGTTGGAAAATGCAGCAAATATTAGTTGATAGTCATAAGTATAATATAGAACAAATCGCCAAGCGTTTGCCGCAAGATGTGCAAATTTATAGTGAAATGATGCAACCGGAAACTGGGTTGCAAAAGGCTATTAATAACTTGGCAAATACCAACATCTTATTATGGTTGAAAAGTCCTGATAATAAAATTTTAGTAAAATCTGCCACTTTAGATTTGGTATCCGATACTAAAGTAGCTGAGTTAATGTCTTTAACTAAGATGCCGATTAAACCACAAGTTTACAAAGTCAACGAAAGCTATTTTGTTTTATGTGGTAGTTCTGTACAAGTGCAGGGTAAGTTATTGGGTGAGGTATTTGTAGTCAAAGATATTACCCGCGAGCAAAAAATGTTTCTGGGAATGGTACAGAGTTTAACTATTATTAGTATTTTGGCAATTATTATTTTAACTGCTGCGATCGCATTTTACATCCAGCGTTCTCTGCAACCTCTACGTCAGCTAAATCAAATGGCTTCTGTGATTTCGGCTGACGATTTAGGACAATCGCAGCTATCGGTTGAAAATGCACCCAGCGAAGTTAAAGAATTAGCTCAAACTTTAACTATGCTCTTATCACGACTCTCTCAATCTTGGAAGCAAGAACGAGAATTTGTGAGTAATGTTTCTCATGAATTACGCACGCCTTTAACTATTGTACATGGTTACTTACAAAGCGTCTTGCGAAGGCAAAATAATTTAACACAAACCCAACAAGAAGCTTTAGAAACTGCGGCATCGGAAGCTGAACGCACTATTCGTCTGCTACAAGATTTACTTGATTTAGCACGGGCAGATAATGGTTACTTATATTTTCAAATGAAATCTTATGTGCTAAATGACTTGGTTGAAGAAGTGGTGATGATGGCAAAAAAATATAGCGATCGCATAATTAAAATCGAGTCCAACGTTGATCGAATTGAGGTGAAAGCAGATTACAGTCGGCTCAAACAAGTATTATTGAACTTGATTGATAATGCTATTAAGTACTCTGAAGCTAATACACCGATAGTTTTGGAATTAAATCAACTTGAAGATCGGGCAATTATTCAAGTTTGCGATCGAGGCTATGGAATTCCTTTGCAACAGCAAGCACGGATATTTGAAAGATTTTACCGCGTAGATGAATCCCGCTCTCATACTACCGGGGGTTGTGGTTTGGGTTTATCTATTGTCAAGACACTTGTTGAGGGTATGGGGGGTAGTGTCAGTGTCCAATCAAAGTTAGGGGAAGGAAGTACATTTACAATTAGTTTACCGACGTATAGCAGTGCTATCTGAATTTCAAGAATCAGGGCTTTTATAGAGAAGGAACCACCACAACTCTAGTCCAATCAAGGCTAAACCAGCGATCGCAACACCAACTTTCAAGCCCAATGGTTGCTCTATATGGTTAAATTGGGTAGTTTGCTCTGACGAGTGGGCTGGCATTTCTGCTAATGTTGCACTTGGTGTACCGGCGAGAAGCGCTAAAGCTGTAAGGCTTCCCCAAAGCATTTTTTTACTGAACATTTCCTAATTTAACCTGCAATTATGAAGTAGCTTTTGGTTGAAAGTTACGCAATCTGAGGGCATTGCTAACAACAGAGAGCGAAGAAAGAGCCATCGCAGCCCCGGCGATAATTGGATTGAGTAACCAACCAAATATAGGGAACAAAATTCCAGCCGCAATGGGAATACCAATGACGTTGTAAATAAAGGCAAAGAAGAGATTTTGCTTGATATTGTTGATGGTGGCATGGCTGAGTTGAATTGCTGTGACAATGCCTTGCAAATCTCCAGAAATTAGGGTGATATCGCTAGCTGCGATCGCAACATCTGTTCCCGTACCAATAGCAATTCCCACATCAGCCTGCGCTAGGGCTGGTGCATCATTTATCCCATCGCCCACCATTGCGACAATTGAGTGCTGAGTTTTGAGTGAGAATTTACGAGAATTCTCTCCCCTTACTCCTCTGCCCCTCTGCACCTCTGCACCCCTGCCCCTCTGCTCCCCTTGTAGAGATTGGATAATCGCCGCCTTTTGATCTGGACGCACTTCGGCAAAGATTCGCTCAATGCCAACTTCTGCTGCGATCGCATCAGCAGTTTTACGATTATCTCCAGTGAGCATTACTACTTCTAAACCTAACTTCTGTAAGGCTTTCACCACTGCTGCTGATGAAGGTTTCAGGGCATCGGCAATACCCATTATTCCTTGCAGTTCGCCATCCACAGCAATCAAAATGACTGTTTTACCAGCAGTTTCCCAGGCATCTTTATACTGCTGAAGAGTCATGGTGTTAATTCCAAGTTCTGTTAACCAGCGTTGTGTACCAATTTGCACAAGCTGATTTGAAACAACTGCTTGGACACCACTACCTGCATTAGCCTGAAAGTTCTCTACCTCCGTTAAACTCACCTCTTGAGACTGGGCGTATTTCACCACCGCTTCAGCTAAAGGATGCTCAGAATTCCGTTCCACCGTTGCTGCTAACTGTAAAAGCTTGATTTCATTCCCATTAGCTGTACCGTTAACAGTCACAAAATCTGTAACCGTGGGTTTCCCCTGAGTCAAAGTGCCGGTTTTATCTAAAACGATGCTTTGAATTTTGTGTGCTAGTTCTAAGCTGTCTGCACCCTTAATTAAGATGCCATTTTCTGCACCTTTGCCGGTTCCCACCATTACAGATGTGGGGGTAGCTAAACCCAAAGCACAGGGACAAGCGATAATTAGTACACCCACCGTTGTCATTGTGGCTAGGGTGAGGTTGCCAGTGAAATTAAACCAAATGACGAAAGTGGCGATCGCGATCGCAATCACGCCTGGTACAAACCATCCTGTAACTTGATCTGCCAAACGTTGAATTGGTGCTTTAGAGCCTTGGGCTTGTTGCACTAATTTGACGATTTGAGCCAAAAACGTATCATTTCCGACTCGTGTCACCCGAAACTGAAACGCACCTGCACCGTTAATCGTCGCCCCAATCACCTCATCTCCTGGCTGCTTTTTGACTGGCAAACTTTCACCAGTTACCATCGCTTCATCTACTGTCGAAGCGCCTGCAATCACCTCGCCATCGACTGGAATCTTTTCACCAGGACGTACTAAAATCACATCGTTGATTCTGACTTCGGCGATGGGAACATCAATTTCCACACCATCACGGATAACTCTGGCATCTCTGGCTTGCAATCCGATCAGTTTGCGGATGGCTTCAGAAGTTTGTCCCCTAGCGCGATTTTCCAATAACCGCCCCAATAAAATTAAGGTAATAACAATGGCTGCAACTTCATAATAAACATGAGGTATCAAGCCCTGGGCAATAAAAAATTTCGGGAAAACAGTCACAAACAAAGAATATATATACGCTGCACTTGTACCCAAAGCAATCAGCGTGTCCATTGTCGCCGTATGCCGCTTGAGGGTTTTCCAGCCATTGCGGTAAAAAGATCCACCACACCAGAAAATGACAGGTGTTGTCAGCCCTAACTGTACCCAAGGATTTTGCAAGAAACTGGGAATTAAGGGGAAGTTTAGCCCAGTCATCATGGGCAACGACCCCAAAAAGAGGAAAATGCTGATTACACCTCCCACAATTACCTTGAGGAAAAGTTCGCGTTGTACTGCTTGCCTACTCGCAATCTCTGCATCATCTTCTTCAGAGAGCAATTCTTGCTGAAGTGAGTCAGAAGAGTATCCCGCAGCTGCGATCGCAGTTTGAATTTTCTCTAAACTTGCTAGAGAGCGATCGTACCTGATGGCAGCTTGTTCTGCTCCAAAGTTAACGTTGCAGTCAATCACCCCAGGAACAGAGCGAATTGCCTTTTCGATGTTGTTGGCGCAACCAGCGCAACTCATACCTCGAAGTTTGAGTGTGAGAGTATCCATAACTAGATGAACCGAACCCCTGTGATTGATGTGGGAGGATCTTTAAAGATTAAGCAACTGGATAGCCAGCAGCAGCCAACGCTTCCTTAATTTCTGTTTCTGATGCTTGAGTTTCTACACTGACAAGCTTGGTTGTTGGATCAGCCTGAACGCTTGCATTGGCATCGACTGCTTGAAGTGTTTTGGTGATGGTGCTTGCACAAACAGAACAAGACATATTGGGAACTGTGAGTTGGAGAGTCATAGATTTACGGGATAAAAATAAACAACCTAGCCAAACCAAGTTGGATGACTGAAGGATAACCGTCAACAATCAGAAATTTCTGGTTGAGAGTCCCCTTGAATTCATACTAGACTCTCTAGCCGGCTGGAGAGTCTAGAGAATTTTAAAAGTTTTTCGCTAAACTTCAATTTTCTTGACGTATGTAGTATATAAATCGCTAAAAATACAAAATACTACAAAACACTTGTTTTCCAATGCAAGTGTGTGTTATCAAAGCTATATAACCTGTTGTTTTCCCCACAATTCTGGGAAAATAACCCTCCGCACCACTTGAGACGCGGCTGCTGAACCCAAGTCTCCTACTCTCTTCACAACCAAGAGTCTTTTTTAAGGCTCAATTTGGAGTTTTCATGCAGCCAAAAAATTTAAAACGTCTCCTGCGTGCTTTAGAGCGGCAGGGTTTGGATGTAACTTACGATAATCACACTTATTCTGTCCGTTTAGTTAATTCTCCTGATGCCCCTGTAGCAGAAGTGTTGCTGCCAGAAGGCTTCCCCGTAGAAGCTAAGGCACTGAAGCAGCTAGCGAATTTGGCAAGCGTCCGCCACCCATCTGGTGGATGCGTTTGTCGTGCCTGTGCTACCCCTGACTTTCACCCAGGTGATGCGGGTGTTGCCATTGGTTCAATTGTCGAAACTGTGGGTCAGGTTATCCCTGGCGCTGTCGGTTCTGACATCAATTGTGGAATGCGCCTGCACGTTGCTGATTTGACAATCGACGAATTCATGGCAAAGCGCGATCAATTCGTCGAAAAAATGAAGGGGGATTACTTCTTTGGTACGCGTGATGTGACAATGACTGCTGAGGCAATGCGATCGCTATTTCAATACGGAATTCCCGGTTGGCTGGATGCCATGCTAGATCGGCCTACTGGAAGTGTAGTCAAATCTGATTTGCAGCAACTACTCCAAGAGGGCGATGGCTCCGCCAACGCCAGGGGCGAACGCATCTTCTTAGGTGGTTCAATGGATGGTGACTGGAAACTTGCGCCTGAAGAATTGGTTCCCAATGCCGGAATGGTACGTGATGGTGGACTGGCAACCATTGGCGGCGGCAATCATTTTGTAGAAGTGCAGCGAGTTGATAAAGTCGAAAATCGCCCACTTGCCCACGCTTGGGGAGTGCGCGAGGGACAACTGGCTTTTATGATTCACTCTGGTTCTAGAAATGTGGGTAAGTATATCGGGGGAATGTGGCGAGATAAAGCTAAGGCGACTTGGCAAAAAGGTCTGAAGTACCCTGATTCTCAGATTTTTCCTCTCTCTACCCATTCTCACCCCGAATTAGTCGCCAGTTACCTGCAAGCTGAGGCAACTGCTGCTAACTATGCCTTTATTAATCGCCTGCTATTAGCAGAACTGCTACGTCTGCGTTTGCGAGAAGTATATGTGGAAGCACCTCTAATTTATGATTTGCCGCATAATATCACCTTGCCGGAAGGTCAAGGATGGGTAACACGCAAGGGCGCTTGTCCCGCCCATAGAGGGCAACCAGTGATTATCCCTGGTTCAATGGGTGCTTATTCTTATCTGATGGTGGGTAAAGGCAATCCAGCCTTTTGTAATTCGGCCTCACACGGCGCAGGAAGAATTCGTTCTCGCTTCGACCTCAATCGCAGAGGTGCATCTCAAAATGAGGCAGAACTGGGATTAACTGGGATAGACTGCATTACCTTGCGTGAAGAACGCCGCATTGAAGAAGCACCAGCCGCCTACAAACCGATTCAGTCTGTAATTGATGTGCAGGTTGAGGCAGAAATGGTGGACGTTGTGGCGCGATTGAGTCCGGTTTTGACGTTTAAAGCGTAGCCCCTAAATAAAAAGCCCCTGGTCAACGCCAGGGGTATCCATCTTTATTCCCTAATATCAGAATCGCATCTGTGAAGCTATTATAAATCCGTACCAATGCAATTAACGCATAAGATTGATGATTATTTTGCAATTAATTAGATGGAATTTACCCAGTGTCATCAATGCTACGGTGTACACACAAGTTAGATCCAGTTTTAGTTTTATCCCAATACGCTTGGGATAAGCCAAAAAGCCCTCATATAGAGACGCGATTTATCGCGTCTAATAGACTGATACTATTTCCGACTTGTGTGTACACACCGTAGCCGTTTCGGAGAGAAGAATGGAAGTGGAGTAAAAAGTCATACCACAAATGAGTGTAGAGACGTAGCAGTGCTACGTCTCTACAAGGATTCTGGATAACGCATATTTAATTTCTGGAAATGTCTAATCAATACTTTATGTATTTTTCTTTTTTCGTATGAAACTGCCCAGCGTAGCCTGCCTCCGCAGGGGTACGCTATCGGCATCGCTCCTTTCTCTTCACTCGATCAGAAAATAGGTTTAGCTCAGTGCTAAACCTATAGATTTAGTGCTTAAGTAGACATTTCAGATTAATTTAGACTGACTTTTTTAGCAGTTCATCTTCCTATAGACTGTATCCAAATTTCTTGAAGACTTGTACATAATAAAAGGCTTGGTTAAACCAAGCCTCTATATATACCAAGCATTTACTACACCAAGATTAATTTAGACTGACTCTTACTTTAGTTCATCTTCCTATAGACTGTATCCAAATATTCTGAAATCTGATAGCACACTTCCTGGTTACTCGTAAAAAAAAGGTTTGGCTGTGAACCAAACCTCAATAATTGCTGTGCTTAACAACGTACAAAATTAATTTAGTTCTACTCTGTACTACAGTTCATCATCCTAGAGGATGTGTATAAATATTCAGAAATTTGGTATTTCATAACTTGATAAAAATCTTAACTAATTTTTTGAAAAAATACACAAAAAATCTACCTAAAGTTAATCCTGTTTAAAGATTTCTGGATTAAGCTAAAGACTCTAATCACCAAGATAGATTCTGATATATCCCCTCTATATTTTTTCTGCTCAACCAGTGTATAAAAATATCGCCCATCAATTTACTTCTAATCTGACGAAAGTCTATCTTTTACTTATAATTTTTCAAAAAAAGACCCTGGAAGAATATCCAGGGTGCATACACGTTTTTCAGGCATTAACAGGCTGAATAATAACTTTGTAAAATAGTTATTTCTACTATCTATAGAATGATACGAATATTGATCTATATATGGTATTGATGGTTTTTTGTTGCTTGTTCTATTGATATATAGTATTTAATAACACCAATAGGCATATTTTGATGAGCTTTTCTATTTCTTTAGGATCATGTTAAACATTGTTTAACATGATATGGATATATTATTATTAGGAAGTTAGAGGATATTTTGAAATTAATTTTTGATTAATACTCATACATCAAGTACGAAATCTAGGGGCAATATCTTGCGAGTACTCCGTTGAAGAACTTGCAGATCCTCGCCGATGCCTTAGAAAGGATACGCGATAGCATATATGGGCTATTTTTTGCCTCATTAACTGTATGTTTCAGTTGGTTAGTGCCAGTCACAAAAAAGGCATGGCTAAAAGCCATGCCCTATATATACCAAGTGTTTACCATACCTTGCTAATTTATAATTACTTTGATTTCAGTTCATCTGTCTAGAGTGTGTTGACATACTCTAACGATAGGCATGAAAAAAGGTTTAGCACTCAGCTAAACCTTCATTGAAAGCAGTTATTCGACACACCAAAATTAATTTAGAGCTACTCTTAATTCTGGTCATCTTCCTCTAGGATGTGTACAATGATTATAAAATCTGGTACTGATATATATTGATAACATAGAAATTATTTCAACCCCCTTTAGATAGATAAATATTTTAATAGATGTGATTAAAAATAAAATTGATCGCAGATAAAATTAATAGGCATCAATGGTCTAATTTAACAAAGCTTAAATAAAATTATTCTCAAGCTTTTGGTTGTATTAAACTGAATACGTTTCAGTTAAGAAGAATAGTAGTAGTGGTCTGTCTCATTAATTCTGAAGGTTTATAAAAGTTCGTAGTAAGGACTTTAGTCCTTGATTTGAGCGATAAATTGCTCACTACAAACCTAGCAAAATTAATGCGATAGACCAGTAGTAGCGCAGCAAGCTTAATTTGTTGGGTTGAGCAATCATAAAATAATTTTGTTTACGACTTTCTATATTTTTGAACCCAATGTTTTAGCATTGACATGTTAGTAGTAGTTTATACTTTGTAATTATTCAAATGCTTGTCACATATAGCTTTTAGCAGTTTTATACCTGATTTCTATCAGACTTTGTGAGAAATACGGGCCAACCTACGCCAGTTTTAATTTTTAACCTTAACCCAAGCGTATTGACATTAAACTTCAATAAATAATCTAGAAACAAATTTCTGCATAGGTGTAGCCTGTCATAGACATCGCGCTATACTAAAGTAGTAGATAGCCTTGGACAAAAGATGAAAAGCTACTTCTTTTCAGGAATATATCAAAAATAATCTCTTGGTTTAACCTAAACAATCGTGTCTGTACAACTAATAAAGAGTGTGTCTAAATTAGATTAAGCACGTAAACTTCAGTACAAAATTTAACAGTTAATAACTTGAATTACTTGTTTATTTAGTATCTTTAAAATCTCCAAGCATACATAGTTCAAGCCGATACTGTTTTAAATCATCATCTGATCTTTTTATATAAAGTTATGGTGAATTTATTAAGAAAATATTCTGTAATTTTGCGTATAATCGAAAAGTATCCGCTAAACCTCTCAGCTTGAGGTTTTCTTACCTCAGCAATTTTTGCGTGGGTAAGAATTATCAAATAGGCAAAAGTAAAACACATTAGCTAATTCTGACCGAGTACTATTCCATAAGTTCGCGCGAAGCTTCGTCTGTATCTCCCTAATAGAGACAGACGAGGAATCCTAATAAAATCTTCTGGAGAAGAGATGTATTTGGCACATTCATTCATGAGTGATGAAAAGCAGCAAAACTCTCACCAGCCTTTGATTTTGGCAGTGGAAGACCATGATGATAGTCTTTTGCTGATTAGTTATGCTCTTGAGTTAATGGGTTGTAGATTTATTTGTCAAACAGATTGTTCTGCAACAGTGCTGGTGGCTAAAGAATATCAACCGGACTTAATTTTGTTGGATATTTTGTTACCAGGTCTTAGCGGTATCGATGTTGTGCGTCATCTAAAGCAAGAACCCTTAACTTCCAAAATTCCAGCGATCGCAGTCACGGCTTTAGCTACCACGGAGGATCGAGAGCGTATCCTCAAGGCAGGATTTGATGATTATATCAGCAAACCCTATATGATTGAGGACTTAGAGGCTATAATTCGCCGTGTATTGGGAGGAAAATTCTCTCCTTACTCAGCTTTTGAACTTTGTCAAGATTAGCAATCCAGCAGAAAAATGTCCCCGTGAAGAAGTTAAATGTTCTTGGGTAGTTGGACAGTGAATAAAGTACCTTTACCTACTTCAGAAGCAACCTGGATAGTTCCTGCGTGCCCTTCTACAATCCTGTGGGATAAATGTAGCCCTAAGCCACTACCTGAACGTTTATGTTTGCCTTGGCGAAATCGCTCAAAAATTGTTGCCTGATCTTCGGGTGCAATTCCATATCCTGTATCTTGTACCTCAATTGTTACCGAATCTTGATTTCCTGGAAGAGGTGATGTTTCAAAAATGCGGATTGTGATCCCTCCTGTATCTGTAAATTTGATGGCATTGGCGATCAAATTGTTTAGCACTCGGCGTAGTTCTAAGCGATCGCCCATAATAACCCCAGCATTTTTATCCAGTGAATCTAATTTACTGGTGTCTGTTGTCAGGGTCAAACCTTTTTCATTAGTTAGAGGGCTTAGTTCACTCACTACTTCTTCAGATATCTCACGTAAATCGCATACTTCCCAATTCAACGTTTTTTTACCTGCCTCGAAGCGATAAACTTCTAGGAGGGTGTTTACCATGTCCATCAAATTTTGGTTACTGCGAATCATAACTGCGATCGCCTGTTTCATTTCCGGCGAGATTTTGCAGAATGTTTCCATTTCAAACAAACTCAACATCCGATCGGCAGCTACTAAAGGAGTTCGCAAATCATGAGTCAGACGGGAAACAAAGTCTTCCCGTTGGCGAGTCATTTTTTGTTGTTCGTCTAGACTGTGCTTGAGACGTAATAGCGATCGCACTCTTGCCAGTAGTTCATCCGTATCAAATGGTTTACGAATAAAATCGTCAGCACCAGCATCTAAACCTTCGACAACGCTAGATTCATGAAAAGCAGTAATCAGCAGAATTGGAATATAACTAATTGCTGGGTTATTCCGAATCCGACGCGTGACTTCATAACCATCCATCCCCGGCATCATTACATCTAACAAAATCAGATCGGGTGGAGATTTTTCAACTTGTCTCAAAGCCTTTATTCCATCTGAAGCCAAATCAATTTCATATCCCTCACTTTCTAAAATCGCTTGAACCAAAATAAGATTATCTCGAGTGTCATCAACTGCGAGAATACGATAAATTTTATTATTTTCAACTACAGACATAATTTATAAATTTTTCTCAGTTTTTTGGAAGTAATTTATAGTTTAAATTTAGGATATCCTATCGGTGCTTGCCTAGCTTGAGAAGATGACTGATGGGGATTTTTTGCTCTACCAAAAATTCCGTCGCTGTCTAATTGTAAATTAGGAGGATCATCTGCCACATTTTGTAATGTGATTTGACGCGGCAATTCAATTTTAAACATTGAACCAATGCCCAATTTGCTCTCCAGAAAAATTTTGCCGCCCATCATTCGCACCAATGAATCTACAATTGCCAAACCCAGACCAGTCCCTGGATATTTGCGAGTGATAGTTTGATCGACTTGGCGAAATGCTTCAAAGATACGTTTAAAATCTCTGGATGCTATACCAATACCTGTATCCCGAACAATAATTACTACTTGATTTGTAGGTAGTTCCTTAACCTCAACCCAAATCTCGCCAGACTCTGTGAACTTAATCGCATTGGAGAGTAGGTTAGTTAAAATTTGTCTGATCCGAACAGGATCGTTAAATATCAAAGGATTTTGCAAATCGGTTTGCACTAACAATGACAGCTTTTTAGCATCAGCGAGGGAACGCATTTCACCTACAGCGAGATTTATCACCTTTGATACATCAAATATTTCCGCCTTTAAGTCTAATCGTCCTATCTCCAGCTTAGAAAAGTCAAGAACTTCATTGAGTAGCATCAGTAAATGCTTCCCATTATTCAAGATGCGCTCAACCATATCTGCTTGCTGGTTACTTAGTTGACCGAACTTAGGACGCAGCAGTATTTGCGAAAAACCAATAATCGCATTCATCGGCGTTCTGAGTTCGTGAGACATAGTGGCCAAAAAATGTGATTTTAACCGTGATGCCTCCAACAGCTTAAAGTTTTGTATTTGAATCTGTTCTTGTTGTCTCTCCAATTCTTGGTTCTTACGAATGAGTTTTTCATTACTTTCTCTAAGCTGCTCTTTTGCCAAAGCTGCCTGCATTTCAGCCCGATAAATCCGAATCGCACTCCGCAAAACCTGTGCCAAGTTTTCTGATGATATCCTAGACTTAGAGAGATAGTCTGTAGCACCAGCTTTAATTAATTGAACAGACATTTGTTCATCTTTTTGACCAGTCAAGACTACTATAGGAACTTGAATTTCCGAAAAACGTAGCCGTTGAATCAAGGTTAGTCCATCCTGGTTTGGTAAATCATAGTCGAGGAAAACACAATCATAAGCAGTAATGCTTAAGGCAGAAAACGCATCATTGCCATTGCCGACTTCAGACAGTTCCATCTGAATACCTGCCATCGTCAGGGCCTGACGGACTACCATCCTGTCTACTTCGTCATCGTCTACAACCAAAATTTTCAGCGTCTCTTCCATCGTTTTTAATTTTTGCCGCCAAACATAGGTTGATGTATAACATTTCTCTTTTGAGATTATCCAATTAAAAAAAATATAAGATTTTCGGAGATTTAAAATCTGTAACTTGATTAACTAAGGCGTTTAGCACAATATCCAATACTTGTTTTGCGTTGCCATCATCTTGACATTAGGCAAGATGAAAGGCTTGAGGATATGTCTGGCTAGATTTAAGTCGTCAGCTTTCACTCGGTGTTGATCTTGATTTGAGGTTGTCATTACAATTACAGGAGTTGCTTTTAAAGCTAATTGTTGGGTTAAATTTAGTCTGTTGTATTTTTAATCTGTTTAGTTTGCCAGACTATTGAAATTAAACTCCTAGCAAACGACCAATGGCTTTCAAAAAACTAGCAATTAACAAATCGAAAACTATTGCTCTAGGCACAACAGACAGAACTGATATAAAGTAAAATAAAATACTTTACTAAGCTTAAACCAATTGTAAATGAGTGAGCAAGCGACCGTCGTCAGCCATTGGTGAGAGTTGCATACCATTATCGTGTACCATAAGCTTGAGCAGTTTTAACCATTAGATTTGGTTAGACCAGGTAAATAAGAAAGTGCTTCCTATACCTATTTGTGAATCACAAGTAATCCTACCTCCTGCAATTTCAACAATTTTCTTAACGATCGCAAACTTTCACAGTTTGGAAAATTCCCAAAACCTCCTCGCAAACTTTGGGAAGAATACCAAGTCTTTCTAAGCCTTTTGGCATTAAAAAGATTACTTGCCCACTTTGACTGCCGAAGGGTTTAACTTTTGAGCCATAAGTCCCCCACCATCTGGATGCACGAGTAATTACCCCATGCAGTTGTAGTTGAATTCCTTTTGAGATTGTCCACCATTGAGCCTGACTTTTCACGTGATAGGGAAAAGAAGAGGCGAAACCTAAACCCCAAGTCCTCAAACCTTGTAGGGTTGGGGGAGAATTTAAAACCTCTTTCCTATAAGGAAAAAGGAATGGAAGTGAGGTTTTCCAGATCCCGTTAAAAGTCAGAACTTCGTCCATTTTTATAAGCTTTGTTCAAAGCTTTGTACAAGATAATAGGAAATAACTAATGAAAGATGGCAACTAAAAGCTGAATTCTGAGCAAAAGAGAGCAATTTGGCATTCATCTCAATATTTCATACTTTTTGTGCAAGTATCTATATATCTCCAGCTAGATATGTCCTCTATCTAAATATAAAAAA